>JAKFEI010000444.1:0-4625 GCA_036675765.1 Nocardioides sp. | reverse complement strand
CTGGGTGATCGCTGCGCTCGCCCTCTACGTCGTCTGCTTCGGCATCACCATGGTCGGCAACGTCCCGCTCAACGACGCGCTCCTGGCGGTGGGGGAGACCGACGTGCCGGCCACGCTGAAGGCCGCACGCGAGGCGTTCGAGGACCCGTGGAACCGACTGCACCTGATCCGGACGGTTGCGCTGGTCGCATCGTTCGGCTGTTGTGTGGGCGCGGCCATGGCGGGGTGAGTCCGCCCGTACGACCGCCGGGTGGTCACTGCGTATGTGCGTCGCTGTGTGCCGACACCACGATCACGTCCGTGGTGAGCAACCCCACCGCGGAGAACAGCCGGACGTGGACGGCATTGACCGTGCCGGACGTGTCCTTTCCGCCGGCAGGCGTGTTCGTGACCTGTTCGTTGAGCACGATGTGGGCGATGCCGCCGCCGTACAACAGGTCGATGGTGAAGTTGGGCGTGACCTGGCCGTTGATCGTCAGCGTGCCGACCTTGAGGTTCACGAAGTTCGCGCTCAGCGCGGTGCTCGCGGTCGTGCCGTTCGCCGTGCTCGTCGCCGCCACCTCGATCAGGTCAGCAGTGATGAGGCCGGACAGGATGTTGGCTCCGGCGGCCTTGCTCGTGCTGGTCGCGGTGGGCGGCGTACCGATGGATCCGGTGCTCGAGTTGGTCAGGGCCGATGCGGTCAGCACACCCGGCAGGCCGGGCACCGATGCGGTGTTGGCCGTCGACGTACCGCCCAGCGGCGCGATCTCCGCCTTGTTGACGTAGAGGTCGTCGAGCAGCACGTTGTCGACGAAGGCGGTGAACGCCTTGCCCGACACCGTGTTCGGTCGTGCGCCACACGGTGCCCCGCTCGGGTACGTCGCGTCGGACTCGGTGTGACCGACGATCACGTGCGTGTTGAGCGGGACGACCAGCAGCCCGGTCAGGGTCACGTCGATCATGTTCACCGAGGCCGTGGTCGTGTAGCGGCCCTGGGCGTCGACGCCTGCCGTGATCTTCGGGGCCCGCAGCTTCACCGACCCGATCCCCAGCGGCAGGTTGATCACCGTGTTCGGGGCGACCGAGTTCGGGATCGGCTGGCCGGCGATCACCAGGTCGGTGAACGTCGACCCGTCGGTGTTCGACGACGCGCCCAGCGGTCCGGCCACCGAGGTCGACACGCTGCGCACGGCCTTCGCCGTGATCAGGCCGTTGAGCAGGTTGAGGTTGGCCACCGTCGAGGTGGACGTCGAGGTCGCCGAACCGATGTCGACCCTGGAGTGCGATGCCGCCGAGAGCACCCCGGCGTTGACCACGCCGGCCACGGTGAGCGTCGCCAGCGGGCCGGCCGCCGAGTCGTTCGGGCCACCCGGGTCGTTGGAACTCGCCCTGACGAACTTGTCGATCAGCGTCAGCCCGAGCGCCCGGACGTCGATGCCGTAGGCACTGCCGTGCGTCGACGAGCCCGTCCCGTTGACCTGGGTGTACGCCGTCGCCGTGGTGGCGCTCGCATTGTCGGCGTCCAGCGTGGCGGTGTTGAACACCTGCGTGCCGCTCTCGACGTTCACCTCGACCGTGAGTGACCTGGTGCCGTCCTCGCCGGGCGACAGGGTGCCGAGGTCCCACACCGCGGTGTTCTCCTCGACGTCGATGTCGGCATCGGGCGCGGCCGAGATCCGTTGGCCGGCCGGCGGGGTGTCGGTGAGCGTGGCTCCCGTGGCGGGCGCCGTACCCTCGTTGGCGAAGCCGAGCGTGTAGGTCTGGAAGCCGCCCGGCACCACGGTTGCCTGGCAGCCGATCTTCGTCAGCGTCAGCCGTGGCTGGTAGTCGACGTCCGTCGAGCATGCCTTCGAGTCGTTGCTCGTGTTGATGCTGTTGCTGCTCGTGGTGCTGATCGCAGCCGTGTCGGTGAAGGTCTTCACTCCGGCCGACGTCGCGGTCGCGTCGAGCACGACGTCGTAGGTGATGACGCCCGAGCCGCCTGCAGCGACGGTGCCGAGGTTGAAGGTGAGGACCTGGCCGTTGACCGACGGGGTCACCCCGGAACCGTTGACCTTCGCCGAGCCGGTCTTGAAGGCCAACCCTGCCCCGAGCGTGTCCACGACGACGACGCCGGCGGCGGGCTGGTTGCCCACGTTCGCGTAGCTCACCGTGTGCGTGACGGTCGCCCCGGGCGAGGCGTTCGAGGGACAGGCCTTGTCGACCGCGACGTCGGAGTACGCCGCCCCGGCCGTGCACTCGGCGCGGTTGTCCGTCGCGTCGGCATCCGGCTGGTCGGCCGAGATCGTTGCCACGTTCTTGAACTGGCCGGGACCGGCGACGGTGACCTTGTAGGTGATCGTCACCGGTGCCGAGTTGGCCGGGACGCTGCCGATCACCCAGGTGATCACGCGTCCGTTCACCGAGGTCGGCGCCACCGAGGCGCTGCCGGGGACGTAGCTCATTCCGACGGGGAGCGTGTCGACGATGGTGACGCCCGTCGCTGCGGCGGTGCCTCCGTTGCGGTAGGTCACCGACTCCTGCGTGGGCGTGTTGGCGGGCAGGGTGCCGGGGCACGCCTTGGTGATGCCCAGGTCGACCGCGAAGGTCACCTCGACGATCTCGGTGTCCTTGTCGTCCTCGGGATCGGGGTCACCGGTGGTGCGCACCGTCGCGGTGTTCTTGTACTCCTGGGTGCCGGCAGGACCGGTCGCGGGAACCCTTTCCTGGTAGGTGATCGTGTCACCGTCGCCCGCAGCGACGTCACCGATGTTCCAGACCAGCGGGTTGCCCGAGGGCTGGGGTTCCCCGGCGACTGCGACGTACGTCAGGCCGGGGTCGAGGACGTCGGTGATCGTCACGTTCTTCGCAACGGCGTCGCCGTCGTTGCGGTAGGTCAGGGTGCAGGTGGCCAGTCCGCCGGGCGCGACGACGTCGTCACAGTCCTTGACGATCGACATGTCCGGAGACCCGACCGTGGAGATCGGCACCGTGTCCGTGGAGGGAACCCGGGTCTTGTCCGAGGACGTGATGGCAACGTTGGCGCACGAGCCGACGCTCACGACCACCGCATCGAACGCAACGGTCGTGATCGTGCCGTTCTTGACGTTCGAGAAGGTCCAGACCACCTCGCCGCCGGGCGGGATGACGCCTCCGACCGCGGTCGGCGCGGAAGCCGGTGCCGGGGTGGCGTTGCCGGCGTACCGCAGGCAGGTGGGGAGCTGGTCGGTGATGGTGACGTTCTGGGTGCTCTTGGCCGGGCCGACGACCTTGGAGGCGATGGTGACGCGCACGCGCTGGCCGAGGGTCAACGGGCTGTCGGCCGTGATCGCGTCCCTGCCGTCGATCTTCTTGTCGGTCTCGGTCGCGAGGATCGCGTTGACCGGGATCGGCACGTCCTTGCTGCCGAAGCTGACCGTGCCGCCATTCGCGGTGGCGGTCCCGACCGCCATGTGGAGGGCCGAACCGTTGTAGAGGTGGGAGCCGATCGCGAGCTCCGCGCCCCACTTCAGCACGAGTCCACTCGCCGGGATGACGACGTTGTGGAACGTGTAGGAGATCTGCTCGACTCCCGCGCTCACCGGGTTCGGGAGGTCACGCGTCACCGTCAGCGTCGTCTGGTCCGGCGCATTGCAGCCGGTCGCGCCGGCCGCCGTGGTCGTCGGGGCGCCCGTGCAGACCTGGAAGCTGTTGAGGTCCTCGATGCCCTTCACACCACTGCGCTTGTGGTCGGCGAGGATCTGGAGGGTGCTCAACGTGCCCGGGCCGGTCAGGACCAGGCGGAAGGGGATGCTGTCACCTTCGGCGTACCCGCCCGTGTTCCCGGGCGTCCACGACTTCGACAGGGCGTCGTAGCCCTGGATCTTGACGCCGATGCCACCCCCGGAGCCACCACCGCCGCCGGGTCCGGGCTTCGCTGCCTGACTCGGCAGTGGAGGTCCGAAGGACAAAGCCACCAGGGCGATGACGGTCATGAGTGCTTGCAGAGCGCGGCGTGAGTACATCGTGGATCTCCCCGTCAGGAATGGACGAGGCTCACCCCGGGAGAGGTTCCCTCCCCATTACCCGTGGGCCGACGCAGCCGACGGTACGCGCAGGACCCGATGGTGAGGAGACCTCGGTTCCGCTGGTCGCTGCGCGCCCGGGATCAGCCCGGGGAGATCGTCGATGCGCGCTGGAACAGGTCGCGTGCGCGGAGGATCGCCCTCATCACCGGGTCGCGGGCGAGCGGCGTGCCGGTGTCATCGCTGTGGGGATCCGGGGTGGTCTGCAGGACGAACACGGGACGATCGGGGTGGGCGTCCGTCAGCAGGCGGGTGATCCGCGGACCCACGTCGGTCAGCGCGAGCAGACCGTCAACGGCGAGGAAACGCGGGTGTTCCCGGACCAGCAGGCCGAGGCATGCGGAATCCATGAAGACGACCGCCGAGAGGTCCAGCCGTACGACGACCCGGCCCGTCTCGCGTTGGCGGTGGAGGACGTCGGCGAGCCACTCCCTGGCCGCAAGGTCGAGGTCGCCCCGCACCCGGACGGTGGCGCATCGAGGGTCCCCGTCGGCGAGGATCACTTCGTACCCGGTGTCGGGCCGCGTCGTGAGAAGCAGGACCTCAGTCATGATGACGCTCCTCTGGAAGGATCGTGCGTCACCCGGGGTCCGGGGGTGG
>JAKFEI010000515.1:0-4666 GCA_036675765.1 Nocardioides sp. | reverse complement strand
TCGGTGCCGAGCAGGGCGTCGGTCTTGGCCATCCCGCCGGGGCAGGTGACGTTGACCTCGATCAGCCGGCCGTCGATGACGTCGAGCCCGGCCAGGGCGAGGCCGTGCTGGCGCAGCAGGGGAGCGAGGGCCTGGGCGATGTGGCGATCCGCGTCGTCGACCTCGGCGGGTGCGCACGGCATGCCGATCCGGAAGTCGTCGTCGTCCGGGCGCCGCAACACCGCACCGACGATCTCCCCGTCCAGCAGGAACAGGCGCTTGTTGCCGGCCTCCACGCGGGCGAGGTACTCCTGCACGATCACGTGCCGGATCCCTCCCGCGGTGGCTGATTCCGCGAGCGCCCGGGCGGACGCGTCGTCCCGCAGCAGCCACACGTCGTGGCCGGCGAAGCCGTCCACGGGCTTGACGACTGCCGTTCCGTGGTCGGCCACGAACCGCCGTACGTCAGCAGGATCGGTGGTGACCAGCGTGGTCGGACAGAGCTCGGGGAAGCGCAGGGCGACCGCCTTCTCGTGCAGGGCGCGCACTCCCTCGGGCCGGTTGGTCACGCGGGTCCCGGCCGCCTCGACGAGGTCGAGGAGGTACGTCGTGTGCAGGTAGCGCGCATCGACGGGTGGGTCGATCCGCAGCAGCACCAGGTCCATGCGTTCCGCGACGTCGAACCGGGAGCGCTCGAGGACGCGGAACCAGTCGCGCTCCACGATCCAGCGGTGGTCCCGCCCCCGCTTCCGCGGGGCGAGTACGACGCGCGCGGCCAGGGTCCGGACGCGACCGTCGACCACGGACAGGTCCGCCGGTGTGCTGATCCAGACCGGGATGTCGAGGCGCTGCAGGGCCGCCACCAGGCCGACCGTCGCGTCGATGGTGGGATCGATGCCGGCCACCGGGTCGGTGACGACCAGGACGTTCATGCCGCCACCTCCAGGGTGCGGGAGCCGGCGCCGAGCAGGGCCAGGCCGCGGTCCGCGTCACCGGTCCCGGCGGCGGCCGCCGCCCAGTGCTCGGCGAGCCGGGCCTGTTCGCCTGCCAGGGAGGCGAGGGCCGTGCGGCGCCGCTCGTCGTCGTACAACAGGGCGGCGAGGCCGTCGAGCAGTGCGCCCGCCTGTGCTGTCGGCTGGGCGTCGGGGAACCGGACCTCCAGGTAGCGGCCTCGTGGCCGAACGGGCGGGAAGAGCGTGGAGAGGTGTGCGTCGAGGCCCTCGCCGAGGAAGTCGGTCGCGCCGCCCGCGAAGGAGGCGTACGCCGCCACCGGGTCGCCGTGCAGGAGGCGGTCGTCGAAGGCGGTGCGGTCGGGGTCGGCGGCCAGCCACGTCGTCAGCCGGCCGGTCGGGCCGGTGCTGCGTGCGGTCGCAGCGGCGAGGAACGGGCCGGCGAGCAGCAGCAGTCGCCACTGCTCGAGGCCGGCGCGGCCGGGCCACCAGTCCAGGCACAGCTGGGTCGACGTGGTGTGGCGCATCATCCGCCTGCCGGCCGGGCCGATCGCGTCGAAGTGGCGCTCCATGGCGTCGTACCGCGGTGACCGCAGGAACCGGGACGTGGTCGGCTCGCAGGCCCGCACGGGCTGGGCGTACAGGACGATCCCGCAGCCGAGCAGGTCCGCGGCGAGCGCCCGGGTCACCTCGACGAGGTGCCGTCCGGCCGCCGCCGCGGACGGCGCGACCGGGAGGCTGAGCTCGACCTGTCCGCCGGGCTCGAAGCCGACCCAGGGGGCATAGGAACGGCCGGTGACGGCTTCGCGGACCCGCTGCGGGTTCACGGCGCTGCCGTTGTAGAAGTCGACGGCGAAGAACTCCTGCTCCACGGCGGCCCCCACGGTGCGGCTGCCGCCGGAGTACAGCGGACGGAACAGCCGGGCGACCTGGGAGTGGGTCGTTCGTGCATTCATGGCAACTCCTGATAAAGTAAGGCGACCTGTCAAATAATGGAAGGTAGCCTGTCAAATGTCAAGCGAACTGGTCCGCCCGGATTTCGAGCCGTTCATCGCGCTCGCCGAGAAGGCGGCGCGGGCGCTGCGCGACGACATGCTGGCCAACGGCCATCGCGCCGGCTTCACGGAGCTGACGTCGGCCCACAACGCGGTCTTCGCCACGCTGGGGCCGGAAGGATCGCGAGCGGCCGACATGGCGGCGCGGATCGGCATCACCCGCCAGTCGATGGGCGAGGTGGTCCGCGACATGGTCCGGCTCGGGATCCTCGAGATGGTCGAGGACCCGTCGGACCGGAGGGCAAAACTCGTTCGCTACACCTCGTACGGCGAGAGGGTCGCGCAGGAGGGCTTCAACCACATCATGGAGGTGGAGAAGGCCTTCCGCGACGAGTTCGGTGCCGAGGACCTCGAGACGACGCGCAAGGTCCTGCTCCGGGTGAGGGAGATGCTCAGGCCGGATCCGGCGTGAGCTCCGCGGCGGTCACGGGTTCCGCTTCGGGTGGGAAGTTCCGCTGCGCGAATCCCTGGGCCAGCCGCACCGACGGACCCATGCAGATCGTTGCGAGCACGATGATGCCGCCGATGACCAGCCACCCCTCGGCACCCCACGAGAGCGCCAGGAAGGTGTAGAGCGCCGGCGCCCAGCGCGAGCCGAGAGCCCCGAACACGTCATTGACGCCCTGGTACTCACCGCGGCGCTTCGGGTCCATCAGCTCGGCCTGGAACGACCAACTGGCGCCCGAGACCGCCAGTTCGGCGCCGGTGACCGTGACGTGCCCCAGCCACACGAGCAGGACGGTGACCAGGCCGACCGTCGAGTGCGTGGCCATCGTGATCACGCACGAGACCACGAAGAAGCCCGAGCTGATCCACGTGTAGCGCAGGGCGTCGTCCAGCGTCCGGACACCCTTGGACGTGTACGCCGGCAGGAAGATGCAGAGCACCGTGTTGGTGCCGAACAGCCAGGCCAGCAGCACGTGCGGTGCGTCGGTGGCTTCGACCAGCCACAGCGGGATCACGACGTGCAGCAGTACCTGGTTGGTCCACAGCGTGCCGAGGAAGAAGGACACCAGGATCCAGCCCCAGTTGCGCATCGGACCGGGCCCGGTCGGCTTCACGCGCTGCTCGCCGCTGGCGACCCGCAGGTCATGGGGTGCGGCGGGGAGTCGACTGATCCAGAAGGCGTTCGCGAGCAGCAACGCCGCCGTGAACAGCGGAGTCCAGCGGATCACCGTCAGGTTGTCGAAGGCCAGCGCGATGCCGCCGATGATCGCGCCGAGGGTGAAGCCCACGTTGAGGGCGGAGTACATGTAGGCCTGGGTCTCCACCCTTTCCTTGGGTGGCAGGACGTCCAGGACGTAGGCGTGGTGGGAGGAATGGCCCGCGGACTCGAAGACAGCGAAGGTGATCGCCAGGGCGACGTACTCCCAGAAGGAACCGACGAACGGGAGCACGCAGAAGCACGCCACTCGAAACACCGTCGAGATCACCCACACCCGCTTGGGGCCGAACCGGTCGACGACCCGGCCGGCCGGGTAGGCGAAGAGGAACTCCGCGATGCCCGCGATGGTGATCGCGATACCGACCTTCCCCGCCGACATGCCGACCACCTGGGTCAGGAAGACCGCGCTGCCGGTGACGAACGCACCGTCGCCGGTGGAGAACAGCATCGACTGGACGGCGAGGCGGCGCGACAGGGGCGTGGGCGGGACCAGGCGACGGAAGACGCCGGACGTGCCCGGTCCTGTGTCCGAGACAGGTGTGCTCATCAGCGCCATCCTCGCCCCTCCCGCTAGCGTCTGTCAGGTGGATATCTGGCCGGTGCGCGGCAACCCCGCCGAGGTCGTCGCCGGCCTGCGCTCGTGGCTCTTCGACGGCGACACGTCCGCGCGCCCACTGGTGGTCGAGACGTCCGGTTCCACGGGCGCTCCCAAGCGCGTCCTGCTCTCCCGGGAAGCACTCCTGGCCTCCGTCCACGCGTCCGCCGCGCGGTTGGGCGCCACCGGTCCCTGGGTCCTCGCCGTACCGCCGACGTTCGTTGCCGGGGTGCAGGTCATCGCGCGGTCGCTGGTGGCCGGCCACGAGCCGGTGCTCCTGGGGGAGGCGGGTTGGCCCGAGGGGTCGGGCTGGTTCGTGTCCCTCGTCCCGACCCAGTTGACCCGGATGCTCGACGACCCCGCTGACCTGGCGGCGCTGCGCCGGGCGCACACGGTGCTGCTCGGCGGCGGTCCGATCGGGCCTGCGCTGCGCGCCCGAGCCGCCGCTGCCGGCGTCCACGTCGTCGCCACCTACGGCTCTGCCGAGACCGCCGGCGGCTGCGTGTACGACGGCCTGCCCCTCGATGGTGTCGCGATCGCGCTCGGCGAGGGGGGCCGGATCCGGATCGCCGGCCCCACCCTCTTCACCGAGTACGTCGACCAGCCCGATCTCACCCGCGAGACGCTCGTCGACGGGTGGTTCCTCACCTCCGACGCCGGCCGCATCGACGAGGACGGACGGCTGGTCGTGATCGGGCGGATCGACGACGTGATCGTGAGCGGGGGCCTGAACGTCCCCGGCCCGGCCGTGGCCGAGCGGCTCCGTGCCCATCCCCTGGTGGCTGAGGCCGAGGTACTCGGCGTGCCGGACCCGGAGTGGGGCAACCGGGTCGTCGCCTTTGTGGTCCCGTCGGTGGTTGAGGTGCGAGCGTCAGCGAGCCTCGAAACCCTCGAGGCCACCCTCCGCAACTGGGTCGCCGAG
>JAKFEI010000117.1:0-4691 GCA_036675765.1 Nocardioides sp. | reverse complement strand
CTGCAGCGCGAGCTCCTCGACGCGCTCCCCTACGTCCACAACACCGCCCTGCTGCACACCGACACCCGCGTGATGCCCGCCGCCCGCGACGCCTGGGCGTCGTGGAACTTCCGCCGCCCGACGACCACGACCGACCAGGTCCAGGTGACCTACGACCTGACCCGGCTGCAACGCCTCGACACGCCGACGCACTACCTCGTCACCCTCGGCGGCGAGGACGTCGTGGACCCGGCGACCGTGCTGGTCCGCCGCGAGTACGAACACCCGCTCTACACGCCGACGTCCGTCGCGGCCCGGTCCCGGCTGCCCGAGATCGACTCGGACCGGCTGGTCTTCGCCGGGGCGTACCACGGGTGGGGGTTCCACGAGGACGGTGCGCGGTCGGGGTTGAAGGCCGTGGAGCGGCTGGGGCTGTCGTGGCCGAAGACCGTCGTTGGTCGAGGAGGTTGCGCAGCAACCGTCTCGAGACCAGGTGGTCTCGAGACGGCCGTGGACGGCCTCCTCGACCTCCGGCGGCCCGCGACGTCGTACGACACCGTCCTGGTCCACAAGCGCCGCGAGCCGTTGAAGAACAGCTTCCAGCTGAAGTCCCACCTGTACGTCGTCGACCTCGACCAGGTCTCGGAACGAGGGAGCATCGACGGCGTACACGGCCGCTTCCTCGGCCGGGACCACTTCGACGGCGACACGGTGTCGGTACGCGAGGGGCTGGACCGCTTCCTCGCCCGACACGACCTCGACCTGCGGGCCGGCCGCGCGCTGATGGCAAGTCAGCCCCGTGCGTTCGGACACTGTTTCAATCCGATCTCGGTCCACTGGTGCTGGGCCGATGAGCACGGAAACGGTCGGCCCGCAGCCACCGTCGTCGAGGTGCACAACACGTACGGCGACCGGCACGCCTACCTGCTCGACGCCGACGACGACGGCCGCGGCCGCGTGGACAAGGCGATGTACGTGTCGCCGTTCCACGGCACCGACGGGCACTACGACGTGCTCGCTCCCCCGCCCGACCCGGTCACCGGCGCTCTCCGGCTCGGGATCACCCTGCACACCGACGCCGGGTCCCGGTTCGACGCCGGCCTCACCGGTCAGCCGGGTGTCGCCCCGCTGCTGCCGCTGTCCGGCCTGCGTGGGGCTGCGCTGATCCGCATGCACGGCATCGCGCTGTGGGCCCGTCGGGTTCCAATCCATCCGCGGCCTGCCCACGAATCCCCCCCAGCTCCCGCTCCGACCGAGGAAGGCGTTCTCCGATGACCCAGACCACCGCTCCCCTGCTCCTGGCGTGGCCGGACCTGGACACCGCTCCCAGCGCCGGATTCTCGGCCCGCATTGCGCAGCGCCTGTTCCGCTCGGCCGTGTCCCGCCTCGACGTGACGGTGCACCTGCACCGCGGCAACGGGAAGATCGAGCAGCTCGGCCGCGGCGGCCCCGCGATCGTCGTACGACGTCCGGACGAGTTCTTCGCACGTCTTGGCCGTGACCAGCTGATCGGGTTCGGCGAGGCGTACATGACGGGCGCGTGGTGCGAGGACGGCACACCCGGCGACGGGGTCCTCGGGGAGTTCCTCACCGTGCTGGCCGCCGAGCTGCCGTCGCTGGTGCCGCCGAGCCTGCAGAAGCTGCGCTCGCTGGTCGTCACCAGGATTCCCCGCACCCAGCGCGGCACCCGCGAGAACACGCAGAGCAACGTCGCGCACCACTACGACCTGTCCAACGACCTGTTCGCGGCGTTCCTCGACCCGACGCTCTCCTACTCCAGCGCGCTGTTCGAGAACCCGGCCACGGCAACGGCCGCGGACCACGTCACCGCCCAGCACCGCAAGATCGACCGGCTGCTCGACCAGGCCGGCGTCACCCAGGGCACCCGCCTGCTCGAGATCGGCACCGGTTGGGGCGAGCTCGCGATCCGGGCGGCCGCCCGCGGTGCCCTGGTCCGGAGCATCACGCTGTCGGTCGAACAGCAGGCGCTGGCCCGCGAGCGGATCGCCGCCGCCGGCCACGCCCACGACGTCCAGGTGGACCTGTGCGACTACCGCGCGCTGCTCGACGAGCCCGCCGGTGCGTACGACGCCGTGGTGTCGGTCGAGATGATCGAGGCGGTCGGCTGGCAGTACTGGCCGACGTACTTCAGCACCCTGGACCACGTCCTCGCTCCCGGTGGACGCGTCGCGATCCAGGCGATCACGATGCCCCACGACCGGATGCTCGCGACCCGATCGACCCACACCTTCATCACCAAGTACATCTTCCCCGGCGGCGCCCTGCCGTCGGTGCAGGCGATCGAGGAGACCGTCGGCAGGCACACCCGGTTGCGGGTGGTCGACACGTTGTCGATCGGCGCGCACTATGCCCGGACCCTCCAGCTGTGGGACGACGCGTTCGTCGCGTCCCGGCAGGCCGTGGTCGATCTCGGGTTCGACGAGACCTTCGGCCGGATGTGGCACTTCTACCTGGAGTACTGCCGGGCAGGCTTCGCCGCCGGCTACATCGACGACCACCAGCTCACCTTCGCTCGGGAGGCGTGATGACCACCGCGACCACTACCGGAAGCACCCAGCGGGAGGCGATGCCGGGGGGCGTCGCCTCCCGGCTGGCCGAGGCCCTTCGCCCGTTCGTCGGTGGCGACCTCCCCGTGCGCCTCATCGCATGGGACGGCTCTGCGGCCGGGCCCGAGGGGGGCCCGGTCGTCGAGCTGCGTTCTCCCGACGCGCTGCGGCGCCTGCTCTGGCACCCGGGCGAACTGGGTGCGGCGCAGGCCTACGTCACCGGCGAGCTCGAGGTGCACGGCGACCTCGACGCTGCCCTGACCCACGCGTTCGCGGTCGCCGCTGACCGCGGTCTCGGCGGGAAGCGTCCGTCGTTGAAGGCGATCGCCGGTGCGATCCGGACCGCCATCGGGCTGGACCTGCTCGGTCGCCCACCCGCACCGCCCGCCACCCAGGCCCAGCTGGGTGGCCGCCTGCACAGCAAGGGGCGCGACCGGAAGGCGATCAGCCACCACTACGACACGACCGCCGAGTTCTACTCGTTGATCCTCGACGAGCAGACGATGGCCTACTCCAGCGGTTACCACCCCTCGCCGACCGCGTCCCTCGAGGAAGCGCAGAACGCCAAGCTCGACCTGGTCTGCCGCAAGCTCGGCCTGGAGCCGGGCATGCGCCTGCTCGATGTCGGCTGTGGCTGGGGTTCGCTGTCCCTGCACGCGGCCGAGCAGTTCGGTGCGCGCGTGGTCGGCGTGACCATCTCGGCGGAGCAGAAGCGCTTCGCCGAAGCGGCAGCCCGCCGCCGGGGGCTGTCGGATCGCGTGGAGTTCCAGCTCTGCGACTACCGCGACGCCGTACCCCTGCCGGGTGCGGAGTACGACGCCGTCGCCTCCCTGGAGATGGGTGAGCACGTCGGCGAGAAGAACTACCCGACGTACGCGAAGGTGCTCCACGACGCCGTCCGCCCGGGTGGGCGGGTGCTCGTGCAGCAGATGTCGCGCACCGGTCGCTGGCCCGGGGGCGGTCCGTTCATCGAGTCCTTCATCGCGCCGGACATGTACATGCGGCCCGTCGGCGCGACCGTTGCGCTGCTGGAGGAAGCGGGCCTGGAGATGCGTGACGTGCAGGCCCTGCGAGAGCACTACGTGCTGACCGTCGCGGGCTGGCTGGAACGGTTCGAGGCCAATATCAACTCTCTGACCGAACTGGTCGGTGAGGAGCTCGTGCGTGTGTGGCGGCTCTACCTCGTGGGCGGTTCGATGGCGTTCCGCGACGGCCGGATGGGCGTCGACCAGATGCTGATGGTGCGTCCCGGCGCGGACCACTCGCTGCCCTGGACGCGGAGCTGGTGATGTCCGACCCCGTACAGGTGGCCCTCTCCCTCGGTACGGCGGTCCTGGCCGACGCAGCCGTGATGACCGTGACGGCCCTCGTCGCGCGGCGCCAGGGTCGCGTCGTCGTCGTGGATGCCGCGTGGGGACTGGGATTCGTCGTCATCGCCGCCGCGTGCGCGCTGGCGGCGATCGCAGTCGGTGCGGGCGAGGGACTCCGCACCGCCTTCCTCGTCGCGATCGTGGGTGTGTGGGGGCTGCGGCTGGGATGGCACATCCACCGCCGCAGCAGTGCCCCCGGCCACGGCGAGGACCCGCGCTATCTCGTCGTGCTCGGCGGTCCGCTCTCCGAGGTCGGGATGGGCGTCGCCGTACGCAAGGTCTTCGGCGTGCAGGGCGCGGTGATGGCAGTCATCGCGTTGCCGGTCGCGGTCGGCGTCGTCAGCGATGTCTGGTGCTGGCCGCTGGTCGTCGTCGGCGGAGTCGTGTGGCTGGTCGGCCTGGTCTTCGAATCCGCCGGCGACGCGCAGCTCGCTGCCTACAAGGCATTGCCGAGGGACGCGCGCCCTGCGGTGCTGGACAGCGGGTTGTGGCGCTACACGCGCCACCCGAACTACTTCGGCGATGCCTGCGTGTGGTGGGGAGTGTGGCTGGCCGGCGGCCTGGCGTCGGGCTGGGTAGCGGGACTCGCCACCCTGATCGCTCCGATCGCGATGACCTGGTTCCTCGTCTCGGTCACCGGCGTGAAGCTGCTGGAGCAGACGATGATGCAGCGCCCGGCGTACGTCGAGTACGCATCCCGCACGTCCTCGTTCTTCCCCCTCCCGCCGAAGTAGCGCGAGTTGGGGTTTGTCACGCCCGAGTTGGGGTTTGTCAC
>JAKFEI010000027.1:0-4698 GCA_036675765.1 Nocardioides sp. | reverse complement strand
CTGGCCGACTGACCTACAGGCCCTGCCACTCCGGCTTGGCGTCGTAGACCGCGCGGTAGTGGTCGCGCCGGACGAGGCCTGCAGCTGCCTCGGCGTCCGTGAGGATCGTGACGTGCGGATGCATCTGGAGCACGGACGCCGGACAGGAGGCGGTGACCGGTCCCTCCACTGCCGCCGCCAGCGCCGCCGCCTTGCCGGACCCCGTGGCGAGGAGCACCAGGTGCCGTGCGCGGAGGATGGTGCCGAGTCCCTGGGTCAGCACGTGACGCGGCACGTCGTCGATCCCACCGAAGAACCGCGCGTTGTCGCGCCGCGTCTCCTCGGTCAGGGTCTTCAGCCGGGTGAGCGACGCCAGTGAGGAGCCCGGCTCGTTGAAGGCGAGATGGCCGTCGGTGCCGATGCCGAGGACCTGGACGTCGACGCCCCCGGCGCCGTCGATCTCCGCCTCGTAGCGGGCACCCGCCGTCGGCAGGGTCGCCGGACCCGGGTCCGGCCCGTGCACCCGGTCGGGCGGGATGCCCAGCGCGTCGGTGAGCTCGCGGGCGATCGTCGCGCGGTAGCTCTCCGGGTGCCCGGGCTCGAGGCCGACGTACTCATCGAGGTTGAAGCAACGCACCCGGGCGTACGACGGTCCGACACCGGCGACGTACCGCCGGACAAGTTCGCGATAGGTGGGCAGCGGGGTCGAGCCCGTGGCCAGCCCGAGCACGGGATCGGCGTGGGCCGCGACCGTCGTCTCGATGACATCCGCGGCCAGTACCGCGACGTCCTCCGGTGTTCCCAGCGGAACGATCTCCATCAGCGCATCTCCCCGTGCAACAGGTGACCGCCCACCACGGTGGCCGCGACCACCAGGTCGTCGTCGACCAGGGTCACGTCCCCGCGGGCGCCGGCCGCGATCGTGCCGCGGGACCGGTCGCCCAGGACGCGCGCCGGCACAGCGGTCGCGGTGGCAACGGCGTGCGCCAGACCGCATCCGGCGGCGCTGCGGAGCACGGCCAGGCACTGCGGCAGGTCCACCGCTGATCCGGCGAGGGTGCCGTCCTCGAGCCGCACCGTGCCCTGGCCGACGACGACGTGCTGCTCGCCCAGCCGCGTCGGCCCGTCAGGCAGGCCCAGCGCCGCGGTGCAGTCGGTGACGGCGAGGAAGCGGTCCGGGCCGAGGGCCTGCCAGAAGGCCGCGAGGGTCGTGGGATGCAGGTGGTGGCCGTCGGCGATCACTCCGGCAGTCAACCGGGGGTCGGCGAGTGCGGCCGCGATCGGGCCAGGTTCGCGGCCAAGGAACGGCGGCATCGCGTTGCCGAGGTGGGTGACGAGGCGGGCGCCCCGGTCCACGGCGGCGAGCACCTGCTCGCTGGTGGCGTCGGTGTGGCCGATCGCCACGAGCACACCGCGAGCGGTGAGGTCCGCGATCACCTCGAGAGCTCCGGGGAGCTCGGGCGCGATGGTCACCAGCGCGACGCCGTTCGCGCGCGACCATCCCTCGACCAGGTCCGGCGCCGGCGCCCGGAGCCACTGCTCCGGGTGTGCGCCCTTCCGTGCCGGCGCCAGCATCGGGCCCTCGAAGTGCAGGCCCAGCGGTACGGCGCCGCGCCACCCGGCGGGCGGACCGGCAGCCAGGACGGCCATCGCCGCTTCCCGGGCGTCGGGTCCGGACGTGATGATCGTCGGCAGGAACGCGGTGACGCCCCACCGGGGCAGCGCGGAGGCGAGCTCCCACAGGCGCTCGGGCTCGAGGGTCAGGTCGAGGCCGGCGACCCCGTTGACCTGGAGGTCGATGAGCCCGGGCAGGACGTGCAGCCCGCGGGCGTCGTACGTCGGGAGGGAGCGGGGTCCGTCGTCGACGACGTGACCGTCGACGATGGCAACCTCGATCGGCAGGCCGGCGGCATCGACGCCGCCGACGATCCTCAGGTCAGCCATCGCTCCTCCCGAGCAGGGCCGCTCCGAGCGCGGCGACGGGCAGGTCCTGCGGGACCAGCCGGACCCGGCCGGCCAGGTCGAGCGAGGCGAGGAACGGCGACCCGGTGGCCTGCTCGGCCAGCGCATGGGCGACCGCAACCCGCAAGCGCTCGCCGACGCCGGCGACGCCGCCACCGAGCACGACGACCTGCGGATCGACGGTCAGCGCCACCAGGCGTACGGCGTCGGCGAGGTGCGCGGCGAAGCGGTCCCTGATCGCCACCGCTGCCGGGTCGCCGCTGGCGGCCGCGTCGAAGAGCGCCTGCGCCGGCGGCCGATCCGTCGAGGGCCAGAGTGCTGCCAGCGCCGACCCTGACGCCACCGTCTCCAGGCAACCCACCTGGCCGCACTCGCACAACGGGCCGGACGGATCGACCGGGATGTGCCCGATCTCGCCGGCCGCGTTGCGCGCCCCGCGGCGCAGGACGCCACCGAGGACGGCCGCGGCGGCCAGGCCGGTGCCGATGCTGAGGTAGACGAGGTCCTGATGGCCGACCAGCGCCGTCGCGCCGAGGGCCGCGGCATTGGCGTCGTTGTCGAGGACCACCCGCATCCCCGTCGCGGCGGCGAGGCGGGACCCGAAGGGGAAGCCGTCGTCCACGCCCAGGTTGACGGCGTGCCGCACGGTCCCGTGGTCGGTGTCCACGAGACCGGGGATGCCGACGCCGACGATGCCGTCGAGGGACTCCCCCGACGCCACCCGGAGTCGGGAGACGACGTCGGCGGCGGCCGCGACGACGTTGTCGCCCCCGGCAGGACTGCCGGCTCGTACTTCGGCGACGACGCGACCGTCCGGCGCCGCCACCACCCCGAGGATCTTGGTGGCCCCGATGTCCAGTCCCACGAGCAGCCCGCTCACCGCGTCCAACCTGCCTTCTCCAGTAGTTCCTCGACGGCCGTGATCGACGGTCGACTGTTGCCGCGGGTGCAGATCCGGGGGTGGGGGCTCGAGGCCCAACCGGTGCGCGGGCCCGCCCAGCCCCACTCCACGACCACCGCCGGACCGGACACGGCGGCGAGCATCGCCGCCACGCCGGGTCGTCGATGCGCATCCCGAACCTGTACGACGACCGGCCCGTCCGGCACCGCGTCGCCCTCGGCCACGACGAGATCGGCGGCCACTCCCCAGCATCCTTCGCCCACCGCGATGTTGGCCTCGGACGCGATACTCACGATCCGGGCGCCACCCAGGTCGGGCAGTGTGCCCTCGATGATGAGCGCCGCCCGCGCCGCCGCAACGAAGTCCGCCGGCGCGAGCGGGGCAGGCGGGTCGGGCGGGTCAGGCGGGTCAGGGGCCCAGGAACCGCGCGGCAGGTCGGCCACCCGTGCAGCCGCTTCGACGAGCCGGCCCAGCGGCAGCTGCCCGCTCCGGACCGCCTCCTCGATGGCGGCTTGGACCTCGCGCACCAGGGACGCGTCCTTGTCCGACCCCAGGCACAACAGATCGGCGCCGGCCACGAGCGCGAGCACCGCCGCCGCGGGAATCCCGCGGCCGGCCGACGCTCCGGCCATGTCCAGCGCGTCACTGACGACCACGCCGTCGTACCCCAGCTCGCTGCGGAGCAGCGAGAGGATCGGCTCGCTCATCGTGGCCGGCAGGTCGGGGTCGAGCGCGGGCACCATCAGGTGCGAGGTCATCACCGCTGCGGTGCGCGCCGCGACGGCGGCGGCAAAGGGCACCAGCTCGCGCTGCCGAACGGTGGCGGCCGAGGCGTCGAGCACCGGGAGCGTCAGGTGGCTGTCCTGCGCGGTGTCACCGTGGCCGGGGAAGTGCTTCACGCAGGCCGCGACGCCGGTCGCCTGCAGGCCGGCCAGCCAGGCAGCGACATGCCTCCCGACGAGGACTGGATCGGCGCCGAAGCTGCGGGTGCCGATGACCGGGTTGTCCGGATTGCTGTTGACGTCGGCGACCGGGCCCAGCACGAGGTCGACACCGAGCGCAACCAGCTCCTGGCCGACGGCGAGCCCGACCGATTCGGTCAGCGCGAGGTCGTCGACCGCACCGAGGACTGCAGGCCCGGGGACCGGGCTCGCGTCGCCCACGTGCAGTCGGGTGACGTCTCCGCCCTCCTCGTCGATGGCGACGAGAGCTCCCGCGCGATGGGCGCGGATCGCGGCGACCAGCGCGGCGGCATCGGCCGCTCCGCCGGTCAGGTTGGAGCCGAAGAGGCAGATCCCGCCCAGCCCCTCGTCGAGGAGGTGCGCCCATTCCGCCGGGAGCACCGGGCCGGGGAACGACGCCAGCTGCACCTGGAGGGCCAGCGCGGCCACCTGGCCGCTCATCCCTTGACCCCGCCCGCCGTCATGCCCGACACGACCCGTCGCTGCACGATCAGGAAGAAGACGATCACCGGAATCGTGATCAGTGTGGACGACGCCATGATCGCGCCCCAGTCGACGCCACGGCTGCGGTCATCGGTGAAGGCGACCAGCCACACCGGCAGGGTCTCCTTCGACGGGTCGGTCATCACCACGACGGCGAGGGTGAACTCGTTCCAGGCCTGGATGAAGCCGAAGACCCCGGTCGCCACCAGGCCCGGTGCGAGCAACGGCAGCGTGACCCGGAAGAACGCACCGGTGCGCGAACAGCCGTCCATCATGGCGGCTTCCTCCAGCTCGCGCGGCACCCCGTCGACGAACCCGCGCAAGGTCCACACCGTGAACGGCAGCACGCTGGCGACGTACACGAGGGTCAGGCCGATGACCGAGTTGAGCAGGCCCATGCCGTCGAGCATC
>JAKFEI010000016.1:0-4703 GCA_036675765.1 Nocardioides sp. | reverse complement strand
GCTGATCAGGCTGCTGATCAGGCGAGGGCGCGGTCCAGCGCGGCTGCGACGTGCAGCGAGGTGCACCCGAAGACGGGCAGCTCGGAGTCGGCCTGGCGCACCAGCAGCTCCAGCTCGGAGCAGCCCAGGATCACGCCACCGGCGCCCGCGTCCCACAGCTCGCTGATCAGGTTGACGACCGAACGACGTGAGTCGTCGATGACCTTCCCGTGGACCAGCTCGTCGTAGATGATCCGGTTGAGCTCGTCGTGGTGGGACGGTTCGGGCACCAGGACCCCGAGGCCGTGGCTGGCGATCCGGTCGGTGAAGAACGTGCGCGACATCGCGAACTTCGTGCCGAGCAGGGCCACCGTCTCGACGCCCTGCTCCTTGCACGCCTCCGCGACGACGTCGCCGAGGTGCAGCAGCGGGATCGAGACCGCCTCCTGGACCTGTTCGGCGACGCGGTGGAAGGTCGTCGTACACAGCATCAGGAAGTCGGCGCCGGCCCGCTCGACCGAGATGGCGGCCTCACGAAGAATGAGCGCGACACCGTCCCAGTCCTCGGCCTCCTGGAGCGCAGTGACCTCGTCGAAATCGACCGACGTCATCGTCGTACGCGCCGAATGGAAGCCGCCCAGACGCTGCTCGACGCCGCGATTGAGTGCCTCGTAGTAGGCCGCGCTGCTCTCCCATGACATGCCGCCGACGAGCCCGATGGTCTGCATGGGTGAAGTCTAGGGGTGTCAGATCACACGCGGACCGCACGTCGACGATGTGAGCCGGAGCCTGCACCGCCGTTAGGCTGGCAGGCGGCCACCGCGCGCGAGCGCGTGCCCCGGCCACCCAGAACCTTCGACGAGAGCGACGCCGTACTCCCATGCCCCTGACACAGTCCGAGGATGGACGATCCCTCCGCCACGACCTGCGCAACGTAGCCATCGTGGCGCACGTCGACCACGGCAAGACCACGCTCGTTGACGCGATGCTGCGCCAGGCCGGTGCCTTCACGGAGCACCAGGCCGAGTCCGTGGCCGAGCGCGTCATGGACTCCGGTGACCTCGAGCGCGAGAAGGGCATCACGATCCTCGCGAAGAACACCGCCGTCCACTACCGCGGCCCCTCCGCCCAGGAGATGGCCAACGGCGACATGGTCATCAACATCATCGACACCCCGGGTCACGCCGACTTCGGTGGCGAGGTCGAGCGCGGCCTGTCCATGGTCGACGGCATCGTGCTCCTGGTCGACGCGTCCGAGGGCCCGCTCCCGCAGACCCGCTTCGTGCTGCGCAAGGCGCTCAACGCCAACATGCCGGTGATCCTGGTGGTCAACAAGACCGACCGTGGCGACGCGCGCATCGACGAGGTCGTCGACGAGACGTACGAGCTCTTCATGGACCTGCTCGACGACACGCACAGCCACGACGCCCTCGACTTCCCCGTCGTGTTCGCCTCGGGCCGGGCCGGGATCGCGTCGCTGACCAAGCCCGAGAACGGCACCCTCCCCGAGGGCTCCGACCTCGAGCCGCTGTTCCGCACCATCCTCGAGAACATCCCCGCCCCCGTGTACGACGAGGGCGCACCCCTGCAGGCGCACGTCACCAACCTCGACGCCTCCCCGTTCCTGGGTCGCCTTGCGCTGCTGCGCATCCAGCAGGGCTACCTCAAGAAGGGCCAGACCGTCGCCTGGATCAAGCGCGACGGCGTGATCAAGAACGTCAAGATCACCGAGCTCCTGATCACCGAGGGCCTCGAGCGCAAGCCCGGCGAGCAGGCCGGTCCCGGCGACATCGTCGCCGTCGCCGGTATCCCGGAGATCACCATCGGCGAGACCCTCGCCGACGCGGAGAACCCGATCGCCCTGCCGCTGATCCACGTCGACGAGCCCGCGATCTCGATGACCATCGGCACCAACACCAGCCCGCTCGTCGGCAAGGTGAAGGGCCACAAGGTCACCGCCCGCCTGGTCAAGGACCGCCTCGACCAGGAGCTCATCGGCAACGTGTCGCTGCGCGTGCTCCCGACCGAGCGTCCCGACGCGTGGGAGGTGCAGGGCCGCGGCGAGCTGGCGCTGGCCATCCTCGTCGAGCAGATGCGTCGCGAGGGCTACGAGCTCACCGTCGGCAAGCCGCAGGTCGTCACCCGCGAGGTCGACGGCAAGGTCCACGAGCCGTTCGAGCGCCTCACGATCGACGCGCCGGAGGAGTTCCTCGGCACGATCACCGAGCTCCTCGCCGCTCGCAAGGGCCGCATGGAGGGCATGACCAACCACGGCACCGGCTGGGTGCGCATGGAGTTCGTCGTCCCGGCTCGAGGCCTGATCGGTTTCCGGACCGACTTCCTCACCGAGACCCGCGGCACCGGTATCGCGCACCACATCTCCGAGGGCTACTTCCCGTGGGCCGGCGAGATCCGCTCGCGTGCCTCCGGCTCGCTCGTGGCCGACCGTTCCGGTGCGACGACGGCGTACGCCATGACCTCCCTGCAGGAGCGCGGCGTGATGTTCCTCGAGCCCGCCACCGAGGTCTACGAAGGCATGATCGTCGGCGAGAACTCCCGCGCCGACGACATGGACGTCAACATCACCAAGGAGAAGCAGCAGACCAACATCCGGTCCGCCACCTCCGACAACTTCGAGAAGCTCATCCCGGCGAAGAAGCTCTCGCTCGAGCAGAGCCTGGAGTTCTGCCGCGAGGACGAGTGCGTGGAGATCACCCCGGAGACGGTGCGGATCCGCAAGATCATCCTCGACGCGAACGAGCGCGCGAAGATCACGAGCCGCGCCAAGAAGGCCTCCCGGTAGGTCTCAGCTTCCTCGGGGAGCCGTGTTTGCGGCTTCCCAACCAGAATCGTCGTCCCAGGCTTCCTGGGGCGACGATTCTGGTTGGTGGGTGCGCCTCCGGCCGCCCGTCACGCAGCCCGGTGCCCCAGCCACAGGCGACGGTCCTCCTCGTCCAGGGCGCGACGACGCGCAACGGTCGAGGTGTCGACCCACCAGTCGGGCTGGTCGAGGGTCCAGCCGGGCTGGACACCGCGGGCTTCTGCGCGCAGGTACGCCGCGTCGAGTCGCCGCTCGAACGAGTGGAGGTCGCGGAGGTCGGTCGACATCATCGTCACCACCTCGAGGCCCAGGTCGCGGTACAGCTCTTCCCGGTTGAGGTCGCGCCGACGTACGGCGATCCCGTCGTGTACGACGCCGTTGTACTCGCCGACCACACCGGTCCGCGGGTCCAGCAGATCTGGCGTGAACAGGTGCTTGTCGTGATGGTCAAAGATCGGGGGGTTGCAGAGCAGCAGGCGCTGGGGATGCCGGTTGAGCCAGCGCAGTCGCAGGGTGACCTCCTGTGGCGACCACACATTCTCGTCAGCCAGCTCGATGGCCGCAGCCAACCGACGAGTGTGTGGCCGGCCCTTGATCCTGGTTGCCCAGTCCTGCAGCGATGCGAGATCGATCAGGTCGTCCGCAGCGGCCATGTCGATGACCCGCACCGTGTCCTCGAGAGAGCGTGCCCGCAGCGCCTCGACGCACACCGAGCGCTCGGGCCGAGTGATCGGCAGTCCGTCGCACTCGACGATGTCGTCACCGAAGAGCCAGTCGTAGCAGAACCGGACACCTCGGCGTGGTGCCAGGTGGCCGGCGTCGCCGAGGGCGAGCGGCACCGGCAACAGGTCCCCGCGAGCCGTGCGCCCGCTGAACCAACGACCGTGCAGCCAGTGCAGCGCCGCCCACCCGGTTACGGCCGACCCGACGGGCGCACCAACGACCGCTTCGACGATCCGTTGCAGCTCCTGGTCGCCACGAACGCTGGCCGGGACGAATCTGTTCGGTGAGGACGTGCGCCAGCGCGGCCCGCGCGCCTGACGGGGTGTCGGTCCGGTGATGCCGCGCGGGTCGACAGGCACCGGAACCACGACCCCGGCTCGCGTGATGTGGAGTTCCATGCGGGCCAGCATCCGCCGATCGGCGGGCTCGTGTCGGGCTCCTCCACAGGGGGTGATCGGGGTGGTCGTCGTACCAACCAGAATCGTCGCGGACCGGTGGGATCACCGACGAATTCGGTTGGGAAGCCGCTACCCCACCCGCGCTCCCGGGCCGATCGAATCTACGCCCCAACGGCCGGGCCCGGAGGTGAATGGACCAAACCGGGACCATCGGAACCTGTCATTGCTCGCCTTGGTGAAACGGCGTGGGATGGGCAGCGGGACCGGCCGCATACGGCTCAGCTTCTCGGGCATCTCGGGGAGTTGGGTGCAGCGACACTCAGCCGCGCACGTCCACCTTGAGGAACGCTCCCATGCCTTCAGCCTCCCGATCTTCCCGCGTTCAGCCGCGTCCGCTCCGCCGGCGCATCGTACGGCGCTCCGGCGTCTTCCTTTCCTGTCTGGCAGTCGTCGCGGCCACCCTCGTCGGCTCCGGGGCCGAGGCGGTGGCCTTCGGCCCGTACAACATCGACGGCACCGTGCCCGGGGCCGATGCCTCGCAGACGCTGACCGACGAGTTCGGCAGCACCAAGGAGATCGGCCCGAAGAACGGCAGTCCCACCAAGATCACGGTGATCCACACCGCGGCCACGCCGATGCTCGAGGTCACGAACCCCAATGCCCAGGTCGACCTGAGGCAGGCGTGGCTCAACCTCAAGCGCCAGAACAACGCGGACTTCCTGTACTTCGGCTGGGAGCGTGATTCCAACACCGGCAGCGGCTTCATCGCCTTCGAGTTCATG
>JAKFEI010000006.1:0-4716 GCA_036675765.1 Nocardioides sp. | reverse complement strand
GGCTTCGCCGTCTCCGCCGCCGACAACAACGGCGTCCCGGTCCCGATGCAGGCCAGCATGCAGATGGAGCTCGCGAGCGTCACCAAGAACGTCACCGCGGTCGCCACCATGAAGCTGCTGCGCCGCAACGGCCTCACCCCCGAGACGCTGGTCTGGCCCTACCTGCCGAAGACCTGGGACACCACCAAGTTCAAGCAGGTCCGGTTCCGCCACCTGCTCACCCACACCTCCGGCATCAACCAGGCGCTCGCCGCCCTCGCCAACCCGCCGAGCAACAACGGCTGGAACGCGATGAAGACCGTCGTCGAGCTCGGCACCGTCGTCGACTCGCAGCGCCAGTACAAGAACGCCAACTTCGCACTCCTGCGGATCATCAACGCCGAGCTCTGGAACCGCAGCGGCGGAAAGAAGTACACCAACGCCGCCGAGGAGATCACCATCACCGCGGCCAACCACACGTCGTACGTCCTGGAGTTCATGCGGGAGTTCATCTTCAAGCCCGCCCAGATCGGCGGCATCGGCTGCATCGCTCCCGGCACCACCACCGGGATCCGTTCGTACCCGCTGAACGCCACGCAGGCCAGCAACGGCAGCGTGCTCGGCACCGGCAACGAGGAGTGCGCCGGCGCCCGCGGCCTGGCCATGTCCTCCACCCAGCTCGTGCAGTACCTCAGCAAGCTGCGCAGCGGCGCGATCATCGCGCAGGCCGACCTCGACTGGATGGACCTGTGGCGTGCCGGCTGGAACGAGGACTCGAACGGTGGCGACGGCGGCCAGTCCGGCCCGGCCGACGGCGAGATCGACAACTGGCGCTCGCCCGGTGCCTACTGGCACGGCGGTGACCTGATCGGCACCAACCAACTGCACACCTGCGCCATGACCTTCGACGACGGAACGCAGGCCACGCTGTTCATGAACTCGGACTACAGCGGCAACACGCAGTGCGGCGTCCTGCTCAAGGCCTGGTACGACGCCAAGCCCTGACCCGAGCCGGGGAACCCGAGCCGCCCGCATCGCTGGTCCCAGCGGTGCGGGCGGCTTCGTCTCCGAGGAGACTCCGCCGGCATCTGGCCTGGCGCTTTGCGGGCGGAACGGGCGTACTGTCGAAAGGTCCAGTCGGGTCCGGAAACCGGCAGTCGATCTCGGGGTGCAGCCGTTGGCCCACCTGACGCCACCACATCCCCGAGAGGCTCCATCATGGCGTCCGACAAGCAGAGCATGAACAACCCGCACGAGACCCGGCCCTTCCAGGCGCACGGGCACATGGACGTCGTCACCCTCGGCGACTTCACCCTCGGCCGAGGAACCTTCGAGCCCGGCTGGCGATGGTCGAACGACGTGAAGCCGATCGCCGGCACCGACTCCTGCCAGGTCCGGCACTACGGATACTGCGTCTCCGGCCAGATGACCGTCCTGTTCGACGACGGCAGCGAGATGACCGTGGAAGCGGGCGACGTCACCCTCATCGAGCCGGGACACGACGCCTGGACCGTCGGCGACGAGCCGTGTGTCATGTTCGACTCCGGCGTCGCGGCCTACGCCAAGCCTGCGTGAGAGGAGGCGGGACCGCGCCGGAACCCGGTCAGGTCCCGATCACGGGCATGTGGTGGGCCTGCACGATCGCACCGCTGTGCAGCACCACCCGGCCCGCGATGGCGTTCCCCACCCGCGCGGCGTCCACGGGATCCTGGTCGGCCAGGCGCGCGGCCAGGTAACCGCCGTTGAAGCTGTCGCCGGCGGCGGTGGTGTCGAGCGGTTCGACGGGACTCGTGGGCACGTGGGTGAGCACGTCATCGGCCAGGACCCACACGCCCCCGGCACCCACCTTGACGGCGAACTCGGGCACCCCCAGGTCGCAGAGGCGCCGTACACATCCGGCCAGGTCGGAACAGGTGCCCAGCGCGATCTCGTCGTCGAGGGTGACCAGCGCAATGTCGGTGACCTCCAGGACGGCTTCCATCGCACGCCGTGCCTCATCGACGTCCGGCCAGCCTGACGGCCGGTAGTTGGTGTCGAACGCAATGCGACTGCCTCGATCGCGGAGGTCCCGCAGCCTGGCCACCAGCGCGGCACGCGACTCCGCGCTCATCAGCTGGAGCGAGATGCCCGACAGATAGACGAGGTCGGCATCGACACCTGCGATCCAGTCGAGGCCGGCGAACAGCCGTGCGGCGGCAGAGTTGCCACGCCAGTAGCTGAAGGAGCGCTCGCCGGTGTCGTCGGTGGAGATCAGGTACAGGCCCGGCAGCGCACCGGGAACGACGATGGCGTCGTCCCCGACGTGTTCGATGCGCCAACGCGCCCGCATCCGTCGCGACTCGGCGTCCGCGCCCACCCCGGTGAGGAAGCGCACCTGCAGAGGGATGTCGAGCTGGACCGCCGCTCGATGCAGGTAGACGGACGTGTTGTAGGTGTCGCCGGAATAGCCCAGGCGGACATCACGGGAGGCGCCACGGACCAGTTCCACCATGCATTCGCCGATCGCCTGGACCGTTGTCGCAGTCGTCATGGCCCGGCAGCCGCCAGCATCGAACAGGCCGCGACCTCGGCGGTGACGCCAGCCCAGTCCCCCTCGTCGCGCAGCACCCGCGGCAGCATCCAGCTGCCACCGATCGCCACGACCTGCGGATGGGCGAGGTACTCCGGGGCACTGGACGCCGAGATGCCTCCCGTGGGCACGAAGCAGACCTCGGGGAACACCTCCGCGAGAGCACGCAGGGTTGGCAGGCCACCGGATGCCTCAGCGGGGAAGAACTTGACCGTGGTGAAGCCCGCGTCGACGGCCAGCTGGATCTCTCGAGCCGTCGTCACCCCCGGGAGGTACGGAACACCGGCTTGCCGGGCAGCCGCGGCGAGGGGCTCGGTCAGGAAGGGACTCACCACGAAGCTCGCACCCGCGTCGACGGCCTGGCGGAACTGCTCGGCGGTCCGGACGGTGCCGGCGCCCACGGCCAGCCCGTCCACACCCGCAAGGACCTCGAGACCTGCCAGGGCGTCAGGGGTCCGCAAGGTCACCTCGACCAGCGGGAGACGACCGATGAGGAGGGCCGCGGCCAGCGGTGCTGCCTCCGCGGGCCTGCTCAGGCTGCAGACCGGAAGGATGCGGAACTCGGGTCGGAACGTCACGTGGCCGAACCCGCGAAGGTCGCCACGGGTACGCCGGCGACACCGACGTCGGCGATCATGAACACCGAGCCGTCGAGCGCATCGTCGCCCAGGCTCAACGACTCCGCTGCGGTCGTGATGCAGAGGTCCCGGAGCCCGGTGCCGCTGAACGCACACGAGGTGACCTGGGGCACGGGCATGTCGATGCGATGCACGCGCTCCCCCTCGGGTGAGAGGCGCAGCACCGAGGAGCCGGCCCACATGGCCACCCACAGGCAGCCCTCGGAGTCGACCGCCAGCCCGTCGGGGTAGCCGTCGGACTCGACGTCGAACCGGGCGAGCACCCGACGGTCCGAGAGTGCGCCGCTCGCGAGGTCGTGCGCGTACGCGTAGACCGCCAGGTCCTGGGTGTCGATGAGATAGAAGGTGCCGCCGTCGGGACTCCAGCCGAGCCCATTCGGTTGCGTCAGCCCCTCGAGTACGACGGAGTGGCTCCAGTCCGCCTCGAGGCGGTGCAGTGCGCCGGCTCCGCGGGCGAAGTCCTCGGCGCAGCTGCCGGCCAGGAAGCGACCGGCCGGGTCGCACTTGGCATCGTTCATCCGGATCCCGTCGGGGAGGAATCCGTCCACGGTCTCGAGCTGACCGTCGACGATCTGCGCGAAGCCCTCCCGGGTGGCGGCCACGAAGCCGCCGCCGTTCATCGGCACGGCAGCACCCACCCACGTGGGCACGGTCGTGGTCGCCGTCGTCCCGTCGCCGAGGTCGCTGGTGTGCACCTGGCCGGCCAGGATGTCGACCCAGTGGAGCTGGCCAGTGGCCGCGTCCCAGACCGGCCCCTCGCCCACACGACTGCGGGCGCGGACGGCGGTGCGCAGCTCCTCGGGCCTGATGTCGCGGATCATCGGGTCGCCTCCTGGTGCGGGTTCACGGGTTCACGGCTTCTCGGGTAGTGCGGCGGCCACGCGGGCCAGCAGCCCGCCGTCGACACGGACGTCGTCGCCGGTGATGAAGGAGGCACGAGGTCCGGCGAGGAACGCGATGACCTCACCGACCTCGTCGATGCTCGCGACCCGGCCAAGGGCGTGCGCGGTGCCCCAGTTGGCGATGGTGCTCTCGACGCCCTCGGGAGTGCCGTCGCTCCACATCGCTGCAGAGTGGCGCAGCATGGGCGTGTCGACCGAGCCGGGGCTCACGGTGTTGACCCGCACGCCGTACGCCGCCTCGTCGATGGCCATCGCGCGGGCCATCGCCAGCAGCGCGCCCTTGCTCGCGGTGTAGGCCACCACGTTGGCCTGCGACGCCGTTGCCTGCACCGACGCCACGATCACGACGCTGCCGGCCGGGCTCTGCCGAAGGTGCGGGAGGGCGGCCCGGGCGGCGAGGAAGACGCCCTTGGTGTTCACGCCGAAGACCTCGTCCCAGGTCTCCTCGCTGGTGCTGACCGCGTCGCCGTACCGCTGGATGCCGGCCGAGGTGACCAGGGTGTCGAGACGACCGAACTCCTCGATCGTCGCCGCGACCGCCGCCACGGCCGTGGCCGGGTCCTGGATCGGGCCGGCGAGGGCGATCGCCCGACCGCCACGGGCCCGGACCTCCGCCGCCATCTCCTCG
>JAKFEI010000005.1:0-4735 GCA_036675765.1 Nocardioides sp. | reverse complement strand
GTGACCTCGAGGTTGCACTTGCTGGCGTTGCAGGAGCGGCAGGCCGGCACGACGTTGGTCAGCGTGTAGCGGCCGCCGCGCGAGATCGGCAGGATGCAGTCCTTCTGGAGGGCGGCGTCCACGGCGCCGCAGTAGGCGCAGCCGCCCCAGACCTCCATGAGTGCGAACCACTGGTCGTCGGTCAGGTCGTGGTCCACCTTGGCCATCCGTCGCTGACGGCGCTTGGCGTAGGTCGCGGCGCGGCTGCGGGGAGGCACGTCGCGAGTATGCCGCGGCCACGCCTCATCCGAGCGCAAGCCTCGCCGCCACGAAGAGCATCGTGATCGCGATCAGGACCTCGAGCACCTGCCATGCGCGGGGGCGGGCGAGCAGGGGTGCGAGCAGACGGGCACCGTACCCGAGGCTGCTGAACCACAGCACGCTGGCCAGTACGGCGCCCGCACCGAACCACCAGCGTCCGGCCGGCTCCCCGCCGTCGTGGGCAGCGGCGATCGAGCCGACGAGGAGCACGGTGTCGAGGTAGACGTGCGGGTTCAGCCATGTGAGTGCGATGGCGCGACCGACGACGGGGCCGCGGGGTTCGACGGTGCCGTTGCCGGCAGCAGCGAGGGACTCGGGTCGGGTCGCGCGACGCAACGACGCGGCGGCGTACCAGAGCAGGAAGGCGACGCCGAGCCAGCGGACGACCTCGAGGACCCATCGGGCATGGTCGACGATGGTTCCGATCCCGCCGACGCCCGCCGCGATGAGGGCCGCGTCCGACAGCGCGCAGATCGCGACCACCGGACCGACGTGCGAGCGGATCAGTCCCTGGCGCAACACAAAGGCGTTCTGGGCACCGATCGCAACGATGAGGGTCAGGCCGGTCAGGAGACCGGCGACGGTGGGGGCGAGCACCCAACGAATCTAGGAGTCCCAAGGAGTGAAGGCCAGCGAATGTTTCTTCACCTTGTGAAGAGGTGCTTCACTGAGTCATGCACTTCGATCCGGCTCAGCTGGAGACCCTGGTGGCGATCACCGAGGAAGGCACCTTCGAGGCGGCCGCGCGGCGTCTTCACCTCACCCCCAGCGCGGTGAGCCAGCGGGTGCGTGCACTCGAGGGCGCGGCCGGCCAGGTCCTCGTTCGTCGTACGACGCCCGCGACCGTGACGCCAGCAGGGGAGCCGCTCGTGCGGCTGGGCAGGCAACTGCGGCTGCTGGCGACCGAGGCCGCCGTGTCGCTCGGCGCGGGGGAGGTAGTGGACCTGTCCGTGGCCGTCAACGCCGACTCGCTCGCGACCTGGTTCCGGCCGGTCCTCGGTGCCGTGGCCCAGTGGCAGTCGACCGCGCTGCGCCTGCACGTCGAGGACCAGGGCTACTCGCACGACCTCCTGCGTCGGGGCGAGGTGCTCGCTGCGGTCACTGACGAGATCCGGCCGGTGCAGGGCTGCGTGTCCGAGCCCCTGGGGTCGTTGCGCTACGTCCCGGCAGGGGCACCGTGGCTGGTGGAGCGCCACCGTCGCGGCCGGAGCATCGACTGGGCGGTCATCCCGGTGGTCGTGTTCAACGAGAAGGACCACCTCCAGGACGACGTCCTCGCGGCCCGCGGTGTCGGCCGACCCGCGGTGGTCCACCGGGTGCCGAGCACGGCCGACTTCCATGAAGCGGTCCGCACCGGACTCGGCTGGGGCATGATCCCCGAACCGCACCTGGCTCCCGAGGTGGCCGCCGGTGCGCTGGTCCGGCTGCCGGGAACCCGCCCGGTCGACGTGCCCCTGTACTGGCAACGGTGGCGTCTCGACAGCCCTGCGCTGACCGAGCT
Source organism: Nocardioides sp. (assembly GCA_036675765.1). Classification (GTDB taxonomy): domain Bacteria; phylum Actinomycetota; class Actinomycetes; order Propionibacteriales; family Nocardioidaceae; genus Nocardioides. The sequence continues at coordinate 2,934 of JAKFEI010000005.1, read as the reverse complement.
CACCGAGACGGTACGGCGAGCAGCTGCTGCGTTGCGGCGTCGCTGAACCAGGCGCTCACGGCTCCCAGATGTCGAGGGTGACCGTGTCGATGGTCCCCGTGTCGTCGAGGAACAGGTCGACGGTGAACCACTCGAGACAGCCGTCGATCGTGGTGTCGGTCGGCTGCAGGGAGAGACGTCGATGGCCCGCAAGGCCGTCCGGTGCAGGTGCGGGCGGGTTGGCGCAGTGCGGATGCTCGCCGACCGAGGCCGTGAAACCGGCGAGGGTGCCGTCGGAGCCGTCGGAGCCGTCGGAGTCGACGTGCCGGGCGATCAGGCCCAGCGCGTTGAACGGGCCGACGTGGCCGCGGAAGGCTGCGAGGTCGACGTCCCATGCACCGATGGAGGCGAGCCTGTCGTGGGGTCGGGTCGCGACCACGGTGGGTCCGAGGCCGAGGTGGACCTGCTCGGCGAAGGGGAGTGCGGCGGCCGTGTCGGTGCTCGGGTCGGTCGCGAGGGCCACCAGGGCCTGGAGGAGGGCTTTGTCGTCGTACGACGCCGGGGTGGCGGTGCTCGCAGGGAAGCTCTCGGTGGTGGTCGGTGAGGGGCTCGCGACGGCGCTGGAGGCGGTCGCCGTCGGCTCGGCCGCAACGTCCTCGACCGTGGTGCCGCAGGCCGCGCACGCAAGGACGGCGGCCAGAGCGATGGCCAGGGCGATGGCGATACGTGTTCTCACGGCGCTCTCCTCGGTACAGGTGAAGAGGTTCAGGTGAAGAGAGGACGCCCTGCGGTTGCAGCCGGTTGTCCCGTGGGTGCGGCTGTCGGTGCCGTGTGGGAAATTTCTTCCCGTGCCCGCTCGTCCCGATGTCCCCGAGGCCTACCTCGCCCGTTTGCGGCAGGCGTTTGCGCGGCTGCCGGAGTGCCATGAAGAGGAAGCGTGGACGGGCGTGCGCTGGCGCGTGGCCGGTACGACGACCACGGTCGCGCACGTGTTCGGCGGCGAGGACCAGTTGTTCCGCATCGTGTTCCGTGCCGAACCCGAGGAGGTGATGGCGTTCCAGCACCTGGGGGCGCCCTACTTCAAGGGCGAGTGGGGCGGCAACATCGTCGGCCTGCTGCTCGATGACGACTCGGACTGGGAGGAGCTCGACGAACTGCTCACTGAGTCGTTCTGCATCCAGGCGCCGCAGCGGCTGGTGGACCAGGTGGATCGGCCGGGCGCGTCGGCGTCGTGAGGCCTCAGGTGTAGTTCGGGTTGTTGCCCGTCGGCATCGTGATGTTCGTGACCTTGCCCTCGCCGAGGAAGAACCGGACGCCGAGGCGCAGGAACTCGTCGAACAGCCAGTAGCCCTGGGGAGCGAGTGGGAGCCACATCGTCGCCTCGCGGAACGCGATGAACGGCGGCCAGCCGGCCTTCACCAGGGGATCGGTCACCGGCTCCCTGGGCACCTCCAGCCAGTCGGCGATCTGCTCGCCGAGGCAGAAGCGCGTGAAGGAGTGCAGCATCGGCTTGGTCAGGCCGCCGTCGTACTGGGCAGCCAGGTTGAGCAGGATCTTCGCGAGCGCCACGCCCTCGGTGGTCGGCGCGAGGATCGGGTCGAGGACCTGGCGGGACTGTGCGTTGGCCTCACTCCAGGTGGCGGGGATGTACTCGTCGGCCACGCCGAGCAGGTGTGCGGTGATCTGCCACAGGTGCAGGAACGCAGCCGAGTCCCCGGACGGCATCGGCACGCCCCACGCAGCGAGCTTGTTGAAGGAGAAGGTGGCCAGGCTGTGCCAGGTCACCATGATGTCGGCCTGGCTGATCGGCTTGGCCTCGTCGGTCGACGCGTGCCAGTGGCTCGACTGCGGAAGCAGGTGGCGCACCGCGGCGTGGGTGAGCCGGGTCTTCAGGCAGGTGACCACCATCTGGCCGTTGGGGCCGAAGGCGTCGCGGGCTCCGATGTCGTAGCCGAGCTTGGCGGTCTTGTCGATGCGGTCCTTCATCTCGGCGCCGCCGGCGGAGTAGTACACCGCCTTGGCCTCCCGCGGGATGACGCAGCTCATCATTCCGCTGCCCAGGCCGTAGAGGACGCCGAGGTAGAGGCCGCGCCGCTCGTAGAAGGAGAACGCCCGCGTCAGCTTGGCCTGGTCCGTCCAGGTGGGCAGCTTGCGCGCCTTTTCGAGGAAGGTGTGTACGTCGGCGGGCAGGCCCGCAGGGAGTGCCTGGCCGTTGCGGGTCCATCCGGCGAGCAGGTCGTTGACCCGCTCGACCTCTCCTCGCTCGAAGAGAGCGGCCACGAGGGTGTCGGCCTCGTCGTCCCAGACCTGTCGCGGGTCCATGCCGGACCCCGTCCCGATGACCGACGACGTCGGTGACCAGGTCCACGCCGCTGCGGGCATGACGATGCCGAAGGCCCCTGCCGCTCCGAGTGCGCTGCCTCCGCGCAACAGACTCCGCCTGCTCAACCCTTGCATCGGACGCTCCTTGGTCGGCATTGGTACGATGATACGACTTGAGTATCTGTGTATCACGGATGGATGGAGGGGAACAGTGGTGGACGCAGTCGAATCGCTGCTCGAACGTGCTCTCGCCGCGCCGCTGGCCGACGACGAGGCCGACGACGAGGCCGACGACGAGGCCAATGCAGGCCTGCTGGACGCGGCGTCCGAGCTCTTCTCCCGCCACGGCATCCAGCGGACGACGATGGACGACGTCGCTCGTCGTGCCGGGCTCTCGCGCATCACCGTCTACCGCCGGGTCAGCTCGAAGGAGGCACTGGTCGAGCAGGTCGTGCTGCGCGAGTTCCGCCGGTACGTCGACCAGTTCCGCATCGACATAGCGCCCGCCGAGACGGCCCGGGACCGGGTCGTGCTCGGCTTCATCAGTTCGCTGCGTTCGATCCGGAGCAATGCCCTGATCGGCGGGTTGATGGTGGCCGAACCCCAGACGCTCGTGCCCCTGCTCGAGACCAC
>JAKFEI010000076.1:0-27821 GCA_036675765.1 Nocardioides sp. | reverse complement strand
ACCTTGCGAGCGCCTTCGACGGGCGCCCGGCGGCCCTGCAGGTCCAGCGCGTCCTCGGAGTCCAGCCAGAGGTCGGGGTGCCACGGCAGGACGCCGTACGTCGGCCGTCCGGTGCGGCGCTGCAGGTCCTCGAGACCGGGGCGCAACAGGTCCACGTCGCCACGGAAGCGGTTGACCAGGAAGCCCGCGATGAGCCGCTGGTCGGCCTCGTCCAGCAGGGCGAGGGTGCCGAACGCCGAGGCGAACCAGCCACCCCGGTCGATGTCGCCCACCACGACGGTCGGGACGGTGCCGTGCTGGGCGAGGCCCATGTTCACGTAGTCGCTCGAACGCAGGTTGATCTCGGTCGGGCTGCCCGCGCCCTCGGCGACGACCAGGTCGAACCGCGACCGCAGGTCGTCGAACGCCGCGAACGCACTCTCCGCGAGCCGCTGGCGCCCGGTCTGCCAGTCGCGCGCCGACACCTCGCCGTCGGGCTGCCCCATCCGGATCACGTGGCTGCGACGGTCGCTGCCCGGCTTCAGCAGCACCGGGTTCATGGCGACTTCGGGCACGACACCGGCGGCGAGCGCCTGCACCCACTGCGCCCGGCCGATCTCTCCCGGTGTGCCGTCGGGTGACGTGACGACCATCGAGTTGTTGGACATGTTCTGTGCCTTGTACGGCGCCACCGAGATGCCACGACGCGCGAACGCCCGGCACAGGCCGGTCACCACGACGCTCTTGCCTGCGTCAGAGGTCATGCCGGCGACGAGCAGGGCCGTCACTGTCGGCGTCCCCGGAAGACGCGCGGCGCCAGCGATGCCGGCACCGCGCCGCCCTCGCGCACCCAGTCCACGACGTCCTCCGTGGTCCCTTCCGAGAGCACGCCGCCCAGCCAGGTGTCCTTGGGACGACGGCCGCCCGGGAAGTAGGTGAAGTCGCGCACCAGCACGACGTTGCTGCGATCGCACTCGTCGAGGCAGTCCACGACCCGCACCCGGATCCGCGGACCGCGGCGTCCGGCGGGGTCGTCCAGCGCTTCGATCGCATCGCGCTGGGCGCTGTGGTCGACGGCCGGGTGCTTCTTGGTGGTGCCGCAGCAGCAGTCGCGGCACAGCAGGACGTCGCGATCAGGCAGCGCCATCGGAGTCCTCCAGCGGCAGCTCCGGCGCCCGGATCAGGAAGAGGTCCATCACCCAGCCGGCCTCGGCCTTCGCGGCGGCACGTGCCTCGACCAACGCGGTACGCACCGCTCCGACCCGACCGCTGACGAGGTGCTCGCCGACGCCGCCGAGGTTGGCACCCCACCAGATGTGCCAGTCCTCGAAACCGTCGAGGTCGACGCCGGAGGTCAGCATCACCACGAGGTTCTGCTGCCCCGACGTGACGTCGTGGCGCAGTCGCCGCGCGGTCGTGACGTGCACCGGCTTGCCGACCTGGTGCAGGACGATGCGGTGGCGGGCAGCCAGCACCTGCGGGGCGCTGATGCCGGGAAGGACGTCGTACGACAGGTCGATCTTCTCGGCCAGCTCCTCGACGATCCGGATCGTGCCGTCGTACAGGGACGGGTCGCCCCACACGAGGAACGCGGCGACTCCCCCACGCTCCTCGAGCACGTCGCGGTACGCCGTCAGGCGGGCGTCGTACCAGTCGGCAACGGCGCCTTCGTAGCCCGCGCGGTCCAGCCCCGGGGACCGGTCCCGTTCGGGGTCGCGCACGACGACCAGCTCGACACCGTGCGCCTCACACACGGCCCGTCGTACGGCGAGCAGGGAGTCGACCGCGTCATCAGGGCCCTTCTGGACCGCCAGCGCGTAGTCACAGCCCCGGAGCGCCTCGGCGACCTCGGGGGTGACGTGTTGCGGCCCCATTCCGAAGCCGAGGATGCGGACCTTCATCGGTCTTCCAGATCGCCTTCGACGTCGAGATAGGCCTGCTGCAGCGCAGCCAGGATCTCCGGGTCCGGCTCGGCCCAGAGCCCGCGGTCCTTCGCCTCGTGGAGCCGTTCGACGATGCTGCGCAGCGCCCACGGGTTCGACTTGCGCAGGAACTCCTGGTTCGTCTCGTCGAGGACGTACTCCTTGGCCAGCGACTCGTACATCCAGTCGTGGACGACGCCGGCGGTGGCGTCGAAGCCGAAGAGGTAGTCGACGGTGGCGGCGAGCTCGAACGCGCCCTTGTAGCCGTGGCGCTGCATCGCGCCGATCCAGCGCGGGTTGACCACGCGCGCCCGGAAGACGCGGTTGGTCTCCTCCTGCAGCGTGCGGGTGCGGACCGCGTCGGGCGTGGTCGAGTCGCCGACGTACGCCTTCGGGTTGGTGCCCGACAGCGCACGCACCGTGGCGACCATGCCGCCGTGGTACTGGAAGTAGTCGTCGCTGTCCGCGATGTCGTGCTCGCGGGTGTCGATGTTCTTGGCCGCGACCTTGATCCGCTTGTAGTTGCTGCGCATGTCGTCCGCAGCCGGCACGCCGTCGAGCCCACGGCCGTAGGCGAAACCGCCCCACGCCGTGTAGACCTCGGCGAGGTCGGCGTCGTCGCGCCAGGTCCCGGATTCGACGGCCTGCAGGATGCCGGCGCCGTACGACCCCGGCTTGGAGCCGAAGATGCGGGTCGTCGCGCGGCGCTCGTCGCCGTGCTCGGCGAGGTCGGCCTGCGCGTGCGCACGAACGAAGTTCGTGTCGAGCGGCTCGTCGAGGGCGGCGACCAACTGCACCGCGTCGTCGAGCATCGCCACGACGTGCGGGAAGGCGTCCCGGAAGAACCCGGAGATGCGCACGGTGACGTCGATCCGCGGACGCCCCAGCTCCTCCAGCGGTACGACGACCAGGTTGGTCACGCGACGCGACGCCTCGTCCCACTCGGGGCGGACGCCGAGAAGTGCCAGCACCTCGGCGATGTCGTCGCCGGAGGTCCGCATGGCCGACGTACCCCAGACGGAGAGGCCGACGGACTCGGGGTAGGTGCCCTCGTCGTCGAGGTAGCGCTGGACCAGCGAATCGGCCATCGCCTGGCCGGTCTGCCAGGCCAGGCGGGACGGCACGGCCCGCGGGTCGACGGTGTAGAAGTTGCGACCCGTCGGGAGCACGTTGACCAGTCCGCGCAACGGCGAACCGGACGGACCGGCGGGCACGAAGCCACCGTTGAGCGCGTGCAGGGTGTTGTCGAGCTCGTCGGTGGTGCGGGCCAGCCGCGGCACGACCTCGGTCGCGGCGAACGTCAGGACCTGGCGCACCTCCGGGGAGGTCGTCAGGTCGGCGACGCGAGCCGGGTCCCAGCCCGCCTTGTCCATCGCCTCGACCAGTTCGCGGGCTTCCGCCTCGACGCGGTCGACGTCGGTGGTGGGCGCGTCGACGGCCAGGCCGAGCGCGGACCGCAACCCGGGCACCGACTGGGCCTGTCCGCCCCACACCTGCGACGCACGCAGGATCGCGAGGACCAGGTTGACACGGGCCTCGCCGTCCGGCGCCTGGCCCAGGACGTGCAGGCCGTCGCGGATCTGGGAGTCCTTGATCTCGCACAGCCAGCCGTCGACGTGCAGCAGGAAGTCGTCGAACTGCTCGTCGTCGGGACGCTCCTCGAGACCGAGGTCCCGGTGCATCTCGGCGGCGTGCATGAGCTGCCAGATCTCGCCACGGATGGCCGCGAGCTTGCCCGGGTCCATCGCCGAGATCTTGTCGTACTCCTCGAGCAGGCCCTCGAGCCGCGCGATGTCGCCGTAGCTCTCGGCGCGCGCCATCGGCGGCACCAGGTGGTCGATGATCGTCGCGTGCGCACGGCGCTTGGCCTGCGCGCCCTCGCCCGGGTCGTTGACGAGGAAGGGGTAGATCAGCGGCATGCTGCCGATCGCGGCGTCCGTCGCGCAGGAGGCGGAGAGTGCGGCGTTCTTGCCGGGCAGCCACTCCATCGAGCCGTGCTTGCCGAGATGGACCACCGCATGGGCGCCGAAGCCGTGCTGGACCCAGCGGTACGCCGCCAGGTAGTGGTGGCTCGGAGCCAGATCGGGGTCGTGGTAGATCGCGACGGGGTTCTCGCCGAAGCCGCGGGGCGGCTGGATCATCAGCACGATGTTGCCGGCCTGCAGCGTGGCGAGCACGATCTCGCCGGCGTCGTTGACGAACAGCGAGCCCGGTGACTCGCCCCACGCCTCGACCATCGCGTCGCGCAGGTCGGCCGGGACATCGGCGGTCCAGGCGTCGTAGTCGGCCTTGTTGATCCGCACGTGCGCGTCGGTCAGCTGCGCCTGGGTCAGCCACTCCTCGTCCTGGCCACCCGCTGCGACCAGCGCATGGATGAGGGCGTCACCGGCTTCGGTGTCGTCCTCCATCGCCATGACCTGCGTGACGATGTTGTCGGAGCCGAGGTCGTAGCCCTGCTCCTTGAGCCGACGCAGCAGTCGGACGGTCGACACCGGGGTGTCGAGGCCGACGGCGTTGCCGATCCGCGCGTGCTTGGTCGGGTAGGCGCTGAGCATCAGCGCGAGGCGCTTCTCGCCCTGCGGCACCGAGCGGAGGCGCGCGTAGTTCACCGCGAGGCCGGCGACACGGGCCGAGCGCTCCGCGTCCGCGACGTACGACGGCAGCCCGGCCGGGTCGTTGGGGTCGATCTCCTTGAAGGAGAACGGCACGGTGCTGATCCGGCCGTCGAACTCCGGGATGGCGACCTGGTTGGCGTAGTCGAGCGGCGTGACGCCGTCGTCCGACTCCTCCCACTCCTCGCGGCTGCTGGTCAGGCACAGCCCCTGCAGGACCGGGACGTCGAGGGCCGCGATCCGCTCCACGTCCCACGTCTCGTCGTCTCCACCAGCGCTGACGGCAGCGGGCGTGCTGCCGCCGGCAGCCAGCACCGTGACCACCAGTGCGTCGAGGTCGGCGAGGGCCGCGAACAGCTCGTCGGGAGCGGCACGCAGCGATCCCGCGAACACGGGTACGCCGATTGCGTCACCCGTTGCGTCGATCGCGTCGCACAGGGCGTGCACGAAGTCGGTGTTCCCGCTCGCGTGGTGCGCCCGGTAGAACAGCACCCCCACCTTCGCCGGAGGTCGAGAAGGTTGCGCAGCAACCGTCTCGAGACCACCGTGCGTCGGGCGCTCGAGGATCCCCCACGCCGGGATCACCTCCGGCGCCTCGAACCCCTCACCGGTCAGCAACACGGTGTCGGACAGGAAGCGGTGCAGTTGGGCCAGGTTCCGCGGGCCACCCTCGGCGAGGTAGCGGTGCGCCTCGGCGGCGACACCGACCGGCACGGTCGAGGTCTCCATGAGCTCCGCGCTGGGCGTGAGCTCACCGCCGAGCACCACGAGCGGACGCCCGGTGCCGCGCAACGCGGCCAGCTCGGCGTCGTACTGCTGCGGGGAGCCGAGCAGGCGCAGCACGACCAGGTCGGCGCCCTCCGCCAGGACCGTCAGGTCGGCGAGGTCGGAGCGGCTGGGGTTGGCCCAGCCGTAGTCCGCACCACTCGACCGGGCAGAGAGCAGGTCGGTGTCGGACGTGGACAGGAGTGCGATGCGCACGGGTTCCTCCTCGGGGTTCGCGCCCCTCGATCGGTGGCTGATGTCCGCGACCAGTGTCTGGCTCACCCGTGCCGATCTGCTCGGCTGGGATCACAGTGGCGGAACCGCCCCGGTCTCGCACCGGGTTCCTGTGCCACGGACATGTGGGTGCTCAGCCTACGGTGGTCCTGTGGTCACACAGCAGTCGCCCGGCATCCAGGTCGCGGTACATGGACATCCCAACGCCGACACCCTCCTCCTGTGGCATCCGGCGGTGCGCACGGACCCCGACGCCGTGGCGGCGCTGGCGAGCCGGATCGCCACCCGGGCGAAGGTGCGGGTCGTCGTACCGACGTGGACCGATGGCGGTGACCTGCTGCGTTCGGTCCGCTACGCCCGCGAGTCCTCGGTGCACCCGCCGGACGGCCTCTCGGTCGTCGGGTACGGCGAAGCCGGCATCGCCGCGCTGAGCCTTGCCCTGAACCAGCGGCGGCTCGGCATCGGCCTGGTCCGCGCGACCTGCGTCGACGGTGGACCCGACCTGACCGACCCGATCAGCGGCCAGCCGCTGGTCGCGGCAGCGGCGCCCGTCGAGACCGAGATCGACATCATCGACTCGGTCGACGCCGCAGCGTCCACCTGGGCCACCGACACCGTTGCCGCCTGGCAGGGTGCCGGCTGGGCCGCCTCGCTCGTGCCGGCGGCTCAGTTCACCTGGCGGGTCAACCCGTCCCAGTAGGGCGCGCGGAGCTTGAACTTCTGCAGTTTGCCGGTCGCCGTCCGGGCCAGTTCGTCGCGGAACTCCACCGACGTCGGTGACTTGTAGCCGGCCAGGCGGTCCTTGCACCACCGAATCAGCTCGGCTTCCATCTCGGGGCCGGCGGTGGCGTCGGCGGTCAGCACCACCAGCGCCTTGATCGTCTCGCCCCATTTCTCGCTGGGGACGCCGATCACGGCGACCTCGGCCACTGCCGGGTGCGAGAACAGCGTGTCCTCGACCTCGATCGACGTGACGTTCTCGCCGCCGGTGATGATCACGTCCTTCTTGCGGTCCGCGATCGTCAGGTAGCCGTCGTCGCCGAGGTAGCCACCGTCGCCGGTGTGGAACCAGTCGTCCTTCAACGCCGCCGCCGACTCCTCCGGCTGCTCCCAGTACCCCTCGAGGACGACGTTCGACCGGGCCAGCACCTCCCCCGCGCCCTCCTCGGACTCGTCGGTCCTCAGCCGAACGCCCAGGGCCGGCGCGCCCGCGCGCGTCAGCTTCGCGGCCCGCTCCTGGGCCGTGAGGTCGTCCCATTCCGCGCGAGTGCGGTTGAACGTCAGCAGCGGCGAGGTCTCGGTGAGGCCGTAGATCTGGATGAACTCCCAGCCGAGCTCCTCCTCCACCCGCACCACGGTCTTCGTCGGCGGCGGGGCGCCCGCCATGATGATCCGCACCCGGTCGCGCCCGGGGATCTCGCCCTCCCACGTCTGCGCCGCTTCGAGTACGGCGGCCGCGACTGCCGGAGCAGCGCACATCACCGTCACGCCGTGATCACGCACCCGGCGCAGGATCTCGGCACCGTCGATCTTGCGCAGCACGATGTGCCGGGCACCCATGCCGGTCATCGCGAACGGCATCCCCCAGCCGTTGGCGTGGAACATCGGCAGCGTGTGGAGGTAGACGTCGCGGTCGTTGATCTGCGCATGCAGCCCGAAGGTCAGCGCGTTGACCCAGATGTTGCGGTGCGTGATCTGGACGCCCTTGGGTCGCGCCGTCGTACCGGAGGTGTAGTTGATGGTGGCCGTCGCCGCCTCGTCGTACTCCCACGGCTGCGGCTCCGCGCCCTCCGGCGCGTAGAGCGCGTCGTCGTCGCCGATCACGAACTTCTGCTCGCACGTCACGTCGGCGAGCGACTCCTCGAGCTCGGGGTCGATGTAGAGGACCCGCGCGCCGGAGTGCTCGACGATGTACTGCACCTCGTCGGGGCTCAACCGGAAGTTCACCGGCACCAGCACCCGGCCCCAGCCGCTCACGCCGTAGAACGACGTCAGCAGCCGGCTGCTGTTGTGGCTGACGATCGCGACCCGGTCACCGACGCCGATGCCGAGCTCGTCGAGCTTCGCGGCCTGCCGGCACGCCAACTCCCCCACCTGCGCATAGGTGAGCTCGCCCAGACTGGTCGCCGGCTGGTCGGGCTCGTCCACGATGCCGACCCGCTCGCCGTAGACCGTGACGGCGCGATCGAGGAAGTCATTGACGCTGAACGGGACGAACACGGGTGCCTCCTGGGGTCGGACCTGATGACTCTCATCACCCTAGGGGGCCAGACGTTGCATGAGAGTCCTCTCATGGTGCTCTCACCCGCAGCCCACGATCGGGCAGGATGATCCGGGTCATGGGACCGGTCTGGAAGACGATGCTGCCGCTCGCACTGGTGCTCGTACTGGTGGGATTCATCGCAGGTGCGCTCGTGACCGCCGGGGCCAGCGACCCGCCGCACCGGGCCCCGGTCGACATGGTCACCGCCCCCACCTCCGGAACCACGGGTACGCCGACCTCCCGACCCTCGCCCGATCGGACTCCATCGACGCGAACCCCGCCGACGTCCGGGGGCGTCACCGTGATCTCCCCGCGCCCCGGCGGCGGTGGCGGTGGCGGGGATGACGACGATGATGGATCCGATGACGACGGGGACGACGGGGACGACGAGCGGGATGACGACTGAGGACTCACCGGCCCGCGCCGGGTTGTCGGTCCGGACCCGGATCACGGCTGCCGTCGCGCTCCTCGTCACGGTGGCGCTCGCTGGTGCCGGCGTCATCGTCTACTGGATCGAGAGCCGATCGATCGTGGCAGACACACAGCGAGAGGTCGAGCAGGAACTCGACGAGTTCGTGGCACTCCAGGCCACCGGCGACTTCACGTCGATCCCCGACCTGCTCGAGGGCTTCCTGCTGCGCAACGTCCCCGACGACGACGAACTGCTGGTCGGCTGGGTCGGCGACGGTCCGGCCTACGGGTTCCCGGACGACCCCCTCGTCGAGGACGCCCGTTTCCGCGCCGCCGCCGCGCCGCTGGTCACCGAGGGCGGGACGACGTACCTCGAGACCGACCATGGCCGGATTCGGATCACCAGCCAGCCGGTCCGCCGGGGCTCGGAAACCGGTGCCCTGCTGGTCGTGACCTACCTGGCCGAGGACCGCGACGAACTGCTGCGCACGATGCGGACGTACACCGTCGTTGCCCTGCTGTCGGCCGTCGCGGTGACCGCCACGGCAGCGTGGCAGTCAGGCCGCCTGCTGCGGCCGTTGCGGACCCTGCGGGTGGCCGCGGAAGGCATCGGTGCGACCGACCTGTCCCAGCGGCTCCCCGCCGCAGGCAACGACGACATCACGGCCCTCACGCGCACCGTCAACGGCATGCTCGACCGCCTGGACCAGGCCTTCGCCGGGCAGCGAGAGTTCCTCGACGACGCCGGCCACGAACTCCGCACGCCGCTGACCGTGCTGCGCGGACACCTGGAACTTCTCGACGTCGGCAATCCCGAGGAGGTCGCCGAGACCCGCATCCTGCTGCTCGACGAGGTCGACCGGATGGCACGCCTTGTCGGCGACCTGACCCTGCTCGCCAAGAGCGATCGCCCCGACTTCCTGTCCGTCCAGGGCACCGACCCTTCGGCGCTCCTGACGGCCGTCGTGACGAAGGCACGCGCGCTCGGCGAACGGGACTGGATCCTGGAGGTGCCTGCGGAGAACGGACCCGACGCCCTGCCCGAGGAGTTGGCGCTGGACGGCCAGCGGCTCACCCAGGCCCTACTGGCCCTGGCCGAGAACGCCGTCAAGCACACAGCGCCAGGTGACCGCATCGCCATCGGCGCCGTGGTCGTTGGCCGCACCCTGCGCTGCTGGGTGCACGACAGCGGACCGGGCGTAGCACCGACCGACCGGGAGCGGATCTTCGGACGATTCGGCCGGGCCGTCGTACCCGAGGGTGACGAGGGGTTCGGCCTCGGGCTCTCGATCGTGATGGTCATCGCGCAGGCGCACGGCGGGACGGCGTACGTCGACCCGGACCGAGGCGGTCCCGGACAGGGTGCCCGCTTCGTGATCGAGTTCCCCGCAGTGTTGCCGCAACGGCTCGCTCCCCCGCCGACAGAGGAGAGCTGATGGCCAGGATCCTGATCGTGGAGGACGAGCAGCGCATCGCGTCTTTCGTGGCCAAGGGCCTGCGTGCCGAGGGCCACCAGACGACCGTCGTGGGCGACGGGCACACCGGGCTCGACCATGCCTTGTCCGGTGAGTTCGACCTGCTCGTCCTGGACATCGGACTCCCCCGTCTCGACGGCTTCGAGGTGCTCGATCAATTGCGCGCACAGGGCTCGCGGATGCCGGTCATCGTGCTGACCGCCCGGGACTCGGTGACCGACACGGTCACCGCCCTCGAAGGCGGCGCGGACGACTACATGGCCAAACCGTTCCGTTTTGCCGAGCTCAACGCCCGGATCAAGCTCCGCCTGCGCCAGCAGGTCGGTGTTGCCGGCGGAACGCTCGAGAACATCGACGCGGGCGGTGTGCGCCTGGACCTGCGCACCCGCCGGGCCACCGTTGCCGGGCGCGAGATCGAACTCTCAGCCCGCGAGTTCGCCCTCGCCGAGATCTTCCTTCGCAACGCCGGCCAGGTCCTGTCCCGTGAGCAACTGCTCGACCACGTCTGGGGCCTGGACTTCGACCCCGGTTCCAACGTCGTGGACGTGTACGTCGGTTACCTCCGCCGCAAGCTCGGATCCGCGGCGATCGCGACCGTGCGTGGGATGGGCTACCGGTTCGACCGGTAGCCCCCACCGTCACCCCTTCCAGTTCAGCTTCGGTTCAGGCAGGGCGGCGACCTCGGGCTCGAGCGCATCCGCGACCTCGTGCGGGAGCGGCCGAGCGGCCGGGTCCGGCTCGAGCATCGCGTGCACGAGCTTGTTGACGCCAGCAGGGAGGTCCCCGGGCAGTTCCATGGGCGGCTCCAGGAGTTGCGGGAACCGGTCGGCCGGGCGCACCGCGTCCGGATCGCCGGCGCGGAACGGGCGGTAGCCGGCGACGGCGTGGAACAGGGTGGCCCCCAGCCCCCACATGTCGCTGGCATGGCCAGGGACGCCGTACGCACCGGGCGCGGCCTGTTCGGGAGCCATGTACGCGTCCGTGCCGATGTTCCCGTCGATCTCGGCCGCCCGATCCGCCTGACGAGCCACGGACAGGTCGATCAGCCGCGCCGGCGACCCCATGATCACGTTGCTCGGCTTGATGTCGAGGTGGCAGACGTCTGCATGCCGGAAGAAGTGCAGCGCCGAGGCGATGTCAATCGCCAACGGCAGGTACTGCTGCGGCGAAAGCCTCCGGTGCCGCCGGATCAGCCGGGCCAGGCTCGGGCCCTCGACGTGCTCGAGCACGAGGTGCGGGCGGGGGCCGTCGGCGTCATACCGCAGACCCCGGACGACAACCGGATGATGTGCCACATCGAGCGCGGTGGCCTCCCGGGTCATGCTCCGGACGGTGTGCTCGTCGTTGACCTCGTCGGGCCTCACGACCTTGACCACGACCGGCCCGTAGGTGATCTCATCGAAGGCCAGATAGGCCTCGTACGCCGACCCACCCCCGAGCAACCGCAGGGCGGTCAACTCGGGGGTGATCGAGTCGCCCTCGGCGAAAGCCCAGGACGACAACACGGTCACGGTCATCGACGGCTGTTGTGGCGCGTGCGGTCGTTGGTCTTGTTGGCCGACCAGTCACGCTTCCACTTGCCCGGTCCGTCGTTGGTCCAGTCACGCACCGCCCGCCCGGAGCGGCTGTCGTCCCGGCCGCTGCGCGCTCCGGTACGCGACCGGTCGCCGCTGTTGCCCGTACGCGAGATCCGGCTCCGGCTGTTCGTGTCAGCCGCCCGGAGCCGAATGTTGTCGTCAGTGACGTCGTCATCCTCGTCGGACACCAGGACGATGTCCGGAGTGTCCTGCTCCCTCTTGAAGGCCAGGTCCTTCTGGCCGGTCGCCGCTGGAAAGGCCAGCAGGCTGACGGTCAGTCCCGACGCCATCACGCCGACCATGCCGGTGACCGTTGCCACCAGGGGCTTCTTCATGATTCCTCCTCGATCGCTGCGAATGTCGATCCGTCTGTCGACACCGAGGACTCTCGCGAGCAAGCGTGAGATCACCATGAGGCATCGATGAGAGGGCTCTCATCGACGCGCTCGAAGCGCGACGGAGCCCGCGCCATGCTCCGGCGCGGGCTCCGTCTGTTCGGAAGGGATGGCCGATCAGATCCTCTGGCGGCGACCCCGGACGTCCCTGGCAACCAGCCACCCACCGGCCAGGCTGCCGAGTCCACCGAGCATGGCCAGCAGCAGCAGGTTCGACGGCGCACCGGTGTTCGGGATGGCCTCGTCGGCGCTCCCGGCGGGGCCACCCGCTTCCTCCGAGATGCCACCGACCTCCCCGGCCGGAGGCTCCTCGCCGGGCGGCTCTTCTCCGGGCGGCTCTTCTCCGGGCGGCTCTTCTCCGGGCGGCTCCTCGCCAGCCGGGCATGCTGACGGGCTGATGTCCCTGGCCTGCTCACCCTTCGCGGCGTAGCGGACCGCCACCGACTTGAAGTGAGCGTCGGAGAAGGCGAACGGGAACGTTCCCGCGAATCCCTTGCCCAGCAGGGCGTTCTCATTGACGACGATGATGTGCGAGAAGACCTCGGCCACGCCGGGCTTGCGGACGTACTTGCAGACCACGACCTTCTTCCCCTTCGCCGCTCGCACCTCGGCGGGCGCTGCTGCGGGAGCCGCCTCCGGCGCGTTGAGCGCGACAGGACCTGAGTCGGCCACGGCCTCGACGCCGGATCCCTGCGGGGCGGGTTCCGGTTGTGCCGCGGCGGGAGGCGACGCAGGTCCGGGAGGCGACGCAGGTGCGGCCGCCTGAGGTTGACCGACCGCGTCGGGAGCCGAGGCGTGGTCAGGAGCAGGCGGAGCGCCGCCCGTGCGTCCCGGTGCGTCACCGGACCTGCCCCCGGTCTGGTGCTCAAGGGGCGCGCCCGGATCGGCGTGGGCAGGAACAGCGAGGAAAGTGGCGGCCAGGACGACTCCTGGCACGGCGAGAACGAAGCGGCCAAGTCGTCTGTTCGCGCGCGTCTGCGACAACGACCGATCTCGGCGGAAGTGAACGGACATTTGGGGACCCCCAGGTGCAGCGGGCCGGGACCCGCGACGATTGAACTCGAACGGCGCTGGCTCGAAAACCAGCAGTGGAGCGCCCGCCGCTGCTTTCGCGATGTCCGCGAAGCAAAGGTTGACGCCCCTCATCCGGTTGTCCTGCCGCCGAGTCGGCCGACACAACCACCCAGACCCCCAGTACCCAGCCTCGCGATTTCCATTACCCCGGGTCGTCGTTCTGCTCTACCGTGCGGCCATGTACTTCGAACTCGTCAGTGACCAGCACCGCCGCCGCTTCCGGCGGATCCTGCTGACCTGGCTCGCCACCTTCTGCACCTGCGGCTACCTGCTGCCATGGGCGGTCGCGACCACCCGCGGCAAGGCGAACGCTGACGCGATCGGCATCATGAACTTCGCGCTGGGCTGGACCGTCATCGGCTGGTTCGTTGCGTTGGGCATGGCCAGCAAGGGCCACGGGATCACCGGCCTGCGGATCACCGAGTGACGCGGGTCGTCCAACGGGGCGGAGCGGGTGGGCGCAGAGGGGATCGAACCCCCGACCATCCGCGTGTAAGGCGGACGCTCTACCGCTGAGCTATACGCCCCAGAAGCCGCATCAGCGTAGCGAAGGCGCTGCTCAGGCCCGAAACGGCGGGCTACTCGCTCCCCACGGATCGGGCGAGCTTCGCCGCCACCACGCCCACCGCCGCGCGCAGCTCCGGTCCGCCCTCGACCGTGAACTCGAAGGGCATCCCGGCCAGCCACTCGCCTGCGTACATCGTCGGATTGTTGGTGCTGCCCGCGACGACGCAGCGCGACTCGTCCAACGCCTCGAGTCGACCCATCGTCGACCGCAACCAGGGCGCCACGTCGGAGGCGGGCGCGTGGAAGACGACCCTGGTGTCGTGGGCCCATCCGGAGGCGAGGTTCTCCTCCAGCACGGCGACGGGATCGAGCCCGTCAGGCACCTCGTAGGTCCGGGTGCCCTCTCCGACCGACGTCACCCGGTCGATGCGATACGTGCGTACGGCGTCGGCGTGATGCGCGAAGCAGAGCAGGTACCACCGCCCGTGGCGCACCACCACCGACCACGGGTCGACCTCGAAGGTGTGGCTGTTCCCGGCCGCGCTGCGATAGCCGATCCGCACCTGCCGCCGCTCCCCCACGGCCTCGACCAGAGCGCTCGCCACCTCCGGGTCGGGCTTCGCCCAGGGATCGGGTACGGCGCGGGCGTGCTCGCGCATCGTCGCGGCCTGTCGCCCCACGTGGACCGGCAGGGCGCGGATGATCTTGCCGAGACCGGAGCCGACGGGGTCGTCGTCGTCAGCGGCGGCGTGCCGCCCGTCCAGGACCGCCATCACCAGTCCGAGTGCCTCGGCAGCGCTGAAGACCAGCGGCGGCAGTCGCACGCCACGGCCGAGCCGATAGCCGCCGTACGGCCCCCGCACGGACTCGACCGGGATGCCGGCCTCGCGCAGGATCGCGACGTACCGCCGCGCGGCACGATCCGTCACCCCCAGCCGCTCGGCGAGCTGGTCGGCGGTGCAACCCGGGCGGTTCTGCAGGATCTCCAGGGTCCGCAGCGCCCGCGCGGTCGGGCTGGTCTCGCTCATTCCGACACCCTGACATTGCGGGGAACGATCCGGAAGGGGATTGTCCGGAACCTTTCCTAGGCTGGTGCCGCACCCCAACGAGAAGGAGAACTGACATGGACATCGTGCTCATTGCCGGGATGTGGCTCGACGGATCGGCGTGGGACGCCGTCGTTCCCGAACTGGAGGCGCTGGGCCACCGCCCGGTCGCGCTGACCCTCCCGGGACAGGGCGACGGCAACGCCGACGCGACCTACGCCGACCAGGTGGCTGCCGTCGTGGGCGCGGTGGACGCCGCCGCTGGCCCGGCCCTGGTGGTCGGTCACTCGGCAGCCTGCGCCCTGGCCTGGGCCGCCGTGGACGCGCGACCGGAGAAGGTCGCCCACACGGCGCTGATCGGCGGCATGCCCCGTCAGGACGGCGAGAAGTACTTCGGCTTCTTCGAGCCGGTCGACGGCGTCGTCCCGTTCCCGGGCTGGGAGCCGTTCGCGGGCCCCGACTCCGACGACATGTCCGACGACCTGAAGGCCACGGTGGCCGCGAGCGCGACCGCCGTACCGGCCGCCGTCACCCAGGGCATCGTCAGCCTCACCGACGACCGCCGCCACGACGTACCCGTGACCCTGGTCTGCCCGGAGTTCACGCCCGCCGAGGCGAAGGAGTGGCTCGAGGCCGGCGACATCCCCGAACTCGCGAAGTCCACCCGACTCGCCTACGCCGACATCGACTCCGGCCACTGGCCGATGTACACGAAGCCGAAGGAACTGGCCCAGATCCTGGCGGACTGCGTCGAGTAGCCGGAGGTTTCGAGGCCAGAGGTTTCGAGGCTCGCTCCGCTCGCACCTCAACCACCGGAGGTTTCGAGGCTCGCTCCGCTCGCACCTCAATCACCGGAAGCCCAAGGCTTGCCGCCAGACCAAGCCAAGCCCTACGAAAGCCAACCGCGAGCGCGGCAGCGCGGCGAGAGCCGTTCACCGGCGAGCTTGCTCGCCCGCACCTTCGGCGAAGACGCGGTCGCGCAAAAATGAGCTGAACCGCCGGAGTCTCGGGTCTCCAGCGGTTCAACAAGATGAACTCTAACTGTCGTTCCCGGCTGTTCCAACCACTCGCGGCCAATTTCGTTGAAAATGATCCGAAATGACTAGGCGAATCATCCCGATGACCTACTCCCCGGCGGCGTTGCGCAGCGCGAGGAGCAGGTCGTCGAGGTTGCGGGCGTCCGGCTTGCGGTGGTGGACGGCCCAGGTCAGGCGCCCGTCCTTGTCGACGACGTACGACGACCGCTGCGGGCACCCGGATGCCTCGTCGAGGACGCCGTACGCCCGGGCGACCTCGCCGTGCGGCCAGAAGTCGCTCAGCAGCCCGAAGTTCAGGCCGTCGGCGTCACTGAACGCGCGCAGCGCGTAGACCGGGTCACACGAGATCGCGAGGATCTCGGTGTCGAAGGTGAGGAACTCGTCGAGCCGGGCCCGGATGCCGCCCATCTCCCCCGTGCACACGCCGCTGAAGGCGTACGGGTAGAAGACCAGCGCCACCGCCTTCTTCCCGCGGTACGACGCCAGGGAGATGTCCTGGCCGAACTGGTCGCGCAGCGTGAAGTCGGGGGCGAGGCCGCCGAGCGCAATGCCCTCCGCGGCGCCGGGAGAGCCCTCCGCCGAGGGCCTCACTCCTGGGACTCGTGCGCGGCCAACTCCCGCTTCAGCACCTTGCCGGTGGCGTTGCGGGGCAGCTCGTCGAGGAACACGATCTCGCGCGGGACCTTGTAGCGGGCGAGGTTGGCCTTCACGAGGTCCTTGAGCTCGACCTCGGTGACCGGCTCACTGCCGGGCACCCGAACGACGAAGGCACGCAGGCGCTTGCCGAACTCGGGGTCCTCGACGCCGATCGCGGCGACCTCGGCCACGCGGTCGTGGCTGGCCAGGCAGTCCTCGACCTCCTTGGGGAAGACGTTCTCGCCACCGGAGACGATCATCTCGTCGTCACGGCCTTCGACGTAGAGGCGACCCTCGGTGTCGAAGCGACCGACGTCACCCGACGACATCAGGCCACCGATGATCTCCTTGCCGCCACCGCCGGTGTAGCCCTCGATCTGCAGGTCGTTGCCGACGAAGATCCGCCCGGACTGACCAGTGGGGACCTCCTTGCCGTCGGCGTCGAGGATCCTGACGACGGTGGCGTGCGGCAGCCGGCCCGCACAGCCGGGGGCGTCGCGCAGGTCCTGGGGCGAGGCGATCGAGGCCCAGGCGATCTCGGTCGAGCCGTAGATGGAGTACAGGTTGTCGCCGTACCGGTCCATCCACTCCGTCGGCAGGTCGCCGGGCAGGGCGGAGCCGGAGGACGCGACGGCCTTGAGGTTCGGGAGCGGGTACTGGTCGAGCGTCGCCTCGGGAAGCGCGAGGATCCGCTGCAGCATCACGGGGATGACCGCGAAGGAGTCGCAGTCCTCGTCGTGCAGCACCTTCAGGGCGCTCTCGGGGTCGAACTTGCGGGTCAGCACGAGCGTGGTGCCGAGCATCATCGCGAGCTGGTAGTGGGCGAAGCCCCAGGTGTGGAAGAGGGGCGCGGCGACGTGGCACTTCCAGCCGCTGCGCAGGGGCATCCGGGACAGGATCGAGACGGCTGCAGGGATGCCGCCCTGCGGCCGCGGTGCGCCCTTGGGCGTGCCGGTCGTGCCCGAGGTCAGGATGATCGTGCGGCCGCTGCGGCCCGAAGGGGTCAGGTCTGCGGTCCTGCCAGCAGCGGTCGACGCGGCGATGAGGCCCTCGAGGCTGTCGGCACCGGGCTCACCGTCGGTCCACGCGAGGACGCTGTCCTCGATGTCGGCGCCGGCGAGGAGTGCGGTGAACTCCTCGTCGTGGATGACGACCCGCGGCTTCTCCCGCGCGAGCACGTCGGCCAGCTGGGGTCCGGCGAAGGCGGTGTTGAGGTAGAGCACGTCGGCGCCGAGCTTGCTGACCGCGATCGAGGCCTCGATGAATCCGCGGTGGTTGCGGCACATGACGGCCACGCCGTCACCGGCCTTCACGCCGCGCGCCCGCAGGCCGTAGGCCAGTGCGTTGGTGCGCGTCTGCACCTCCAGCCACGTGAGCGAACCGAGCTCGTCGATGATCGCCGTTTCGTTCGGCCGGCGGAGCGCGATCGTCTTGAAGCCGCCCGCGGGCGTCGTGCTCCACTGGCGCAGGGCATTGGCCATGCCTGCGAGGACCAACGGCGAGTAGGGCCGGACGATGCCTGAATCGGTGAGGATCTTCAGGCTGACGCGGGCGCTCTTGATGCGCGTCGAGAGCTTGTGCATGTACCTATTGTCAGGCGATCGTCTTGGGAGCGACGAGGCGGGTCGCGCCCCAGTCCTTGCTGACGGTCGCGGCTGTCGTCTGGGACAGCCCTGCGATCGGCGCTGCCTCGGCGATGTCGGCGGCGTCGACGGCGCCGGGACGACCGATCTTGGGGGTCAACAGCCAGATGACGCCGCCACCGACGAGGTCGGTCAGCGCGTCGACGAGACCGTCGACGAGGTCACCGTCGTCGTTGCGCCACCACAGCAGCACGGCGTCCACGACGTTGCCGTAGTCACCGTCCACCAGGTCGCCGTCGATGGCGTCCTCGAGCGCAAGGCGTAGCGCGTCGTCGGTGTCGTTGTCCCAGCCGAGTTCCTGAACCACCATCCCCGGATTGAGACCCATACGCTCTGCGGGTCCGGTCGGGGTGGTGCCGCCGGCGGCGGTCGAAGTCACGGTGAGTCCTCCAGATTTGGGCAGTTCAAGGGGTACGACAAAGGTCCCGCATCGCGCGGGTTGGGGAACAGTCCAGCGGAGTCAGGTACCGCGGCGCAACCCTGCGCCACTGAACGGACTCAATGACCACTACTCCTGGGTAGATTTTCTGGGCACCTGATAGGTGCCACGATGGGGTCCGTGACCTCCGACACCTCCGACGCCACGCCGTCCGGCACCACCCCCGCCGACCGCGTGATCACGTCGCCCACCGTCATCCATGAAGGCCTGCCGACCCAGCTGCCCGACATCGATCCGGACGAGACCAAGGACTGGATCGAGTCCTTCAACTCGCTGATCGACGAACGCGGCCGCGAACGCGCCCGCTACGTGATGCTGCGACTGCTGGAACGCGCACGTGAGGCGAAGGTCGGGGTCCCGGCACTGCGCAGCACCGACTACATCAACACGATCCCGCCGGAGCGCGAACCGTGGTTCCCCGGTGACGAGGAGGTCGAGCGCCGGATCCGGGCCTTCATCCGCTGGAACGCTGCGGTCATGGTCTCGAGCGCGAACCGCAAGGGCCTCGAGGTCGGCGGCCACATCGCGACCTACCAGTCCAGCGCCAGCCTCTACGAGGTCGGCTTCAACCACTTCTTCCGCGGCAAGGACGCGCCCGCGATCAAGGGCGCTGGCGGCGCCGACCAGCTCTTCATCCAGGGCCACGCCTCCCCCGGCATCTACGCACGCGCCTTCCTCGAGGGACGCCTGAGCGAGGAGCAGCTGTACCGGTTCCGCCAGGAGGTCCAGCACGGCAAGGGCGCCGGCCTGCCGTCGTACCCGCACCCCCGCCTGATGTCGGACTTCTGGGAGTTCCCGACGGTCTCGATGGGCCTGACGGGCATCAACTCGATCTACCAGGCGCGGTTCAACCGCTACCTGCAGAACCGCGGCATCCGCGACACCAGCGACCAGCACGTGTGGGCGTTCCTGGGCGACGGCGAGATGGCCGAGCCCGAGTCGCTCGGCGCGATCCGGATCGCGGCCCGCGAGGAGCTCGACAACCTCACCTGGGTCATCAACTGCAACCTGCAGCAGCTCGATGGTCCGGTCACGGGCAACGGCAAGATCATCCAGGAGCTCGAGGCCAACTTCCGCGGCGCCGGCTGGAACGTCATCAAGGTCGTGTGGGGCCGCGAGTGGGACGACCTGCTCGCCCGCGACGTCGACGGCGTCCTGGTCAACCAGATGAACTCCACGCCCGACGGCGCGTTTCAGACCTTCTCGGTCGAGAGCGGTGCCTACAACCGCGAGCACTTCTTCGGCCCCGACCCGCGACTGCGCGCCATGGTCGAGCACATGAGCGACCGGCAGATCGAGAAGTTGCCGCGCGGCGGCCACGACTACCGCAAGGTGTACGCCGCGTTCGACGCTGCTGCCAAGCACGTCGGCCAGCCGACCGTCATCCTCGCCCACACCGTCAAGGGCTGGACGATCGATTCGCTGGAGGGCAAGAACGCCACCCACCAGATGAAGAAGCTGACCAAGGACGACCTCAAGAAGTTCCGGGACCGGCTCTACCTGCCGATCAGCGACCGCGACCTCGAGACGTCCTACGAGGCGACCGGCGGTGCGCCGTTCTTCCACCCCGGAGCCAACTCCCCCGAGATCGAGTACATGCTCGAGCGTCGCCGCCAGCTCGGCGGATCGGTGCCGAAGCGCGAGGACCGGTCCAAGCTGCTGACCCTCCCCGGCGACTCGGTCTATGCCGACCTCAAGAAGGGCGCCGGCAAGAACAAGGTCGCCACCACGATGGCCGCGGTCCGGTTGCTCAAGGACTGGATGAAGGACCCGGGCATCGGCCAGCGGATCGTGCCGATCGCGCCCGACGAGTACCGCACCTTCGGCATGGATGCGATGTTCCCGTCGGCCAAGGTCTACGACCCGCACGGCCAGACCTACGAGTCCGTCGACCGCAACATGCTGCTCCAGTACAAGATGTCGCCCCAGGGCCAGATGCTGCACGAGGGCATCTCCGAGGCCGGCGCCATGGCATCCGCGACGGCCGCCGGGTCGGCGTACTCGACCCACGGCGAACCGATGATCCCGTTCTACATCTTCTACTCGATGTTCGGGTTCCAGCGCACGGGCGACTCGATCTGGGCCATGGCCGACCAGTTGGCGCGCGGCTTCCTGATCGGTGCCACTGCCGGTCGTACGACGCTGACCGGCGAGGGCCTCCAGCACGCTGACGGCCACTCGCCGCTGCTCGCTGCGACCAACCCGGCCGTCGTGCACTACGACCCGGCGTTCGCCTACGAGGTCGGCCACATCATGCGCGCCGGCCTGGAGCGGATGTACGGCGCCAGCGAGGAGCACCCGCGCGGCGAGGACGTCATCTACTACGTCACCGTCTACAACGAGCCCGTGCCGCAGCCGGCCGAGCCCGCCGACCTCGACGTCGCAGCCCTGCTCAAGGGGCTCTACCGGGTCTCGACGCCGGACGCCGCCGCCGAGGGACCCCGGGTCCGTCTGCTCGCGTCAGGTGTCGGCTTCCCGTGGATCGACGACGCCCGCCGGATCCTCGCCGAGGACTGGGGCGTCCAGGCCGAGACCTGGTCCGTCACGTCGTGGAACGAGCTGTCCCGCGACGGGATCGCGACCGACAAGTGGAACCTGCTGCACCCGCAGGAGGCCCACCGGACGTCGTACGTCACCGAAGCGCTGAGCGGTGGCCAGGGTCCCGTGGTCGCGGTGTCGGACTACATGACCGCGGTTCCGCTGCAGATCGCCCGCTGGGTGCCCGAGGACTACCGCGTGCTCGGTGCCGACGGGTTCGGCTTCGCCGACACCCGCCCGGCCGCGCGTCGGTTCTTCCAGATCGACGCCGAGTCCGTCGTCGTCCAGGCACTGGCCGCGCTGGCCGACGCCGGAGAGATCGACCCGGCCCGGGTCCAGGAAGCCCTCGACCGCTACCAGATCGCGGACCCCACGTCGGTGGCCGGCGTCCTCCAGGAGGGCGGCGACGCCTGAGCTGGCGGGCGGCGAGCGTGCTCGCCGCCCGGCCAGTCCTCGGGCGCAGTCCTCGGGCGCAGTCCTCGGGCGCAGTCCTCAGGCGGGGGTGACGGCCGTCGGCACGCTCGCCAGCGGTACGACCCGCTTCGACATGCCCGACGTGAGCATGCGGCGGAACCGCGCGCGGTTGTACGTCGCCGGCTCGGTCGTTGCGATGAAGTCGTCCAGGATGCGCGCGAATTGTTCGGGATGGTCCTTGTGCGGGAAGTGCCCGGAGTCGGCCATCACCTCGACCCGCAACTCGGGAGCCAGGGCCGCTGCATTGCTCGCGTGCCGCACCGGGATCACCTGGTCATCACGCCCCCACACCACGGCCATCGGGATGGCTTCGGTCAGGTAGGCCCGGTCGGACATGGTGACGATCTGGCCACGCCAGTCGATCACCGCGCGCACCAGGTGCCTGATCGCGAACCGGGTGCGCCGGTCCTTCCACGACTCGAGGATGTCGGCGACCTCGGCGAGGTCGCGGGTGTACTTGCGCAACGGACCAGCGCCGAGCGCCGCCGCCGACCGGAGCGCCCGCGTCTCGAGGTGCCGGATGCCGGGCAGGGTGAGGACGCCCATGACCGGAAACCAGCCCGGCGCCTGGATGAGCTTGATGAGGGGGGTGACCTCGGGACCCAACCCACCCGTCGCGACGAGCATCATCCGATGGGTGCGCTCGGGGAACTGGTAGGCGAACTGCATGGCGACGCCCCCGCCGAAGCTGTGGCCCACGACAGTGACCTTGTCGATGCCCAGCACCGTCAGCAGGTCACGCATGCCGTTGGCGTAGCCGCCGAGCGTGTAGTCGGCACGCGGCTTGTCGGAGACACCGTGCCCGAGCAGGTCGGGTGCGATCACGGTGTACTTCTTCGCCAGTTCGTCAATGACGGGCAGCCACGTGCGGTGGTCGCAGGCCAGTCCGTGCAACAGGAGCAGGACGGGTCCCTCACCCGCCTTGACGAATGCGCGTCTCTTCCCGTGAAGGGTGAAGAACTGGACCTCGTGCTTCGACTGATCCGTCATCGCGCCCCCTCGCCAACAGCCCCTGCAGGTGATCCACGATTCAACCACGAGGCACCCCCGTGCGATGTCACGGTCCCGTTAACAAACGCGAGCCCTAGGCTGGGCACATGACCCCCACCGGGCCCGCTGCACGGGCCAGCGCGACCCAGCAGTTGAGGGCAGCGACCGGGTCGCTCGGTACGGCGGCGATCGCTCGCATGGAGGCCGACCGGCCCTGGTTCCGCGAGATGAGCGCCGAGGACCGGTCCTGGGTCGGGATGATCGTCCAGGCCGGTGTGAAGAGCTTCGTGGACTGGTTCGCCGACGGAGGCGGGAGCGACATCGGCGATGACGACGTCGTGATCGAGGTCTTCGGCGTCGCTCCCCGCGCGATGGCCGGCGTCGTCGACCTGCACCAGACCGTCGACCTGATCAAGCTCACCATCGACGAAGTCGAAGCCAACATCGCGCGACTGGTCGACCCGGACGTACTCGCCGAGATCCACGCCGCGATCCTTCGCTACGGGCGCGAGATCGCGTTCGCGACCGCCGAGGTCTATGCCCGCGCCGCCGAGGTCCGCGGGCGCTGGGACGCTCGTCTGGAGGCGCTCGCGGTCGACGCCGTCCTGCGCGCCGAGACCGACGAGTCCGTGCTCTCCCGGGCCAGCGCCGTCGGCTGGACGGCACGGGGCGAGGTCGCGGTCGTCGTCGGAACCGCGCCCGCCGAGGCTTCCGGCCAGCAGACCGGCGTCTTCGAGGAAGTACGGCGGGCCGCCAAGGAAGGTGGCCTGGACGCCCTGAGTGCCGTCCAGGGACATCTCCTCGTGGTGATCCTCGGCGGCGTCACGGCCCCGGAGTCCGACGCCGCTTCTGTCGTCCACCTGTTCGGCGAGGGTGCCGTCGTGGTGGGACCGGTTGCGGCCGACCTCTCCCACGCGCACCTGTCCGCGAGCGTCGCCCTGGGCGCGCTGCGGGCAGCCGTCGGCTGGCCGCACGCCCCGCGACCCGTGTCGGCCCACGACCTCCTGCCCGAGCGCATCCTCGCCGGTGACGAGTCCGCCCGCCTCGAGGCGATCGACGACATCTACGCGCCGCTGAACGACGCGCGGGGTGAGCTCGTCGAGACCCTGGTCGCGTACTTCGCCAACGGCGGCGGGATCGAGGCGACCTCCCGCGCGCTGTTCGTGCACGCCAACACCGTGCGTTACCGACTGGGCCAGATCGGTGACCTGACCGGCCTCACCCCGTCCGTCCCCCGCGACGCGCTGGTCCTGCAACTGGCGCTCGTGCTCGGCCGCCAGGGCGTCTGACCGCCGCTGGCGAGCCCGCAGCCAGTCGGCAAGCCGGCAGCGCGGCGGGAGGCAGACTCCCGGCAGCTTGCTGCCGCGTCATGGCCGGAGACGCGCTCGGCCAGTCGAAGTTGTAGAGGTCCCACAACAGCGGAGCAGCAGTTTCGTGGGCCGCGCAGGCGCACGCGTGTGGGTCCGGAAGGCAGGCTGTTCTTGTGCTCGTCATCGTCGCTCCCGGACAAGGGGCCCAGACTCCCGGATTCCTCACGCCCTGGCTGGAGGACCCGACCGTCGAGTCGCGCCTGAACTGGCTGTCCACGGTTTCCGGGCTCGACCTGGCCCACTACGGCACGGTCGCCGACGCGGACACCATCCGGGACACGAAGATCGCGCAGCCACTGCTGGTCGCTTCCGGCCTGGTGTCGTCCCTGGCGTTGTACCCCCATCCGGCCGACGCCTTCAGCCACCTCGGTGCCGTGACGGGCCACAGCGTTGGTGAGATCACCGCCGCGGTCGGCGCAGGCATCATCACCACCGAGCAGGCCATGGTGCTGGTTCGCGAACGAGGCCGGGCCATGGCCGACGCCTCCGCAGTCACGCCGACCGGGATGACCGCGATCCTCGGCGGCGACCGGGACGAGGTGCTGGCCGCGCTCACGCAGTGCGGCCTCACCGCGGCCAACGACAACGGCCCCGGCCAGATCGTTGCGGCGGGAACGCTCGAGCAGCTCGAAGAGCTCGCTGCCCACGCTCCCAAGGGCGCCCGTCTGCGTCCCCTGGCCGTGGCCGGTGCGTTCCACTCCCCGCACATGGCTCCGGCCGTCGACCACGTCGCCCCCCTGGCAGGGTCGGTCTCGGTGCACGATGCGCGCACCCGGTTCATCTCGAACTCCGACGGCACCGTCGTCCTCGACGGCCGCGATGTGCTTGACCGGATCGTCGGCCAGATCGCCCGGCCGGTGCGCTGGGACCTCTGCCTCGAGTCGATGGTCGAGCTCGGCATCACCGGCTTCCTCGAGCTGCCGCCCGCCGGCACCCTCACCGGGATCGCGAAGCGCTACTTCCGCAACCGCGGCCTCGACGTCGAGACCTTCTCGTTGAACGGTCCCGAGCAGCTCGACGACGCCCGTGCCTTCTGCATGCAGCACGGTGACCCGTCGACGATCCTGCGCCCGGAAGCCGTGTCGGCATGAGCGCGCTCACCGTCGAGACGGGAGCCGCGCACGCCGCGATCCTGGGCGTCGGCGCCTACCGTCCCGCGCGCCTGGTGCCGAACTCCGAGGTCGTTGACGCCATCGACTCCAGCGACGAGTGGATCCAGCAGCGTTCAGGCATCCGGACCCGCCGGATCGCCGACGACTCCGAGACGGTCATCTCGATGGCGGTCGACGCTTCTCGCGGCGCGGTGGAGCATGCCGGCATCGACATCCGCCAGATCGACTGCGTGATCGTCGCGACGATCAGCCACCTCATCCAGACCCCGTCCGCCGCGACGGCCATCGCCCACCAGCTCGGCACCGACCAGGCCGCGGCCTTCGACATCTCTGCGGCGTGCGCCGGTTTCTGCCACGGCGTCGCCCTGGCCAACGACATGGTGCGCGCCGGCAGTGCCCGCTACGCACTGGTCATCGGCGTCGAGAAGCTCTCCGACATCACCGACCCCACCGACCGCGGCACGGGCTTCATCTTCGCCGACGGTGCCGGTGCGGTCGTCATCGGTCCTTCCGAGACGCCCGGGATCGGACCGGTGGTCTGGGGCTCCGACGGCGAGCACTACGACCACATCCGCACCCCCGACCTGCGTGACCTCGTCGCCTCCGACCAGCCCCACATGCCGTTCTTGTCGATGAAGGGCAGCGAGGTCTTCCGCTGGGCGTCGTTCGCGATGGCAAAGGTGGCGCAGCAGGCGCTCGACCGCGCCGGCATCACCGTCGACGAGCTCGACTGCTTCATCCCCCACCAGGCCAACAACCGGATCACCGACACCATGGCCCGGGCCATGAAACTGCCGCCCACGGTCCGGATCGCGCGGGACATCATCGACGCCGGCAACACGTCGGCGGCCTCGGTCCCACTGGCCCTGCACCGGATGATCGAGGAGGGCGACGCACGTTCGGGCGACATTGCCCTGCTGGTCGCCTTCGGCGCCGGCCTGTCGTACGCCGCACAGGTCGTCGTCGTTCCCTGATCCACACCCACAGTTCCCCAGCACCACCAACCAACGAATCAGCACTGGAGAAACAAATGAGCACCGAAGAGATCCGCGCCGCCCTCGCCGACATCGTCAACGAGGTCGCCGGCATCCCCGCCGACGACGTGCAGCTCGACAAGTCCTTCAGCGACGACCTCGACGTCGACTCGCTGTCGATGGTCGAGGTCGTGGTCGAGGCCGAGGAGAAGTTCGGCGTCACCATCCCCGACGACGAGGTCAAGAACCTCAAGACCGTCGGCGACGCCGTCGCCTTCATCGAGCGCAACCGCGCGGCCTGAACCGGACGGTGAACAGAGCCATGTCGCGCACACGCGTCGTCGTCACCGGGTTGGGCACCACCAACCCGCTCGGTGGCGACGTCGCCAGCACCTGGGAGGGCTTCCTCGCCGGTCGTTCAGGGGTACGCCAGCTCGGTGAGCTGGCCGAGGGCCTGCCCGTCACCATCGGGGCACCCGTCGCTGTCGACCCGTCCGAGGTCCTCGACCGAGTCGTGGCCCGCCGTCTGGACCGGTCCTCGCAGTTCGCCCTCGTGGCGGCGCTCGAGGCATGGGCCGACTCCGGGCTGGACGTGGCCATGGAGGCCGGCAACGTCGACGGAGACCGCTTCGGCGTCGCCTTCGCGTCCGGCATCGGCGGCGTGACCACGCTGCTCTCCAACTACGACGCGCTGCGCGACAAGGGGGTACGACGGGTCTCCCCGATCGCCGTACCCATGCTGATGGCGAACGCTCCGGCCGCCACCGTCAGCCTCAAGCTCGGAGCCCGCGGGCCGGTGAACACTCCGGTGTCCGCCTGCGCCTCGGGCAACGAGGCGATCTCGCTGGCTGCCGACCAGATCCGGCTCGGCCGCGTCGACGTCGCGATTGCCGGCGGCACCGAGGCAGCGATCCACCCGCTGCCGATGGCCGCGTTCGCCAACATGATGGCGCTGTCGAAGAACCCGGGCGACCCGACCACGGTGTCCCGTCCCTTCGACACCGCGCGCGACGGGTTCGTGCTCGGTGAGGGAGCCGGGGCACTCGTGCTGGAGTCCCTCGAGCACGCCCAGGCGCGCGGCGCCCGGATCTACGCCGAGGTCCTCGGCACCGGCATCACCGCCGATGCCCATGACATCGCCCAGCCCGATCCGGCTGGTCGCGGCGGAGCGCGGGCCATTCGGCTCGCGATCCAGGATGCGGACATCTCCCCGTCCAATGTCGCCCACGTCAACGCCCACGCGACCTCCACCCCGCAGGGTGACGTCGCCGAATCGCTCATGCTGCACGCCGTCATCGGTGCGCACGCGAGCGATCTGGTCGTCACCAGCACCAAGTCGATGACCGGGCACCTGCTCGGCGGAGCCGGCGCCCTCGAAGGCGTCGCGACCGTCCTGGCCCTGCACCACCGGCTCGCCCCGCCGACGATCAACCTGGACAACCAGGACCCGAAGGTCGAGCTCGACATCGCGACGAAGCCTCGGGACCTCCCGCTCGGCGACATCGCGGCGTTGAACAACTCCTTCGGCTTCGGTGGCGCCAACGTGGCCGTGCTCTTCGGCTCGATGAGCTGACGACGGCCAGCCCCTCGACTCGGGATCGTTGGAGTCCTCCCCTCCGGCGGTCCTGACTGCAAAACCACACCGACCCGGGTGCTCCCAGCACCCGGGTCGATCTGGTTCTCGTCGGTGGTTCAGACGACCTGGTGCAGCCAGCGGACGGGAGCGCCCTCGCCGGCGTGCCGGAAGGTCTCGAGCTCGTCGTCCCACGGCTTGCCGAGCAGCTTGTCGATCTCGTTCTCGAGGGTGACCTCGCCGAGCGCTGCGCGCACGACGGACGCCTTGAGCCGGTCCTCGGGAATCATGATGTCGCCGTGGATGCCGGTGACGGCGTGGAAGACGCCGAGGTCGGGCGTGTAGGAGTAGCGGGCGCCCTCGGTGGACGGCGTCGGCTCCTCGGTCACCTCGAAGCGCAGGTGGTTCCAGCCGCGCAGCGCGGAGGCCATCTCGGCCGCGGCACCCGCCTTGCCCGCCCACGAGAACTCGCAGCGGTAGCTCCCGGACTGGGCCGACTGGGGCGTCCAGTTGGGGTTCACGGCAACGCCAAGAACACCGCCCACGGCCCACTCGATGTGAGGGCACAGCGCGGACGGCGCAGAGTGGACGTAGAAAACGCCCCTGGTTGCACTCATGCTTCCGGTCACCACGAACTCCTCGACTACTCCCTACCTCCGGCGCGAGTTACGCCTTCCCCAGCGGTCTCTCTTCGGAGGTGATCTGTCTCGGAACTGATGAAATCGGTCAGTTGAGTGACGCGTGTGTAGTTGTGAACTCCATTGTGGCCCATGGG
>JAKFEI010000247.1:0-4756 GCA_036675765.1 Nocardioides sp. | reverse complement strand
TCATGCCTCGACGTTCGGTACGACGACCCGACGGTGCCGCGTTGCTCCCTCCGGCCACGGTCATCGCCCTGCGATCCGACCTGGCGACGGTCGCTGACGACGTCGTCGTACAGATCATCCGTGAGGTGCCGGCCTACGAGGACGCCTTCGGTGGGCCGATGGGCGAGACCATCCGCGGCGCCGTGCAGGTCGCCCTCGGCGGTTTCCTGTCGATGATCAGCGACAAGGACGCTCCGGCGCCCCGTTCCTCGGCCGTGGACGGCGCCTACCAGCTGGGGCGTGGCGAGGTCCGCAGCGGCCGCACGGCCGACGCACTGCTGTCGGCGTACCGGATCGGTGCCCGGGTCTCCTGGCGGCACCTCTCGGCACGTGCAGTGGAACAAGGCATCGACCCGGCCACGATGGCGTCCTTCGCCGAGCTCGTCTTCGCGTACATCGACGAGCTCTCGGCCGCGAGCGTCGCCGGCCACCGCGACGAGTCCGCCACCGAGGGCCGGATCCGGCAACGGATGCTGGAGCGCCTGGGCCGCAACCTGCTGGCCGGTGCCGCCGAGGCGACCGTGCTGGCGGCCGCCGAGCGCGCCGAGTGGGTGCCACCGTCGACCCTGACCGCCGTCATCGTGCCGGAGTCGCAGGCGGGTGCGCTGCAGGAGCTGTTCCGGCGCGGCACGCTCCAGGTGACCGACCTGCCGGACCTCGACGGCTCGGCGCTGCTGATGGTTCCGGACGCCCACGGTCGACGTCGCGCCACGCTGCTGCGGATGGTGCGCGACCGCGACTGCCTGGTCGGGCCGGCCCGCGACTGGCTCGACGTGCGGGCGTCGTACGACCGGGTGATGCGGGCGCGGGCGCTCGGCCTGGCCGGGGACACCGAGACCCACCTGCCGCGACTGGTGCTCACTGCCGACGTCGACGCCCTCGCCGATCTCCGGGCCCAGGTGCTCGCGCCGCTCGACGCACTGCGCCCGACGGCCGCGGCCAAGCTGCGCGAGACGCTGCGGGCCTGGCTGCTGCACCAGGGGCGCCGCGACGACATCGCGGAGGCGCTCTTCCTGCACCCCCAGACGATCCGCTACCGCATGAACCAGTTGCGCGACCTGTTCGGTGACCGCTTGGAGGACCCGGATACTGTCCTCGCCCTGACCCTTGCGCTCGGAGTGGAGGAGGTGGAGCGGTGAACCGGTGGCCGCTGCTCGCCACCCTGCTGCTCGTGCTCGCCGGACTCACGGCCTGTTCCGACGACGTCAACGCGAGCAAGAACAAGGGGGCGCCCATCGAGGCGGGCGACAAGTACGTCGCACTCGGCGACTCCTACACGGCCGGCGGCTTCCTGGGTGACCAGACCGGCGCCGAGGGATGCCTGCAGTCCGACGGCAACTATCCCCACCTGCTCGCCGAGGAACTGGACCTCGAGCTCGACGACGTGAGTTGCGGCGGCGCTCGCGCGATCAACCTGGAGAAACCGCAGTTCCCGACCGGCGGCCGCGTCCCTCCCCAGCTCGACGCCGTCACCAAGGACACCCGGCTGGTGACCCTCAGCATCGGGGGCAACGAGTCCGGACTCTTCGCCAGCATCGTCGTCAAGTGCGTGAACCTCGGCGGGGAGGACCCCACGGGCAGCCCGTGCACCGACCTGGCCGCCCAACGGTCGGCCAAGCTGTCCCAGCTGATCGACAAGGTCGCCAGCGACATCGAGGACGCTGTCGGGGACATCCTCGATCGTGCGCCGGAGGCGCGGGTGGTCATCGTCGGCTACCCGCAGGTCATTCCGGCCACGGGCTGGTGCCCGGCGATGCCGCTGGCCCCGGCCGACTACCCCGTCGGGCGCAAGCTGTTCAACGAGGTCACCCGAGCGCTGGAGGCGGGGGCCGAGAAGGCCGGCGCCGAGTACATCGACGTGTGGTCAGCCACCGAGGGCCACGACATCTGCGCCAAGGATCCGTGGGTCGCCGGCGCGTCGCCGGATCCGAAGCGGGGCGGGTTCGCGTTCCACCCGTACATCGAGGAACAGCAGGCCGTGACCGACCTCCTCGTGAAGCAACTCGGCGACACCGCGCCGGACTGACCGCCGCCCTGCACCTAGGGAGGACCCTCGGCCAGGGCATGCGCGAGCAGCGCCTGCGCCGTCCAGCGCAGCTGCTGGGCTGCCTTCGGCCGGGAGAGCCCGGCGACGTCGATCAGCCAGACGAGGGCCTCGATCCCGGTCGCGCTGCGGATCGCCACCGCCAGCCGCCGGATCTCCGCCTGCCCGAGCCGGGGCTCCAGCGGAGCGAGGGCATCGGTGAACCAGCCGATCGCCCGGCCCTGGCGCAGGGGGAGCTCGCGCTTGTCGGAGACCTCCAGCGAGAGCCGCAGCATCGTCCGCTGCTGCCCCTCGGTCTCGAGCACCATGGCGAGGAACCTCTCGACCGCCTGGTCGAGCCGCGTCGCCGGGTCCTCGCCGGAATCGTCCGACAACAGTGACGTGGTGGTGATCTCCGGGTGCGCCGCGATCAGGAGTGCGGTCTGGCTGGGGAAGTAGCGGTAGGCCGTGGTGCGCGACACCGATGCCCGCTCGGCTGCCTGCTCCACCGTGGGGGACGGGGTGCCCTCCTCGATCAGGGCCCGCGTCGCCGCGATCAGCTCGCCCCGGGTGCGTGCCTTCTGCCGGGTCCGGCCGGACTCCTCGTACGCCGTTGACATGCCCCTTACGGTACCTTAGTCTCGTTATGGGACACGAGTCCCATATAGGAGAGAAGGCGTCATGGACACATTGACAGCCACGGTCCGGCAGCAGGGCGAGGGCGAGCAGGCCTGGTTCTGCGGCGGGGGCAGGCTCACCTGGAAGGTCACCGGTGCCGAGACCGGTGGCGCGTTCTTCATGTTCGAGGACCAGCTCGAGCGGGGGAAGGTCACCCCGCTGCACATCCATCCGAACGCCGACGAGACGTTCTACCTGGTCGAGGGCGAGCTCCTGCTGCACATCGACGGCGAGGAGACCGTCCTGGGTGCGGGCGGCGTCGCGGTGTTCCCGCGCAACGTCCCGCACGCCTTCATGGTCACCTCACCGACAGCCAGGATGCTGGAGTTCCAGAACCCCGCCGCCGGCGAGGCGTTCTACCGGCACGCGAGCGAGGCCCAGCCGACACCGGTCGACTTCGACCGCATCCGCGCGGCCGCCGAGGCCACCGGCGCCATCGAGATCCTGGGCCCGCCGCCGTTCCGACCCCCGGCCGGTTAGGCGCGGGCTCGCCGCTGCCGGCTCAGGCCCCGAGGGCCTGGATCGCCTCGTGGATCGACAGCGCGCGCTCGGCCGACTCGACGTGGAGGCTCTCCACCATCTTGCCGTTGTAGGTCACGACGCCGGCGCCCTTGCCGTCCTCCCAGGCCTGGATCAGCCCGCGGGCGTCCTCGACGGCCTGGTCGCTCGGGGCGAAGGCGGTGTTCGCGCCCTCGACCTGACCGGGGTGGATGAGGGTCTTGCCGTCGAAGCCCATCTGGCGGCCCTGTTCGCACTCGGCGAGGAAGCCGTCGATGTTCTTCACGTCGTTGTAGACGCCGTCGATGATCACGATGCCGGCGGCGCGGGCCGCCAGCAGGGCGAGGCCCAGGCCGGTGATCACGGGCTGGCGGCCGGGAACGTGCTCGGCGTACAGCTCCTTGACGAGGTCGTTGGTGCCCATCACGAAGCCGGTGAGGCGCTCGGAGGCGGTGGCGATCGACAGCGCGTTGAGCATGCCGATCGGGGTCTCGACCATCGCCCAGAGCTTGGTCTTCTCCGGGGCTCCGGCTGCGCCGAGGGCGTCGACGAGTGTGCGGACCTCCTCGGCGGAGTTCACCTTGGGGACGAGTACGACGTCGGGGCCGGCCGCAGCCGCTGCCTTGATGTCGTCCTCGTGCCACTCAGTACCGATGCCGTTGACGCGGATGATCAGGTGGCGGCGGCCGTACTCACCGGACTGCACGGCAGCGGCCGCGGACTGGCGGGCGCCGACCTTGGCGTCGGGTGCGACGGAGTCCTCGAGGTCGAAGATGATCGCGTCGGCCGGAAGGGTCTTGGCCTTCTCCAGTGCCCGCTCGTTGGCGCTGGGCATGTAGAGGACGGACCGCAGGGGCTTGAACTCGCTCATGCCGGAACCTCAATCGCGTCGTAGGCGGCCTTCAACTCGGGATCGATCTCCGCCAGCTGCTCGGCCAGCGCGACCAGGACCAGGCACTGCTTGAGGGAGGCGTCGTCCTCCATCTTGCCGTCGATCATCACGGCACCGGTGCCGTCGCCCATGGCGGCTGCGACCCGGCGGGCGTGGGCGATGTCCTCGACACTCGGGGCGAAGACGCGGTTGGCGATGGCGATCTGCTTCGGGTGCAGGCTCCAGGTGCCGACGCAGCCGAGCAGGAACGCGTTGCGGAACTGGTCCTCGCACGCCACGACGTCGGCGATGTCGCCGAACGGGCCGTAGTACGGGTAGATGCCGTGCGTCGCACAGGCGTCGACCATCTTGGCGATCGTGTAGTGCCACAGGTCCTGCTGGAAGATCGCCCGCGGCGCGTCGATCTGGCTGGTGCCGTCAGCGCCCTTCGGCGGGTCCTCGCGGACGAGGTAGCCCGGGTGGCCGCCACCGACGCGGGTCGTCTTCATCTTGCGGTCGGCCGCCAGGTCGGCGGGGCCGAGCGAGAGGCCCTGCATGCGCGGGCTGGCGCCGCAGATCTCCTCGATGTTCGCCACACCGCGGGCGGTCTCGAGGATGGCGTGCACGAGGATCGGCTTGGTGATGCC
>JAKFEI010000090.1:0-4760 GCA_036675765.1 Nocardioides sp. | reverse complement strand
GCCGCCGGTGACACGGCGCCCGAACCGTTCGCCTCGTGCCATGGCGGGGTGTCTCCCGACGACCTCGACGGCGTCGGTGGCACCGCCGCCTGACCGACGATCCGGTTCTCCGAACCGGTGTGGCAGGGGCCCCGTCGTGAGTAGCCTGCTCCCATGGCGACCGCGGCGGAGCCGCTGCTCCTGGGCCGTGACGCCGTGTGTGAGCGCCTCTCGGAGAGGCTCGCCCGGGCAGGTCGAGGCGCCGGCGGCCTGGTGTGGATCAGCGGCGAAGCGGGGATCGGCAAGACGACCCTCCTCAGTGAGGCGTGCCGGCTCGCTGCCGCCAGTGGCTTCCGGGTGCTGCACGGCGCCGCGTGGGACGACCCCGGGACGCCGCCGTTCTGGCTGTGGGCCCAGGTCCTGCGTGATGCGGCGGACGGTGTCGGTCCTGCTGCCCTGATCGATGCGTGGGGTCCGCGGTCCCAGGAGGCGCTGGCTCTCCTGCCGGGTGCCCGCGTTGAGCTTGCCGCGGGCTCCAACGCGCCGGGCACCAACCGCTTCGCGCTGTTCGACTCCGTCACTGGAGTCCTCGAAACGCTGTCCCGCGACTGCCCGTTGCTGCTGGTGCTGGACGACCTGCACTGGACCGACGCCGGATCGCTGCGACTGCTCCGGTTCGTCGAGCGATCGCTGGGTCGGTGGCCGGTCATCGTCGTCGCCGCATGGCGCGACCACGAGTCGCTGGTCGAGGAGACGGTGGCCGGCCTCGCCGAGGAGCTCGCGTCCCGGGCCGACCGGGTGGCGCTGCACGGTCTCGACCCGGAGTCCGTCGGCCGACTGGTTGCTGCCGAGACCGGCGGTGTTCTCAGCGACGCGGATGCCCGGCGGCTGCACGAACGCACTGGAGGCAACCCGCTCTTCGTCGGTGAGCTCGCCCGGCTGGCCGTGGACCGGGGGACCGACGTCATCGACTCGGTGGTGCCCGAGTCGGCGACCG
Organism: Nocardioides sp.; assembly: GCA_036675765.1. Lineage (GTDB taxonomy): Bacteria > Actinomycetota > Actinomycetes > Propionibacteriales > Nocardioidaceae > Nocardioides. The sequence continues at coordinate 3,784 of JAKFEI010000090.1, read as the reverse complement.
CGATCATCAGGCGGCGCCTCGGGCGGGTGTCCCAGGCGTGCCACGAACTGCTGGTGGCGGGCGCTGTCGCCGGTACGGCGAGCACCGTGGAGACGGTCGCGCAGATGACCGCGCAGCCTCCAGCCACGGTGGCCGAGTTGCTCGACGAGGCGGTCGCCGCAGGTCTGGCCCGTGACCTGCCGGGACGCGTCGACCTCCCGCACCCCCTCATCCGGGCGGCGGTGGTCGCGTCGGTTCCCGCCAGTCGGGTCCGGGAGCTCCACCTGGTGGCCGCCACCCTGATCGCGCAGCGGGTGGAGGTCGATCCGAGCGCTGCGGCCGAGGTCGCGCAGCACCTGCACCGCGCCCTCCCGTTGTCCGATCCTGCTGCGGCCGTGGCCATGAGCCGCCGTGCCGCGGCGGCTGCACTGGCCGTCCACGCCTACGAGGAGGCCGCCGAGCACCTCACCGCAGCGCTCGGCGCCAGCGAGAAGGGCAGCGAGGTACGTCGCCAGGTGCTGCTGGAACGCGGCGCGGCGGTGCTGGCGTTCGACAACCTCGAGGCAGCCCGGGAGGACTTCCTCGAGGCGGCGGGTCTGGCCCGGGCGCGCGGTGACGGAGCCGGCATGGCGGAGGCAGCGCTCGGGTTCGCCGCGGGGTTGTCCGGATTCGAGGTGCGGTTGTGGGACCGGACCCAGATCGACCTGCTCGAGGAGGCGCTGGTCCTGCTCGGCGACCAGGAGTCGATCGCCCGTGCCGACGTCATGGCCCGGCTCTCGGTCGCGATGTCCTTTGCAGGAGACCCGGTACGACGATCAGCCCTGGCCGAGGAGGCCGTGGGACTGGCCCGGCGCCTGGGTGATCCTCGTGCCATCGCCCATGCGCTGGCTGCGCGCTGCGACACCGTGGCCGGGCCCGCCCATTCGGAGCGACGGGAGGCCGACGCAGCCGAGGTCATCACCTGCGCGCGCCAAGTGGGCGACCTCGGACTGGAGCTGCTGGGACTCCGGCTCCGCATCGTCGCGTTGCTGGAGCAGGGCAAGGGCCCGGCCGCGCGCGCGGACATGGCGGCGTTCGAGGCCGCCGCAACCCTGCTCCGCCAGCCCCTCTACAGCTGGTACGTCCCACTGTTCCGGGGCTATGTCGCCCACCTCGATGGGGACATCGCCCTGCAGAAGCGGTGCGCGAGCGAGGCCGAGGAGCTCGGGCGTCGGGCCGGAAGCCACAACGCTGCGATCCTGGCCGCCGTGCAGCGCAGCTGGATCGCCATCGAGGAGCGACGCACCGATGAGATCTACGCCGAGCTCGCGGGACTGATCGAAGCATTCGCAGAAACTGCGCCCGATGGCACCCAGGTGATGGCCTTGTTCCCCGGACAGCCGCACGACGTGCGGACCGCGGCGCTGCCGGGTGTCGACGCCATCATGACCGGCCTGGCCGACGACGCCGAGCTGATCTCGAACCTGTCGCTGGTCGCTCTCGCTGCCTGGGATGCCCGCGACCCGGCAGCCGCTGCGGCTGCGATCCATCGGCGACTCGAGCCCTGGTCCGGGAGGTTCGCTGTCGACGGCATCGGTGCCGCGGCGATCGGACCTGTCGACCGGTTCCTCGGCCTGCTCGAGATCCTGATGGCCGACCTCGCCGCTGCCGACGCGCACCTCCGTCGCGCAGCGGACCTCGCAGCCAACGCCGGTGCGGTGCTGAGCGGCATCCACCTGCGTCGGGACCGGGCCGAGGTCTGCCTGCTCCGTGCCGGGCCCGGCGATGCCCGACTGGCCGAGCAGTTCCTCGAGGAGGCGGAAGCCGGTTACCGGGCTCTCGGCCTCACCCGGCGCGCGGACGAGGCCGCGCAGCGTCGTACGGCCGCGCCCTGCCCCGCGCCCGCGCTCGAGGGGGAGTCCGGCTCCTTCCAGCGCGACGGCGACCTCTGGCGGGTGTCGTACGCCGGGGCGAGTGCCGTGGTGCGGCACGTGAAGGGCATGACCGATCTGGCCGTGCTGCTCGGCCGGCCCGGCACCGAGGTGCACGCACTGGACCTCGCGGGTGCGCCCGGAGCGGCGGTGCACGAGGGCGACACCGGACCCGCACTCGACGAACAGGCCCGTGCCTCGTACAAGCAGCGACTCGACGTCCTCGACGAAGAACTCGACCAGGCGGCCCTGGCGGGCGACGACGAACGCCGCAGTCGGGCCGAGGAGGAGCGCTCGTTCCTGCTGGCCGAGCTCAGCGCGGCCTACGGGCTCGGGGGTCGGGCGCGCCCCACGGGTGCCTCCGCCGAGCGCGCTCGCAGCGCCGTGACCTGGCGGATCCGCGACGCGATCCGGCGACTCGAGGCCGCCGAGCCGGGGATCGGTACGCACCTGCGCCACGCCGTGCACACCGGCACCTTCTGTCGGTACGAACCCGAACGGCCCGTCACCTGGCTCCTGTGACGACGGTGAGGTGAGGCCGCCTTCCGGTGTGAGGCGGAACCTCCCGCCTCCGGGGTGACCGCACTCTCCACCCCGACACCCACAGGAGTCCGCCATGAGCTTCATCCAGATCGAGGACCTGCACACCGACCACATCGCCGAGATCAACGAGCTCGGTGACCAGTGGCGCCGCGACACCGCCGGTCGTCGTACCCTCCTCAGCGATCGCGTGTACGTCGACCGCAACGACCCGACGCACTACGTCGCCATCAACGAGTTCGCCTCCTACGAGTCGGCGATGGTCAACTCGGGCCTGCCCGAGACCGACGCCATCGCTGCGCGCTTCGCCGCACTCGTGACCGGAGACGTCGCCTACGTCGACCTCGACCTCGTGGCCGCACACGATGCCCGTACCGAGGTGGCCGACGTCCTTCGTCGCGACCTCGAGCGGTCCGCGCTCACCCCGTCGGCGTACGCCGACGACGTTCGCTTCGACGGCATGTTCCCGCAGGCCCTGGTGCGGGTGACCGGGCCCGACGCCGTCACCGCGCTGCTCGTCGACGACGCTCCCGCGCGGACCATCGAGACCTGGGACGTCCAGCCGACGCCGCACGGCTTCGCGCTCGAGTACTCCTGGCGCACGGCCGGCGAGACGTCGTACTTCTCCGTGGGCACGGTGCTCGCGACCGTCACCGACGGCCGGATCAGCCGGATCCTGTGCACCTGCGCCGGTTCGTGGGACAGCGCCGCAGAGGCGGCCATCATGGGCGGCGTCACCGCCGGGTCCGCGTCGTGAGCGTCGTGGACGCCGTCGACACCGAGGCCGATGTCGAGGCCGACGTCGAGGCACGGGCCGGGGAGCTCGTCGAGCGGCTCTTCGGCCACACGATCGCGACTCTCGAGATGGCGACGATCTGGCTGGGCACCCGGCTGGGCCTGTACGACGCCCTCGCCACCCCGGGCACGGCCGCCGAGGTCGCGCAGCGCTCGGGCGTCCTGGAGCGGTACGTCCGCGAGTGGCTCGAACAGCAGGCCATCGCCGGCCTCGTGTCGGTCACCGTGCCGGACGCCGACCCGGCGGCCCGGACGTTCGGCCTCTCGGCTCCCCAGCGACTCGTGCTGGCCGACGCCAGCAGCCCGTTCTCCGGCGGGGCACTCGCACTGCTGTCCGGCGGCTGCGGATCGGCGCTGCCGCAGGTCCTGGAGGCGTGGCGGGCCGGGACCGGCATGCCCTTCGGGGCCTACGGCGACGACGTCCGCGCAGGACAGGGCTTGTTCAACAAGGGTGACTACCAGGAGCGGCTCGCCCAGGACTGGCTCCCTGTTCTCCCGGAGGTCGACGCGCTGCTCACCCGCAACGGTGCCCGCGCGCTCGATCTCGGGTGCGGTGTCGG
>JAKFEI010000023.1:0-4781 GCA_036675765.1 Nocardioides sp. | reverse complement strand
ATCCCTCACGCGGCGTTGCTGGATCAGGCTTCCGCCCATTGTCCAATATTCCCCACTGCTGCCTCCCGTAGGAGTCTGGGCCGTGTCTCAGTCCCAGTGTGACCGGTCACCCTCTCAGGCCGGTTACCCGTCAAAGCCTTGGTGAGCCATTACCTCACCAACAAGCTGATAGGCCGCGAGCACATCCTGCGCCGAAAAAACTTTCCACACACCCCCATGCAGGGACATGTCATATCCGGTATTAATCACCGTTTCCGGTGGCTATCCCAGAGCGCAGGGCAGATTACTCACGTGTTACTCACCCGTTCGCCGCTCGAGTACCCCCGAAAGGGCCTTTCCGCTCGACTTGCATGTGTTAAGCACGCCGCCAGCGTTCGTCCTGAGCCAGGATCAAACTCTCCATAAGAAAATCCAATACTGACAAACAACAAACCCTGACAAGTATCACTACTAATCAGAATCAATCATATTGCCGAAACCACACACCAACCACCCAAAGGCAGTCAGCGCAAAACAGTCACAACAATCTATATGCATGACACACTGTTGAGTTCTCAAACATCAAACACTGCGAAGCTCGCCGTCACCGGTCTGTCTTCGCGCTGATGGTTATCCCATCACAATCCGGATCCCGGTCTGTACCAGGCCCACAAGGCCTGCTTTTCGGACTGGTACCCGATCTGACTGCGATCGAGATGGTGTTCGCTGGGGCCGGTAGCCCGGAGCCGATCGGCTCCTTGCTTCCCGCCGCACCCGGCGACATGCAGAACATTACGACACTCCCCCGGAGAGCACAAATCCGGGGGGCGTGACGCGGGCCACACGGCCTCCGGAGGGCCTTCTCAGTGCACGCGGACGCCCGCGAAACGCTTCTTTCCACGCCTGAGAACGAGCCAGGACGACCCGATCAGGTCACTCGCCGTGGGGGTGAAAGCAGGGTCGTCGACCCGCACGTTGTTGAGGTACGCCCCGCCCTCGGTGATCGTCCGGCGCGCTTCGCCCTTCGACGCGGCCAGTCCGGTGAGGGTCAACAGCTCGACCACGTCGGGGATACCGGCGCCTCCGTCGATCTCGACGACACCGGCCTCCGCCAGTGCCGCTCCCAGGGTCACTGCGGACAGCGCGGTGATGTCGCCGCCGCCGAAGAGCGCCGCGGCCGCCGTCTTCGCCTGCTCGGTCTCGACCGAGCCGTGGACCAGCGTCGTGACCTCGTCCGCGAGGAGTTTCTGCGCTTCCCGCAGGAACGGCTTCTCGGCATGCCGCAACTCGAGGGCCTCGATGTCCTCACGCGACACGAAGGTGAAGGTCTTGATCAGCTCGATGACCTTCTCGTCCTCGACGTTGAGCCAGAACTGGTGGAAGGCGTACGGCGCCATCAGCTCGGGATCCAGCCAGAGGGCGCCGCCCTCGGTCTTGCCGTACTTCGTTCCGTCGGCCTTCGTGATCAAGGGCGTTGCAAAGGCATGCGCGTGGCCGCCCTCGGCTCGCCGGATGAGTTCGACACCGCCGGTCAGGTTGCCCCACTGGTCGGACCCGCCGAACTGGAGAGTGACCCCGTGGTTGCGGAACAGGGTCAGGAAGTCCATCGACTGCAGGAGAACGTAGGAGAACTCGGTGTAGCTGATGCCGGACTCGAGCCGGCGCTTCACGGTCTCGCGCCCCAGCATCCGGTTCACCGGGAAGTGCTTGCCGATGTCGCGCAGGAAGTCGATGACCGAGAGCCCGGCCGTCCAGTCGTGGTTGTTCACCATCGTCGCGGCGTTGTCGCCCTCGAAGGACAGGAACGGTTCGATCTGGCGGCGGACCCGGTCGGTCCAGTCCTGCACCGTGTCATGGGAGTTGAGGGTCCGCTCCCCCGAGTCCCGCGGGTCGCCGATCATTCCGGTGGCGCCACCGACGAGCGCGAACGGCGTGTGACCGGCGCGCTGCAGGCGCATGGCAGTCACGATCTGCACCAGGTTGCCCATGTGCAGGCTCGGCGCCGTGGGGTCGAAGCCGACGTAGTACCGGACGCTGCCCTCCGCAAGCGCAGCGCCGAGCGCAGCGCGGTCGGTGGACTCGGCCAGCAGGCCGCGCCACGCGAGATCGTCGAGAAGGGTGGGGTCGACGGGCACGTCGGTCCTTTCCGGGTGGGAACAATCAATCAGGCGAACAAGATGGTGGAAGCAAGCCTGCCCCATCCGGGGGCAAGACGCCCACTGGGTTCGAAGCACGACCTGTGGGTACGTTCAGAGCATCATGAGCGGCACACCGGTGGATGGGCGTTACACGCTCGATCGCGAGGTCGGGCGGGGAGCCCACGGCGCCGTCTGGCTCGGTCGTGACGAGGTCCTGGGGCGCCCGGTCGCGGTGAAGCGGATCGGCTTGCTGCCCGGCCACGCCGACGACCCGGCCCGCGCAGCGCGCGAAGCCAGGCTCGCGGCCCGTATCAACCATCCGCACGTGGTGTCGGTGTTCGACCTGGTGCAGACCGACGACGCGCTCTGGCTGGTCATGGAGTACGTCGACGGTCCCTCCCTCTCGACCATGGTCAGGGAACGCGGCCCGCTGAGCCCCAGCGCCGCCGCGCAGCTGCTCGAACCCGTCGCGGACGCACTCGTGGCCGCCCACGCACAGGGCGTGGTCCACCGTGACGTGAAGCCGTCGAACATCCTGGTGAGCGACGAGGGCGGTGCGAAGCTCTCGGACTTCGGCATCGCCCGCGGTGACCAGGACGCGACGCTCACGCAGACCGGCCTGGTGACCGGATCGCCGGCGTACCTCGCTCCCGAGGTCGCCACCGGGGTCCTCGCCAGTCCCGCGAGTGACGTCTGGGCGTTCGGCGCGACCCTCGTCCACGTCCTGACCGGCCGGCCGCCGTACCACCTCGAAGGGGGAGAGAACGGGCCGCTTGCTGTGGTCTACCGGATCGTCCACGGCGACCCGCCCCGGCCGGTCGAGGCGGGCTGGCTGGGCCCCCTGGTCGAGATGACGATGAACGCCGACCCGGCGGCGCGGCCGTCGATGTCCGAGGTCCGCGACTACCTGCGGCGCGCGGATTCCGCCACGACGGAAGCGACGGCGACAGCTGCCCTTCCTGCCATGGCTCCCCCACCGCCCCGCCCGCCTGCGCCGGAACCCCTCTCGACTCCGGCGCGACCGCACCGACGTACGACTCCAATGGTGGTGGCCGCTGCACTGCTGATCGCGGCGCTCGTCGCTGCCGTCGTACTGATCGGGCGAGGTGACGACGATCCGGGCCGGAACGCGGCCGACGGCGCGGCATCCACGTCGCCCACGGGTACCGCCGCTCCGACCCGCACGGCCGGCGAGCTCGAGGAGTTCGCCGAGACGTACGTACGGACGGCCGACGAGGATCCGGCGGCCGGGTTCCGGATGCTCACGCCGGAATACCAGGCCGAGAGCCCGGGGTACGAAGCGTTCTGGGGACCGCTGCGGTCGCCCAGGATCCTCACCATCGTGGCCGATCCGACGGCGATGACGGTCACCTACACCTACTCGTACGTGTTCCCGGGCAAGGGCAACCGCACCGAAGAGGTGACGCTCGAACTCGAGGAGCAGGACGGCGAGCTCCTGATCGCCGGCGCCGCGTAACTGTGGCGAACCCTCCACAAGAACCGCCAATCTCGCTCCGAATGTGGGTAGCCTCCCGCAGGTGAGCGAGTACGACGCCCGGTTGGCCGACCGGGTGCGGACACGCGGCGCACTCCCCCCGGACGACGCCGCGCTCGTCCTGCTGCCCGTCGCCGAGGCGCTGGCAGCGCTCCACGAGGGTGGGCGCGTCCACGGCGCCATCTCACCGACCGCCATCCAGGTGGACGCACTCGGTCACGCCACGTTGCTGGATCCGGACGCGGTGGCTGCAGATCCCGTCTTCCAGCCGCCGGATCCGACCTGGGGCCTGCGGCCGCATCCCACGGGCAACGACGTGTGGTCGTTCGTGGCCGTTCTTCTCCACGTCACCACGGGCCGCGCGCCCTCGATCGACGAAGTGGACCCGCGTCACATCGGCTGGCTGGCTCCCCTCGTCGAGCTCGCACTGCAGACCGATCCGCGGGACCGTCCGACGATGGCCGACGTCGCGGACTACCTCCGGGCCCGGGTGGCTCCCGCACCGCCACCGCGCCGGGTCTCGGGTGCCGCGATGCTCGTCGCGGGTGGGGCGGTCATCCTCGGCCTGGCTGCGATCGGAGCCGCGCTCCTCTTCGGCGGGGACGACGAGCGCTCGCCACGGCCAGCGACCAGCACGTCGGCATCCACCGACGACGACCCGGTGGCCGACGAGCCGACGGCGACGGCCTCTGCGGAGCCGGTGGCGGCCACCGAGCTCGAAGCGTTCGCTCGGTCCTACGTCGCCACCGCGAGCAGCAACCCCGATCGCGGGTTCGACCTGCTGACCCGGTCCTACCAGCGGTCCAGCCCGCGCTACCGGGAGGTGTGGAGGGCGATCGAGGACCCCGAGATCATGGAGGTGGAGGGCGACCCCGACACGCTCTCGGTGAGCTACACCTACACGTATCGACTCAACGGATCCCGGCGCACCGAGGACGTCACGCTGCGGCTGATCCAGCAGGGCGACGGACTCCTCATTGCCGGCGCGTCGGGTCGCCTGCGCTGACGGCTGCCGCGACCTTGTCCGCGGAGCCCGCGACGAAGAGGTACTCGACGTTGCGCAGTCGCCCGACGGCACCGACCCGCTCCCCGGAGCGGTTGTGGATGCCGATCTGCGCGCCGACGTACCGCTTGCGGTCGAAGGCCAGCAGCGCCACCTCGGCATGGCC
>JAKFEI010000279.1:0-4805 GCA_036675765.1 Nocardioides sp. | reverse complement strand
ATGTCGCCCGCGCTGTGGCGCGACTTCGACGACACCGCTCCCGGCGCGTACGACGACAGGGCCGACTTCGAAGCGACGACCGTGATGGGCCGCCAGCAGGATCTCGCCGGCATCGCCGTTCGCGTCGACTGCGGCGAGGGGGACCCTTTCTACGCAGCGTCGAAGGAGTACGTCGAAGGGTTCGCCCAGCGGCCGGCCGGCGCCTTCGCGCTCGGCGACCACGACAGTGGCTACTGGCGACGGATCGCTCCGTCAGTGCTGGCGTTCCTGGGCGGGGCCCTGGCCTAGCTCGAGGCGGTGGTCGTCGGCGCACCCAGGCACACCGCGACGAGCTCGCCGGCGACGTCGCCGCTGAACACGGCCCAGCCGTGGTCGAAGGAGACCAGTTCGGTCTGGCCCTCGGGGGTGCGCACGATCGCCTTGCTCGGGATCACGTCGCGGTCGAAGCCGGTGAACGAGCACCGGTTGAGCTGCATCATGTCGTCGAGCGGACCGGACTGCATGCCGATCTGTTCGGCGGGTGTGTTCGGCTGGGGCGTGGAGATCACGTTGACCGCACCGAAGCCGATCAGGAGGGTCATCGCGCCCGCAGTGCTGGCGGCACGGATCGCCTGGACGGCCACCTTGAACCGCTGGGCGGGCAGCACGAGATCGGTCATCCGGAGCCCCCCTGCGCGTTCTGTTTGATCGACGGTCTGTTGTCGATCTCAACGAGTCGGAGGGGTCGGGGTCACGACTCGTCACCCGTGATCCACCAGACAACATTGGGGGTGTGAATGTCCAGACCACCCACCAGACGGGCAGGATGGGCCGCATGACCTGGTTCGAATCACCGGCCGACGCGGCCGCCCGGCTCGGTGCCGCCGGCTACCTTGCCGACGCCGCGACAGCCACCACGACCTACCTCGCGGGCGCGCTCGAGAAGCCGCTCCTGCTCGAAGGACCGGCCGGTGTCGGCAAGACCGAGCTCGCCAAGGCGGTGTCCCGCGCCACGGGCGCGGAACTGGTGAGGCTGCAGTGCTACGAGGGACTCGACGAGGCGCGTGCGCTGTACGAGTGGAACTACAAGAAGCAGTTGCTGCGCATCCAGGCCGCCAACGCGTCGGGCTCGGCCAACGGCGGCGGCGACTGGAACGCCACGCACGACGACATCTTCACCGAGGAGTTCCTCCTGACGCGGCCCCTGCTCACCGCGATCCGTCGCGACGAGCCGACGGTGCTGCTGATCGACGAGGTCGACAAGACCGACATCGAGGTCGAGGGCCTGCTCCTCGAAGTGCTCAGCGACTTCCAGGTGACCATCCCCGAGCTCGGGACGGTTGCCGCCACCCGCCGGCCCTTCGTCGTACTCACCTCGAACGCGAGCCGGGAACTGTCCGAGGCGGTCAAGCGTCGGTGCCTGTACCTCCACCTCGACTACCCCGACGCCGCGCGGGAGCGGGAGATCCTGCAGCAGCAGGTCCCCGGCCTGGACGACCGGATCGCCGAACAGCTCGTCGCCACGGTCGCCCGGATGCGCGAGCTCGAGCTCAAGAAGGCGCCCTCCATCGCCGAGTCCGTCGACTGGGCCCGCACGTTGATCGCCCTCGAGATCCGCGACCTCGACGACAAGGCCATCGCCGAGACCCTCGGTGCCGTGCTCAAGCACCAGTCCGACCACCAGCGGGCGATCAAGGAACTCAAGCTCAACCGGGCCTGACGCCATGACCTCCGACCGCTCTGATCGCGCCGACCACTCCGGCCTCCTCGACCGCCACCTCGCGTTCGTCGAGGCGCTGCGGGGTGCCGGACTGTCCGTGTCGCTGGCCGAGGACCTCGACGCGGTGGCGGCGTTGTCGGCGCTGCACTGGACGAGTCGGGACACGGTGCGCGACGCCTTCGCCGCCACGATGGTCAAGAAGCAGTCGCAACGTACGACGTTCGACGCGCTCTTCGACGTCTACTTCCCCGGCATGGTCGGCAACGGGGCCGCGGCACTGGCCGCTGCCGGCGCCGGCGAGGGCGAGGGCGAGCAGGGCGAGGGCAGCCCGGTCCGCGACAACGCCGAGGCGCTGCTGAGCTTCCGCGACCGCCTGGCCGAGATGCTGGAGTCCGGCGCCATGGACCCGGCCGAGCTGCAGCGGATGGCGGCCGAGATGGTCGGCACCTTCGGCTCGATGCCGGGACGCGGCCCCGGACTCTCCTCGTGGTCCGCGTACACCGCTCTGCAGCGGGTCGCTCCCCAGGAACTCGTCGACCGGCTGGTCCAGGGCCTGATGGCCGACGGCGCCGACGAGGAGGACGCCCGCCGGATCGCCAACCGGCGGATCGGGCAGTTCACGGCGCTGGTCGAGGGCGATGCCCGCCGACGGATCGCGGAGGAGAAGGGGCCCGACCACGTCGCCGACGTGGCGGTCCGCCCCAGCATCGACAACCTCGCATTCATGGCGGCCCGGCGCGCCGACCTCGACGAGATGCGCAAGGAGATCTTCCCGCTCGCCCGGCGCCTCGCCACCCGGCTCGCGAAGGAACAGCACTCCCGGCACGCCCGCTCCGCGCCGCTGGACTTCCGGCGGACCGTCCGTGCGTCGATGGCCACTGGCGGCGTCCCCATGACCACGCACCACCGGCCCAAGCGACCGCACCGCACGGACCTCGTCGTGCTCTGCGACGTGAGCGGCTCGACCGCCAACTTCGCGCAGTTCACGCTGCTGTTCGTGTTCGCCCTGCGCGAGGTGTTCCAGAGCATGCGGGCCTTCACGTTCATCGACCACGTGCACGAGGTGACGGGGCACTTCCGCCCCGGCGCCGACCCGGTCGACGTCCTCGCCGACCTCGCGGCCAGCGCCAGCCACGCCGCGCTGTGGGGTCGCACCAACTACGGCCGCGTCTTCACGAAGTTCGCCGAGCAGCACGCCGACGCGCTGGGTCCGAAGACCACCCTGCTGATCCTCGGCGACGCCCGCTCCAACTACAGCGACCTCCACGAGGACACCCTCAAGCAGCTCGCGGGCTCGGTGAAGCGGTCGTTCTGGCTCAACCCGGAGCACGAGCGCAACTGGGGCACGGGTGACTCGGCCGCACCGACGTACGGCGAGATCGTGCGGATGATCGAGTGTCGCAACCTCAACCAGCTCAGCGAGTTCGTGCACGAACTCGCCTGGTGATCAGTCCCGCCGGGAGACCAGGGTCTGGTCCGGCGTCAGGGGCACGCCGAGGTGCTCGGCGTGGGACGACAGGACGCTCCACACCGAACCGGTGAGGAACTCGACGAGCTCCTCGGGGGTGCTCCGTGACTCCGGGTGCGCGACCCATCGGTTGACCGCGCCGTCGACGAGCCCGACGATGCCGAACGCCAGGTTCTCGGCGGCGCCGGTCGGCGGCGGATCGGTGGACAGGTGCGAGAGCTCGGCCTCCAGGAGCTGGGCCAGGCCGCGTGCGATGGCCGTCCGGGTGCCGGTCACGACCCGTGATCCGGTACGACGGCGCGTGGCCGAGCCGGTGCCGAGGAACTGCTGCAGCCGGGGATGCCCTGCCACCCAGCCCACGTAGGTCGCGCTCGCGCCCTCGATCGCGTCCCGGATGGAGCCGGTCGCGTCGAGCGCCGGGGCGAGATCGGTCATCAGGTTGTCGACGATCCGGCTCCGGATGTGTTCGTCGAGGTCGTCGCGGTTCTCGAACAGGCGGTAGACGACCGAGCGGGGGACCGAGGCCCGGTCGGCGATGGCCGCCACCCCGATCGCTCCGCCGTCGGCGTCGATCGCCTCGATGGCGGCGGCGAGGATCCGCTCGTGCCGCTCGGCACGGTGGTCGTCCCACCGGGTGTTGCGGCCGTCCGGAGCTGCCTCGGAGTCGACCGTCGTTCGCGCCACGCGGGCACACTACCGCCGCAGGCTCTTGACTGGACAGACTGTCCAACGTACTTTTGCCCGGACATCTTGTCCAAGGAACCGTAGGGAGCGCCTCATGGCGAACAAGGTCTATGTCGTCGGCGTCGGGATGACGAAGTTCGAGAAGCCCGGATCGCGGGACTGGGACTACCCCGACATGGCCCGCGAGTCGGGCACCAAGGCACTTGAGGACGCGGGGATCGACTACCGCGAGGTGCAGCAGGCGTATGTCGGGTACGTCTACGGCGAGTCGACCGCAGGGCAGCGCGCCGTCTACGAGCTCGGCATGACCGGACTGCCGGTCATCAACGTCAACAACAACTGCTCGACCGGGTCGACGGCGCTCTACCTCGCGACCCAGGCGGTCCGCGGCGGTCTCGCCGACTGCACGCTCGCGCTCGGCTTCGAGAAGATGCAGCCGGGTTCGCTCGGTTCGATGTACGACGACCGCGAGCAGCCGCTGATGAAGCACCTGCTGGCGCTGGCCGAGCTCCAGGAGTTCGCGATGCCGCCCGCGCCGTACATGTTCGGGGCTGCCGGCAACGAGCACATGGAGCGCTACGGCACCACCGCCGAGCAGTTCGCGAAGGTCGGTGTGAAGAACCACCGGCACTCGGTGAACAACCCCTACGCCCAGTTCCAGGACGTCTACACGCTCGAGGAGATCCTCGCCTCGCGCCAGGTCTACGGACCGCTGACCAAGCTGCAGTGCTCGCCGACCTCGGACGGTTCGGGCGCGGTGATCCTCGCGAGCGAGGCGTTCGTCGACAAGCACGGCCTCGGCGACCAGGCCGTGGAGATCATCGGCCAGTCGATGGTCACCGACATGGAGGGCACCTTCACCGACAAGTCGGCCCAGTCGCTGGTCGGCAAGGAGATGTCGCGCCGAGCGGCCAACGAGGTCTATGAGCAGGCCGGGATCAGCGCCGAGGACGT
>JAKFEI010000208.1:0-4812 GCA_036675765.1 Nocardioides sp. | reverse complement strand
CCCCTGACCCCCAGTCAGGTGCGCTACCAAGCTGCGCTACAGCCCGAACACTTCGTACGGGATCGCCGTCCGAAGCGCTGGGAACCTTACCGCAGCGGCATCTACTGACCCGAATCGCCCTCCGCGAACGGTCAGGAATCAGGAATGGCCCGACGACTCATTGCTGGTGTTGTGTTGCTCCTCGCTCTCGCCGGTTGCGGCAACGACGACGAATCCGGTGCTGATGACACCGAGGACAACCCGACCGTGGCGACCACGACCGGGACCACCGGCGACGGCGGTTCCGACGGGATCAGCGCTGCAGACAGGACCGCGATCGAGGAGACGGTCCGGGAGTTTCTCGTCACCGGCGACTGCGACCTGGCCACCGTTGAGTACCTGCGCGACATCTCCCTCTTCGCCGAGGACGACGCCAGCCGAGAGGAGGCCTGCGCGGCCTGGGAGAAGGTCTACAGCAAGCCTCTCTTCACCAAGGAGGACGTGCTCCTCACTGACCTCGCCGAGAGCGACGGGGTGGCGACAGTGAAGGTGGGATCGGAGATCGCGCCGAAGCTCACCACGCTCTACCGGGTGACGCTGGTGGACGGTGCGTGGCTGGTCAGCGGCGACGAGTACAACACCGACGGGCTCTGATCAGCGGAAGTCGCGCGACGACTGGCGGGCCTGGAGCGCAGCACCGGCGCCAGGCAGGACGGTGTCGATGGACTCGATCCGGTCGGCCAGCAGGTTGGTGACGCCGTCCTCGCGTTCGAGCCGGCCACGGATCACCACGGCCACCTTGTTGCGGGCCGCCTGTCGGTGCACCCGCATCACGCCCGGAGAGCAGACGACGTTGAGCATCCCGGTCTCGTCCTCGAGGTTGAGGAAGGTGATCCCACTGGCGGTGCCGGGGCGCTGACGGTGCGTGATCAGCCCGGCCACGTGCACCCGCCGGCCAGCCTCGGCGGTGGGCAACTCCCCCACGGCCCTGATCCCGGCCGCTGTGAGGACCTCCCGGTAGTGCTGGATCGGATGCACGTCAGTGGAGATCCGGGTCGCCCACAGGTCCGCGAGGGTGACCTCCATCGGGCTCATCCCCGGCAGCGTCGGTGGCCCCGGTGCGGGTGTGCTGCCCGGCAACTGGGCCTCGGTCTCCGAGTAGCCGGCCATCCACAGCGCCTGGCGGCGGTCCAGGCCGAACCCGTCGAAGGCGCCGGCTGTGGCGAGCGCCTCGAGCTGGGCGGCCGTCAGTCCGGCGCGACGCGAGAGATCCCTCAGGTCGTCGTACGGCGCCCGCTCGCGCTCGGCAACGATCCGGGCGGCGACCTCGCTCCCGATCCCCTTCACGGCATCCAGCCCGAGCCGCACGGCCAGCCCGCCGTCGTACCGAAGGTCATCCTCACCGCCTGGCTCGCAGGGCTCCATGCCGGCCTGGGCGCCGGAGAGAGCGATGTCGGGGCGGCGTACCTCGACGCCGTGGCGGCGGGCGTCGGCGACCAGCGACTGCGGTGAGTAGAAGCCCATCGGCTGGTTGCGGAGCAGCCCGGCGAGGAACACCGCGGGATAGCGCAGCTTGAACCACGAGGAGGCGTAGACGAGCAGCGCGAAGCTGAGGGCGTGCGACTCGGCGAAGCCGAAGCCGGCGAAGGACAGGATCTTCACGTAGATCCCGTCGGCGACATCACCGACGATGCCCTTGCGCTCCATGCCGGCGTAAAGGGTGTCCTTGACCCGTTCGATCCGCTCGACGCCGCGCTTGGAACCCATCGCGCGGCGCAGCAGGTCAGCGTCGTCGCGGGTGCAGTCACCGAGGACGACCGCCATCTGCATCAGCTGCTCCTGGAACAGGGGTACGCCGAGGGTGCGCTCCAGCACGGGGATCAGCAACGGGTGCTCGTAGGTCACCGGCTCGCGTCCGGTCTTGCGCCGGATGAAGGGATGGACGGCGCCACCCTGGATCGGCCCCGGCCGGATCAGCGCGATCTCGATCGCGAGGTCGTAGAAGGACCGCGGCTTGAGCCGCGGCAGGGTGCCGATCTGGGCACGGGACTCCACCTGGAAGACACCGATCGAGTCGGCGCGACCGAGCATGTCGTAGACCTCGGGCTCCTCCTTCGGGATCGTCTCGAAGGTCCAGCGCGTGCCGAGGTGTTCCTCGACCAGTCGCATCATGTGGTCGAGCGCGCCGAGCATCCCGAGCCCGAGCAGGTCGAACTTCACCAGCCCCATCGACTCGCAGCCGTCCTTGTCCCACTGCAGCACGGTGCGGTTGGGCATCCGCGCCTTCTCGATCGGACACACCTCGCCGATCGGCCGTTCGGTCAGGACCATCCCGCCCGAGTGGATGCCGAGGTGGCGGGGCGCGCCCATCAGCTCCTCGGCCAGTGAGACCACCTGGGCAGGAATGCCGAGTCCCTTCTCGACCTCGCTCCCCCAGCCGTCGATCGACTTCGACCAGGCGTCCTGCTGTCCGGCCGAGAAACCGAGCGCCTTCGCGGCATCGCGCACCGCCATCCGCGGGCGGTAGCTGACGACATTGCAGACCTGCGCGGCGTTGCGGCGTCCGTAGGTCTCGTAGACCCACTGGATGACCTCCTCACGCCGGTCGGAGTCGAAGTCCACGTCGATGTCGGGCTCCTCCTCGCGGTGCTCGGAGATGAACCGCTCGAACGGCAGGTTGTAGTAGACCGAGTCGATGGCGGTGATCCCGAGCGCGTAACAGACCGCGGAACTCGCCGCCGATCCCCTGCCCTGGCAGAGGATCCGCTCACGACGGGCGAACGCGACGATGTCGTGGACGATGATGAAGTAGCCCGCGAAGTCCTTGCGGTTGATGACGTCGAGTTCCTTCTCGATCCGCTCCCGGGCGGCCGCCGCATGCGGCAGGTGGGCGTAGCGATTCGCGAACCCGCGCTCGGTCAGCTCCCGCAACCACGTGCTCTGCGTGTGCCCCTCGGGAATCCCCTGCTTCGGCAGCCGGGGCGAGGCCTTGCGGAGGTCGAAGGCCAGTTCTTCAGCGAGTACGACGGAGCGGTGCACCGCGTCCGGACGGTGGGCGAAGCGGCGGAGCATTTCCTCGCCGCTGCGCAGGTGGGCGCCACCGGAGAGGTCCAGCCAGCCGTCGAGCTCGGCGATGCTGCGCCGGGCACGAACCGCTGCCATCGCGGCCGCCAGGCGCCGCTTCTCCGGCGTCGCGTGGTGCACATTGCCGGTCGCGACCACCGGGATGCCGCGGTGGTCGGCGATCCGGGCCAGCAGGTCGTTGGCCTCGTCGGCGCCGGGGTGGTCGCTGACGGTCAGCTCCATCACGACGTGCTCGCGCCCGAACCGGTCGACGAGGTCGTCGAGTGCGATCGCGGCCGCGACTGGCCCATCGTTGCTGAGGGCTTGCCTGACCGCCCCCTTGCGACAACCGGTCAGGACCAGCCAGTGGCCACGACCCCGTTCGGCGAGCTCGTCGAGGTCGTGCGCCGGGCTGCCCTTCTCCGGCGCACGGAGCCCTGCCTCGGTGATGGCCCCGGAGAGCCGGTGGTAACCCTCCACGCCACGCGCGAGCACCAGCAGGTGGCTGCCTGCAGGGTCGGGTACGCCGTTCTGCGAGCTGGTCAGCCCGAGGGTGAGCTCGGCGCCGTACACGGTCGGGAGGGTGTAGTCCGTGCCTGCTTCGGCGAACAGCGGCGCACCTGCGAAACCGTCATGATCGGTGAGTGCGAGGCCGGACAGTCCCAGCCGGGTCGCCTCCTTGACGAGGTCGCCCGGGGAGCTCGCCCCGTCCAGGAAGCTGAAGTGGCTGTGGCAGTGCAGCTCCGCGTACGGCGTCGCCTGCTCGGGTCGCGTGATCTGCTCGGGGTCCGTGCGTGGCTTCTTGCGCCGCGAGACCGGTGCTTCCATCGCCGGCGCACGGCCGGACAACCGGCGCTCGAGCTCGCTCCACGGGACCGGTGGGTTGTTCCAGCCCATAGCCCGACCCTAGTCGAACACATGTTCGATCACAAGAAGGATCAGCCCGACCACTTGCCGAGAGACACGTACCCGCGAACCACATCGCCCTGCTGGCGATAGCCCACACACAACGGTCGCCGGTCGATCAACGAGTGAGCGGAGCACTCCTCCTCGGGCAGCCGCGCGAGGATCGACTCCGCCGAGTCCCCGCTCCCGCCCACGACGTCGAACTCGCGATAGCAGTTGCCCGAGCCGCAGCCGTCGAACTCGTTCTCGATGCTGAGCCCGGAAGGAAGGTCGGGCAGTTCGCCCCGGGACGGGACCGACGCTTCGACGTACAACGTCAGGTTCAGCAGCCCAATCATGATCACCGCCCCCACCAGCACACCGACGACACCGAGGATCCCGAGAAGGACCCTCTTCACGCCCGCAGCACCTTCTCCATCGCCTTGCCCCTGGCGAGTTCGTCGACCAGCTTGTCGAGGTAGCGGATCTTCTGCATCAACGGGTCCTCGATGTCCTGGACCTTGATCCCGCACACCACTCCGGTGATCAACGAGGCATTCGGATTGAGCCTGGCCGCAGCGAAGAAGTCCTCGAAGGTCGTCTCCGCGGCCAGGTGCGCCTGCAGCTCAGCCTCGTCGAAACCGGTCAGCCACTCGATGACCTGGTGCAGTTCGGCGACGGTGCGGCCCTTCTTCTCCACCTTGGTGACGTAGTGGGGATAGACCGATGCGAAGCTGATCGTGAAGATCCTGTGCATCCACAGGAGGCTAGCGCTTCGCGCCACAGCACCTCGGCGCCGTACGGTGTGCACCGTGAAGGCTCTGCTGCTCGAAAACATCCACCCCGCCGCCGTCGAGGTCCTCCAGGCCCGCGGCTACCAGGTGG
>JAKFEI010000364.1:0-4817 GCA_036675765.1 Nocardioides sp. | reverse complement strand
CGGCCGCGCGAGGTCACGTCCGGTGACCTCCTCGAGCCGTCGTACCCGGTAGCGGACGGTGTTGCGGTGCACGTGCAGTGCCTTCGCCGCGGTGGACGTGGAGCCGCCGCCCTCCAGCCACGCCCGAGCGGTGTCGACCATCACCGCGCGGTCGTCGGGTGCGAGCGCGAGCACGGGGGCGAGCACGGCCTCGGCCAGCGCCCGGGCCTGGTCCGGACTGCTGGCCAGGAGTACGGCGATGGGCTGGTCACCGAACCGGACGACTGCGGTCGACCCAGGGGTTCCCGCCGCGCAGGCCACGCGTGCCTGGCGCCGCCCCTCCCTGGCGTCCTCCAGCCGCACCAACGCGCGGCTGACGCCGACCCGACCCGAAGCGAGCGACGACAACACCTCGACGACGTGATCGAGGCCGAATCCCGGGCGCAACCCGACGACTCCCTCGTGGTGGTCGTGGTCGAGGCGCCAGGCCGACACGGCGTTGCTACGGCGCAGCACCCGCTCCACGTCCGGCAGGCCCTCGGCACCCGGCGTCGGCGACTCGGCCGACACGACGACGTACTCACCGCCGCGGCCGAGGTCGAGCAGGCCCGCGGTCTCCCCGATCGGGGCGTCCTCCCCCTCGCCGTCGAGCAACGACCCGACGAGCACGGCGCGCATCTGCCCGTCCCGACGGGCACGGTCGGTCAGCGCGCTGCGATAGGCGTCGGTGACGGAGGCCGCGAGGTCGTCGGTGACCGCCCAGATGTCGGCGGCCGCGAGCAGCAGCACGTCGCGTGCGTCCGGGTCGGCGCGCTCGACGAGCGTCTCCCAGATGAACCGGCCGCCGAGCCGGAAGGCCTGGAGCACGGCTGCGTAGGGCGCACCCTGCTCGGCGCGCGCCGTCCCCGTCATCCGGGGGCTGTCCAGGCTCAGTCCCGCGTCGCCGGCGAGGTTCCCGAGGATGTAGCGCACGTTGTCGGTGCAGGAGGCGACGACCTCGTCGAACGCCAGGACCTGGTTCCCGGCATAGAACGGAATCTCCTCGCGCAACCGTTCGGCGATCCGGACGCCGAGCTGGTCGGCCTCCGGGAGCAGGCGGCGGCTCAGCGCACGCACCTCGGGGTCGACGTCAGCTCTTTGCACGACCGAAAGGTAACGCTCCGCTTGTGCCCGTGCACAGGCCACCGCACCCATGCCGGTGCAGGCAGCCGATGCGCTCGGCGCACCGTCCGGGAGACGCTGGAGCGGTCAGCCCGAGGACCCAGGAGCCGCGATGAGCACGATCCCCACCAACCGACTTGCCGAGAACGCCGCGCCGCTCGACGCACTGCTCGTCGACGCCGCGCTCGGCACGATCCGTCGCTTCGTTCCCGACGCATCGACTGCACGGTGGGCGATCTCCCTGGCCCGCCAACCGCGGACGACGGTACGACGCCTGGGCGGCCTCGCCGGCGAGGCCGCGAAGATCGTCGCCGGGACATCGGAGGTGGCGCCCCGTCGTGGCGATCGGCGCTTCGCCGACGTCGGCTGGACCGACAACCCCCTGCTGCGCCGTCTCGTCCAGATCTACCTCGCCGCGGGCAAGACCGTCGAGCAGTTGATCGTCGACGCCGACCTCGACCCCCGTGACCGCGACCGGGTCCGCTTCCTGCTGGAGAACATCGTCGAGGCGATGGCGCCGAGCAACGTTCCCCTGGTCAATCCCGCTTCGGCCAAGGCGGTCATCGACACGGCCGGCCTCAGCCTCGTGCGGGGCGGTGGCCAGCTGGTGAAGGACCTCGCGTCCTCACCCCGCGTTCCGGAGATGGTCGACACGTCCGGCTTCACCCTCGGGGAGAACGTCGCGGCCACGCCGGGCGCCGTCGTGTTCCGCAACGATGTCCTCGAGCTGATCCAGTACCTGCCGCAGTGCGACGAGGTCTACGAGGTGCCGGTGATGATCGTCCCGCCGACGATCAACAAGTACTACGCGATCGACCTCGCCCCGGGCCGGAGCCTCGTGGAGTTCAGTGCCCAGAACAACCGGCAGATGTTCGTGATCTCCTGGCGCAACCCCGATGCCCGGCACGCGGACTGGAACCTCGACACCTATGCCCGCGCGATCCTCGACGCACTCGATGCCGTCGAGGAGATCACCGGGAGCTCCCGCACGGTGCTGGCCGGCATCTGCTCCGGCGGCATCCTCGCCAGCATCGTGGCGGCGTACCTCGCCGGCATCGGGCGTCAGGACCGCCTCGCCGGCGTGGTCCTCGCCGTGACCGTGATCGACAACGCCGGGTCGGGCACCATCGCGGCCCTCACCGATCCGCGTCTGGCTGCCCGGGCAAAGGCGCGGTCGGCGAAGAAGGGCTACCTCGACGGTCGAGCACTCGCCGAGGTCTTCGCGTGGTTGCGTCCCAGCGACCTGATCTGGAACTACTGGGTCAACAACTACCTGCTCGGCAAGAAGCCGCCGGCCTTCGACATCCTCTTCTGGAACGCCGACACCACCCGGATGACGGCCGGCCTGCACGCCGACTTCGTCGACCTGGCGATGGAGAACCAGCTCACCCGCCCGGGGGCGCTGTCAGTCCTCGGTGTTGCGATCGACCTCGGCGCGGTGACGGTCGACAACTACATCGTGGCCGGTATCGCCGACCACATCACGCCGTGGGAGAACTGCTACCGGACCACCCAGCTCTTCGGTGGGAAGAGCCGGTTCGTGCTCTCGACCAGCGGCCACATCGCGGCCCTCGTGAACCCGCCGGGCAACCCGAAGGCGACCTTCCACACCAACGACGAGCACGGTGCCGACGCGAAGGACTGGCTCAGGGGAGCGCAGACCCGACAGGGCAGCTGGTGGAACGATGGGACGACGTGGCTCAACGAGCGCTGCGGCGACCTCAAGGCGGCGCCCAAGGAGCTCGGCTCGACCCGACTGCAGCCCCTGGCCGACGCCCCGGGCACCTACGTCTACGACAAGTGAGGCATCACCCTGTGAATGAACTCCGCCAGGTCACCGTGCTCGGACACTCGATCCGGGTCTCGGTTCGACCGGGGAGTGAGCCCGGGCCGCCGCTCCTGCTGTGCAACGGGATCGGCGCCAGCCTGGACCTGCTGCAGCCCTTCGTCGACGCGCTGGACCACCGGATCGAGGTGGTCCGCTTCGACGTGCCCGGCGTCGGTGGTTCACCGGACCCGCGGACGCCGTACAACTTCGCGCTCCTCGCGCACGGCGTCGGCAAGCTGATGACCCAGCTCGGCCATCACGAGTACGACGTCCTGGGGATCTCGTGGGGCGGCGGGCTCGCGCAGCAGATCGCCTTCCAGCAACCGCGTCGCTGCCGGCGTGTGGTGCTGGCGAGCACCGCCACCGGCGCCCTGATGGTCCCCGCCGGACCGCAGGTGTTGCGCAAGATGGTCACCCCGCGGCGCTACCGGGACGCGGACTACGCCGTGCAGGTCGCCGCCGAGCTCTACGGCGGGCAGATGCGCGACCGGCCCGACGACGTACGACGGTTCATGCACGACCAGTCCCGCGTCGGGTCCCGCCGCGGGTACCTGCTCCAGCTGCTCGCGGGTGCGGGCTGGTCGAGCCTCCCGGCGCTGCCGCTGATCCGGCAGCCCACGTTGATCCTTGCGGGCGACGACGACCCGATCATCCCGCTGGTGAACGCCCGGATCATGCGACGGCTGCTCCCCCACGCACGCCTCCACGTCTACTCCGACGGGCACCTGGGCCTGGTCACGAGTGCCGACGAACTGGCGCCGCTCGTCGCCGACTTCCTGCGCGACGAGGCCTGACCGGGGCTGGGGCCCCGTGGCACCCTTGATGGCGAAACGGGGTGATCGCGATGACCGAGGACCAGCAGGAAGCCAGGCCCACCGACGCCCTCGATGCCCGCGAGGCCGAGAAGAAGGCCGCCCGAGCCCGGATCGAGCACCAGCAGACCTGGGTCGACCTGCAGATCCGGCAGGCGATGGAACGCGGCGACTTCGACAACCTGCCCGGCGCCGGGAAGCCGATCGAGGGACTCGGCGAGACCTACGACCCCGAGTGGTGGCTCAAGAAGCTCGTCGAGCGTGAGCACATTGCCGTCCTCCCGCCCGCCCTCCAGCTGCGCAAGGACGACGCCGGGCTCGACGGCAACCTCGACACCCTGGTCTCCGAGAAGGAGGCCCGCAGGTTCGTCGAGGAGTTCAACGCGCGCGTCATCCGGGCCCGGTACACCCCGGTCGACGGCCCACCGCTGATCACGATGCCCCGCGACGTCGACGCGACCCTCGCTGCCTGGCACGAACGTCGCGCCGCCCGCCGTCGTACGACGTCCACGGCAGTGGCACCCCAGCCCGCTCCCCGAACCCGCTGGTGGCGCCGGCCCCGCTGAATGTCTCGGCGAGACATCCGTCATACCCAACGAAGGCAACCCGCCGGTAAGTTGTCCAAACGTGAGCCACAAGAGCGCCAAGGACTTCTTCCGCCCGCTGGCCGTGGGTGCGCCCATGCCGCCCCGCGAGATCCCCGCCCGGCCCAGCCGCGCGATCCACTTCTTCGATCCCAGCAACGAGAAGATGGCTGCGAAGATCCCCGGGATGGTCGGCACCGTCGACGTACTGCTCGGCAACCTCGAGGACGCCGTCAAGGCGGACAACAAGGTCGCCGCGCGTGAGGGCCTGATCCGGATCGGGCAGTCGACCGACTTCGGTCCGACGCAGTTCTGGACCCGGATCAACTCGCTCGACAGCCCGTGGGTGCTCGACGACCTCACCGCGCTCGTCCCGGCGATCGGCGACAAGCTCGACGTGATCATGGTCCCGAAGGTGCAGGGCGCCGAGGACATCCACTACATCGACCGGCT
>JAKFEI010000032.1:0-4850 GCA_036675765.1 Nocardioides sp. | reverse complement strand
GGCGCGGTCCGGCTGACCGATGCCGCGTTGCTCAAGATCGCCGAGGTCTGCGCAGCCTTCGACGTGGACGGACTGCGCGCCGACATCGTCACCGCCCGCACCGCCGTCGCCCACGCGGCGTGGTCGAGTCGGGACGAGGTCACTCTCGCCGACATCCGGGTCGCCGCCACGCTGGCGCTCCCCCACCGCCGTCGCCGCAAGCCGTTCGACGCCCCCGGCCTCGACGAGGACCTGCTCGACAAGGTGCTCGGTGACGACGAGTTGCCGCCCGAGGACCCGACCGATCCCGAGGACCCGACGGATCCCGAGGGCCCGGGCGGCCCGGACGACCCCGGGACGTCATACGAAGAGGAGGCGGACGCCCACGATTCGCATGACGTCCCCGGCGAGACGGAACCGCCCACCGGCCAGGACCCCGAGACGTCATACGAAACGGAGGCGGACGCCCACGATTCGCATGACGTCCCGGCACCGAACGACCTGAGCGCACCCACCGGGCCGGACGACAAGGGCACCGGCGCCACCAGCCTCGCCGGCACCACGTCGACGTACCGCACCCGCCTGCTGACGGTCCGGGGCGTCGGCACCGGCACGGCCGGACGTCGTAGCCGGGCCCGCACGTCGAGCGGTCGCCGGATCGGCGCGACCGTCCCCACCGGCCAGGGCGGCGCCGTCCACCTGACCGAGACGATCCGCGCCGCCGCACCGCACCAGTTCGCGCGCGGTCGCGTCGACGGGCGGTTGCTGCTGCGTGCGATGGACCTGCGGATCGCCGTACGCGAGGGACGCGAGTCCAACCTGGTGTTGTTCTGCGTCGACGCGTCCGGATCGATGGCCGCGCGACGCCGGATGGAGCAGGTCAAGACCGCCGTCCTCAGCCTGCTCCTCGACGCGTACCAGCGCCGCGACAAGGTCGGGCTGATCACCTTCCGTGGCCAGGGCGCCGAGGTCGCGCTGCCGCCGACCCACTCGGTCGACGCTGCCGCCAGCCGACTCGAAGAACTCCCCGCCGGCGGACGCACCCCGCTCGCCGAAGGCCTCCTCGAAGCCGCGCACCTGCTGGCCGTCGAGCGGACCCGCGACCCGCAACGGCGGCCGCTCCTCGTCGTCGTCACCGACGGCCGGGCCACTGCCGGAGCCGAGGCCGTCCACCGGTCCCGGATGGCCGCCGCACTGCTCGCCGACACCGGCGTGACCAGCGTCGTCATCGACTGCGAGAGCGGTCCGATGCGGCTGGGCCTGGCCGCCACCCTGGCCGAGCACCTCGGTGCCGAGCACGTCCCGATCGGCGAGGTCAGCGCCGAGGACCTGATCTCCGCGGCCCGGAGCTGGGCAGCGTGAGCACAGCCCTGTACGACGTCATCCAGCGCCGTCGCGACGTCCGCGCCGAGTTCACCGGTGAGCCGGTCGACGAGGACACGCTGCTGCGGGTCCTCGGCGCCGCACACCGCGCCCCGAGCGTCGGCATGAGCCAGCCGTGGGACTTCGTCGTCGTGCGGGATGCGGAGCTTCGTCGTACGTTCCGCGACCACGTCGCCCACGAGCGCGACACGTTCGCCGCGTCGCTGCCGCCGGAGCGTCGTACGACGTTCGACAAGATCAAGGTCGAGGGCATCTGCGAGTCCTCGATGGGCATCGTCGTCACCCACGACCAGAGCCGCGGCGGCCAGCACGTGCTGGGGCGGCACGCGATCGCCGACGCCGGGCTCTACTCCACCGTCCTCGCCATCCAGAACCTCTGGCTCGCCGCGACCGCCGAGGGCCTCGGCGTCGGCTGGGTGTCGTTCTACCGCGAGCCGTTCCTGGGCAGCCTGCTCGGCATCCCCGACCACATCCGCCCGATCGCGTGGCTGTGCCTC
This sequence comes from Nocardioides sp., assembly GCA_036675765.1. Taxonomy (GTDB): domain Bacteria; phylum Actinomycetota; class Actinomycetes; order Propionibacteriales; family Nocardioidaceae; genus Nocardioides. The sequence continues at coordinate 2,991 of JAKFEI010000032.1, read as the reverse complement.
GGCACCGTGAGCCACCTCGAGACCGTTCCCGACCTCGAACGGCACGGATGGCGCAACCGCCGTCCGCTCGCCGACGCCATCCATCACAACGTTTGGGACAACACCCGGAGGACACATGCCTGAAGGCCAGCCACTCGTCATCCCCGACGACGGACTCACCACCCGCCAGCGCCGCAACCGGCCGCTGGTGATGGTGCACACCGGCGACGGCAAGGGGAAGTCCACCGCCGCCTTCGGCCTCGCGATCCGCTCGTGGAACCAGGGCTGGAACGTCGGCGTCTTCCAGTTCGTGAAGTCCGCGAAGTGGCGCATCGGCGAGCAGACCGTGCTCGAGCGCCTCGGTGCGTTGCACGAGGAGACCGGCGAGGGCGGGCCGGTGGCCTGGCACAAGATGGGGTCGGGCTGGTCCTGGTCCCGCAAGGAAGGCACCGCCGAGGACCACGCCGCCGACGCCGTCGAGGGCTGGGCCGAGATCAAGCGGGCGCTGGCCGAGGAACGGCACGGCCTCTACGTGCTCGACGAGTTCACCTACCCGATCAACTGGGGCTGGGTCGACATCGACGACGTCGTGGAGACGCTGGCCAACCGCCCCGGGCGACAGTACGTCGTCATCACCGGCCGCCGTGCGGACCCGAAGCTGATCGAGGTGGCCGACCTGGTCACCGAGATGACCAAGATCAAGCACCCGATGGACGCAGGCCAGAAGGGCCAGCGAGGCATTGAATGGTGACGGAGTGGTGAGTCTCCCGCGCATCGTCGTCGCTGCCCCGGCCACCGGCCAGGGCAAGACGACGGTTGCCACGGGACTGATGGCGGCGCTGGTCCGCGCCGGTCACGTCGTCAGCGGCCACAAGGTCGGCCCCGACTACATCGACCCCGGCTATCACGCCCTGGCGTGTGGACGGCCCGGTCGCAACCTCGACCCCCACCTCGTCGGCGAGTCACTCGTCGCTCCGTTGCTCCTGCACGGTGCCGCGGTGCCCGTTCCGGCAGACGTTGCGGTCATCGAGGGCGTCATGGGCCTGTACGACGGCCGGATCGGTGGCGACGGCTTCTCCTCCACCGCCCACGTGGCCCGGCTGACGCGCAGCCCGGTCGTCCTGGTCGTCGACATCTCGAAGTCGTCGCGGTCGATCGGTGCCGTGGTGCACGGCATGGCGACCTGGGATCCGACCATCGAGATCGCGGGCGTGATTCTGAACCAGGCCGGTTCCGCACGGCATGCTGAGGAGGTGCGTTCCTCGATCTCGGTACCCGTCCTGGGGGTGATCCCCCGCAACCCCGACATCGCCACCCCCTCCCGCCACCTCGGCCTGGTGACGGCTGCCGAGCGCGGCGAGTCCGCCGAGGTCGTCGCCCGCTTGGCCGAGGTCGTGACCGAACACGTGGACCTGGCTGCGGTGCTCGACATCGCCCGGTCCGCCCCCGACCTCGACGCCGTCGCCTGGTCCCCTGCGGTGGTTGAGGTGCGAGCGTCAGCGAGCCTCGAAACCCCCGCAGCTTCGACACCTGCCCGCCCCGTCGTCGCCGTCGCCGCCGGCCGCGCCTTCACCTTCCAGTACGCCGAGACGACCGAGCTCCTCGAGGCCGCCGGCTGCCAGGTCGTCCCGTTCGACCCAGCCCTCGACGCCGCTCTCCCGGCCGGCACGGCGGGGCTCTACCTCGGCGGCGGCTTCCCCGAGGTCCACGCGAAGGACCTGACCGACAACGCCGCGCTTCGCGAGGAGATCCGCGCGGCCGTGGCCGACGGACTGCCGACAGTTGCCGAGTGCGCCGGCCTGCTGTACCTCTGCCGCACCCTCGACGACGTCCCGATGGCGGGCGTGATCGAGGCCGACGCCGCCATGAACGAGCGGCTCACCCTGCGCTACCCGGTCGCCGAGGGCGTCGCCGACACGTTGCTGACCCGGGTCGGCGAGCAGGTCACCGGGCACGAGTTCCACCGCACGCAGGTCGCGCCGGCTTCCGGGGCCACCGCCGCGTGGGAGGTCGACGGCGAACAGGTCGGCTTCGCGTCCGACACCCTGCACGCGTCGTACCTGCACACCCACTGGGCCGGGCATCCCCAGCTCGCCGCACGCTTCGCGGCCGCCGTACACGACAGGCACGCGCGTGGATGACCCGCTGCGCCACCACGGCGACTCCGAGGCCCGCGAGGCCACGCTCGACTTCGCGGTCAATGTCTACGCCGGCGCGCGACCCGGGTGGCTCGACGAAGCGCTACGGGCCTCGCTCGACGACGTCGGCGTCTACCCGAGCGCCGAACGAGCACAGCGTGCCGTCGCCGCCCACCACCGGCGTCCGTTCGACAACGTCCTGGTCACAGCCGGCGCGGCCGAGGCGTTCACCCTCATCGCGCGGCTGCGGCCGTGGAGCATGCCCGTCGTCGTGCACCCCCAGTTCACGGAGCCGCACGCGGCGCTGGAGCAGGCCGGCCGCCGCGTTCGGTCCGTCGTCCTGCCGCCGCCGTTCGCGCTCGACCCGGACCTGATCCCCGACGACGCCGACCTCGTCATCATCGGCAACCCGACCAACCCGACGGGTGCCCTCCACCCCGCGGAGGTGATCCGCTCGCTGCTCAAGCCGGGCCGGGTCGTCGTGGTCGACGAGGCGTTCATGGACTGCGACCCCGACGAGTCCGAGTCCCTGGCAGGCCTCCGCGTCGCCGGGCTCGTCGTGATCCGCTCCCTCACCAAGCACTGGGGCATCCCCGGCATCCGCGCCGGCTACCTCGTCGGCGACGCGATGATCGTGGCCGGTCTGGCCCTCAACCAGGCCCCCTGGTCAGTCGGTACGACGGCCGCCGCCGCCGTCCTCGCCTGCACCTCCCCCGAGGCCGTCGCCGAGGGCCGGCGCCGCGCCGAGGAGATCCGCGACTGGCGCGAGCACCTGGAGAAGGGCCTCGCCGACCTCGGCGTCCACCACCTCCCGTCCGCGGCTTCGTTCGTCCTCGCGCAGGTCGGCGACGGCGTCCACGAACGCCTCCGCGCC
>JAKFEI010000421.1:0-4867 GCA_036675765.1 Nocardioides sp. | reverse complement strand
CGACGGCCCGCCCCAGGTCGTGATCATCGTCTGCTCCGGCGAGCGGACCGGGCCGGGTCAGTGGACCCACCGGACACTCTGGTTCGCCGACCTGATCGGACCCGACTCCAACCCGACACCGGTGTCGTGACATCTGGAAGGGTGAGAGGAGGGGACGATGACCACTGGACACCCGGACCCGCTGCGGCACTCCTTCGAGGAGTACGTGACCGCCCGCTGGGCTGCGCTCTACCGCACCGCCCACCTGCTCACCGGTGACCGCACCGCCGCCGAGGACCTCCTGCAGACGACCTTGATCAAGGTGCTGGCGCAGTGGCCGAGGGTACGACGTGCGGACTCGCCCGACGCGTACGTCAGGAAGATGCTCCTCAACGAGCTGCTCGGCGAACGCCGCAAGAGCGGCCGCCGTGCACAGAAGGCCCATCTGGTGCCGGTGCCGAACCCTCCGGTCGACCCCGCCGTCGACAGCTCGACCCGGCTCGACCTCTGGGCCCAGGTCCAGGTCCTGCCGCCACGGCAGCGAGCGGTCCTCGTCCTTCGCTACTACGAAGACCTCTCGGAAGCGCAGATTGCCGACGTCCTCGGCGTCTCCACCGGAACGGTGAAGTCCCAGGCATCTCTCGCCCTGCGGACGCTCCGCTCCCACCAGGCCCGCTCCGCCGAACAAGCCCACCCTGCCCACCCGTCGACCGAGGAGGTCTCGTGATGACTGATCAGCTCGAACGTGACCTGACCCAGATGTTCGCCCGCCAGGCCGACGAGGTGGAGATCCCGCCGGTTCCCGTCGTACTCCTCGACGGTCCGGTCGCTGGGCCGCGTCGTGGCCGGACGCTGGCACTCGTCGCTGCTGCCGCAGCCGTTGTCGCCGCCGTCTCCATCCCGATCGGCCTGGCCGCGCGGGACGGCGACGACGTCCAGCCGGCACCCGCGCCGACCACGCCGCAGGTGACCGGGGCACCGGCGATCGACGTGCCGTACCTCCTGCACGGCGAGCTCCACGTCGGGGCGCTCACCCTTTCGACCACCGCGTCGGGGATCGTCGCGTTCGGCGACGGCGTGCTGGTTGCCGAGGGAGCCGACACGGTGACATGGCGGCGTCTCGACGGCGACCGACTCGTGGCGGCGCCGTACCTCGACGAGGCCACCCTGGTCGCCGTGTCGCACGACGGTGGGGTGGTCGCCGGCAGGGTCGACCAGGACGGGGCTGCGGCTGTCCGGGTCTGGAACGCCGACACCGGCACGATTCTCGACACGATCACGCTGGCCACGCCGCCGGTGGGCCACGACCCCTGGCAGCTCGGGTTCGACGCAGGCGGCCGGTTGTACTGGCAGGACGGCGCGACCCCCGAGATGCGTAACCCCGACGGCACGGTCGTCAACCTGGCGGCGAGTGGCCGATCCCTGATCGGGATCGCACCGACCGGACCGCTGTTGATGACCGGCGCCGGTGAGCGGGTCGAGGTCGCGACCACGCGCGCCGACGGGACGGTGCTCGAGGTCAGCGGGGTCCCGGTCAGCACGTCCGCCGCCTGGAACGAGTCCGGCCAGCTGGCCTACGTCGCGATCGGCGATGGCCGCCTGTACGCGACGCAGCCGCAGATCGGCTCTGAGCCGGTGGAGGTGCCGGTCGCGGGATCACGGACCGCCCAGCCGTTGGGGTGGAGTGACGGGAAGGTTGTCGTGATCTCCTACGGCACGGCTGAGACCAAGGTGCTGCTGATCGATCCGGCGACGGGAGACGCGGAGGAACTCTTCACCGTCGCCGTCAACGACGACGGCTACGCGTTCCCGGCAGTCGGCGGCACCGGCGCGCTGTAGCGGACCTCGCGTCGTTGGTAAATTTCACTGGAACACCCTTGCATTCAATTGAGGTCGAGGCGCATGCTGCTCGGGTGAGCACCGCACCCCGCGCCTACGACAGCACCGGCCGCCGCGCCGCCGCTGCCCGGACCCGCGGCCAGGTCATCGAGGTCGCCACGGTTCTGTTCGCCGAGCGTGGCTGGGCCGGCACCTCGGTGCGGGACGTGGCCCGCGAGGCCGGGGTGGCCGTGGAGACGGTCTACTCCGCAGTGGGGTCCAAGGTCGCCTTGCTCCGTGCTGCGATCGAGGTGGCGGTGGTCGGCGACGACGCCGAGGTGCCGCTGGCCGACCGGGCGGTCTTCCAGGCCCTGGCCGAGGGTGACCTCGCTGCGCGTACGCGTGCCGGAGCAGGGCTGCTGGTTGCCATCCACGGTCGGGGTGCCCGCGTCATCCGGGCGGTCAGGGCCGGTGCCGTGAGCGAGCCCGAGCTCGCCGTACTGAGCGCCGAGCTCCGCGCTCAACAGATCGAATCCTTCGCCCAGGCACTCGGACTCGTCGCGCGCCGCACCGTGACCCGACGCGAGGCCGAGACGCTGCTCGGGCTCGTCGGTGAGGAGAGCTACCTCGTGCTCACCGACGAGTTCGGTTGGAGCGCGGATGAGGTCGCGGACCTGGTCGCCACCACGGTCGTGAACGTGCTCAACCTTGCAGAGGAGGAATCAGATGACTGACGCGCAGGATCCGGCGGACACCCGGATCATGGGAATCGTGCACAGCGCGCTGCGGCGCGACCTGTGTCGCGCCCGGATGGTGCTGGAGGCCGGTGGCCTGGACCCCGTACGGCGAAGGGCGCTGGGCGCGCACCTGGTCTGGATGATGGACTTCCTGCATCGCCATCACACGGCGGAGGACACCGGGCTCTACCCGGCGGTGCGCGAGCGGAACGCCGCGATTGGCCCGCTGCTCGACCGGATGGACGGCGAGCACGCAGCGGTGCATCCGGCGATGGACCGGCTGACTGCAGCCGCGCGGGTCCTGGAGCAGTGGGACGAAGCAGCTGCTGCGCTGGCTGCGGTGATCGGGCTCGAGGACGTCCTGCTCCCTCACCTCGAGCACGAGGAGCGCGAGCTGATGCCGATCGTGGACCGCACGCTCTCCGACGCCGAGTGGCAAGAGCTCGACAGGAAGTACAACCTCGACACCAAGTCGAAGCGGGACCTCGCTTTCGAGGGGCACTGGTTGGTCGACGGACTCGACGCCGAGGGTTATGGGGTCGTGACCGGTGTGGTGCCCCCCGTGCCGCGGTTCGTGCTGGTGCACCTGCTGGGAGGTCCGTACAGGAAGCGACGCCGCACGTTGTGGGCGGGCACGCCCGCGGAGTCCGTCCCGTCGCTGAGTCTCGAGCCGTCGTGCTGAGGCTGAAGCCGTCCGGGATGTGCGAGGTCGTCGTCCCGGCGAGTCCCGAGGCCGTCTGGGGCGTCCTCACTGACGTCGGAAGGGTGGGGGAATGGAGCAACGAGGCCCGGGCGGGGGAGTGGATCGACGAGCACCGCGGTGTCGGTGCCCGTTTCCGTGGGCCGAACAAGCGGGGCCTGGCCCGATGGACCAAGACCTGCACCGTTCGGGAGTACGACGCTCCGCGGCGTTTCGTCTACCACACCGCGCCGGGTCGCACTGATCCCGGCGCAACCGCCTGGGAGTTCGACCTCGCCGTTGTCGAGGGCGGGACGATGGTCCGGCAGTCCTTCCGCATCCTGGAAGGCCCACGCTGGGCCGAGATCGTGATCAGCCTGCTCATCCCGGCACACAAGGACCGCAGCGCCGAGCTCCGCGCCGACCTCGAGCGGCTCGGCAGGGTCGCGGCCGCCGACCAGGCGCGAGTCCGGAGCTCCTAGGTCTCGAGCGGCGCGGGCGTCGGCGTGATCCGGCCGTTGGCCGTCTCGGAGACCTGCCGTTCCAGGGCCAGGGCCATGACGCCGATCGCCGCGCAGCCGAGGACCATCAGCCCGACGTAGACCGAGCCGAGGTCGTGCTCGAGCAGGAAACCGGCCACGACCGGGCCGGCGATCGCGCCGCCCTGGAAGGCGCCCGCGCTGAGCGCGTTGTAGCGCCCGCGGGTGTGGTCGGACGCGAGGTCGTTGCTCATCGCCGGGACTGTTGGCTGCAGCAGCGTCTCGCCGAGCGCGAAGACCGCCATGAAGCCGAGGACGCCGATCACCGCTGTCGCCCCGCCGGGGGCCGTGCCGGAGAAGCCGAGCAGCCCCCACGCACCGGCCCAGATCACGGCCATCACGATCATCACGCGCGTACGACGATGGCCGCTGATCTTCGTCAGCACGGTGAACTGCAGCAGCACGATCACGGCGGTGTTGACCGCGAACGCCAGCCCGACGGTCCGGGTGGACACCTCGGCGACCTGGCGGGAGAACCCGGGGAAGCCGGCCTCGAGCTGGCCGTAACCGATGAACATCGCCACGAAAGTGAGCGCGGTCAGCCAGCGCACGGCCGGCTCGCGCAGGATCTGGAGGTAGCCGACCGTCGGGTGGGCTGATCCGTCCTCCGGCTGGGCGGCCCGGCCGTGCACGTGGCGGAGCGGGCCGAGCAGGAGCGCCAGCGGGATCAGCCCGGAGGCGGCGTCGCCGAGGAAGATCACGGTGAAGGTGCCGGGGCGGTCCACGTCGGCGAACAGGCCGCCGATCACCCCGCCCACGCCGATCCCGAGGTTGACGAGGGCGAAGTTGATGCCGAAGTACTGCTGTCGGAGGTCGCCGTCGACGACCGCGGCGATCAGTGCGTTGAAGGCCGGCCAGGAGACCCCGAAGTTGAGGCCGATCAGGATCAGCGCCACCGCAGCGGCGGCCGGCGTCGTTGCAAAGGCGAGCAGCACGTTGCCGGCGATCATCGCGACGATGCCGAGCAACAGGATGACGCGGGCGCCGTAGCGATCGACCAGCGCACCGCCGGGCCCGGTCACCAGGAGCCCGACGATCGCGATGAGGGCCATCAGGGTGCCGGAAAGGCCGAGGTCGAACCCGCGCACCTCGTGGAGGTAGATCAGCGTGAAGGG
>JAKFEI010000264.1:0-4869 GCA_036675765.1 Nocardioides sp. | reverse complement strand
TTCCACTGGGACCTCCCGCAGGCGCTGGAGGACGACGGCGGCTGGCTCAACCGGACCACGATCGACTGCTTCGCCGACTACGCCTCGATCGTTGGCGAGCGCCTCGGCGACCGGGTCGCCGACTGGGTGCCCGTCAACGAACCGAACGTCGTCACCCTGATGGGGTACGGCGTCGGGATCCACGCGCCGGGCAAGGAACTGATGTTCGACGCGATGGGCGTCGGCCACCACCTGCTGGTCGCGCACGGGCGCGCCGCCATCGCGCTGCGGGCCGCCGGCGCCACGAGTGTCGGCTGCGCCAACAACCATGCGCCGATCTGGCCGGCGAGCGACGACCCGGCCGACGTCGGTGCCGCCAAGATCTTCGACCTGATCTGGAACGGGCACTATCTCGAGGGCATGCTGCTCGGCCGGTACTCCGACGACCTGATGATGCTGTGCGAGGAGTACGTGCGTGACGGCGACTTCGCGACCATGCGCCAGCCACTCGACTTCTACGGCATCAACTACTACAACCCGATGCGGATCGGTGCGGCCGCCGAGGACGCCGACCTCCCGTTCGACTTCCGTGAAGTGCTCGGCTACCCCGTCACCGACTTCGGCTGGCCGGTCGTTCCGGACGCCTTGCGCGAGTGGCTGATCATGTTCCGTGCACGACTCCGCGCCGCCGTACCCCCGATCGTGATCACGGAGTCGGGGTGCGCCTACAACATGGGCCCCGACGACCAGGGCGTGATCGACGACCAGCTGCGCATCGACTACCACCAGGCCCACCTCACCGCCGTCGCCGAGGCGGCGGAGCGCGGGGTCGACGTGCGCGGCTACTACGCCTGGTCGACCATCGACAATTTCGAGTGGGCCGAGGGCTACACCCAGCGGTTCGGCTTCGTGCACGTCGACTACGAGACCCAGGTGCGCACCCCCAAGCGGTCCTTCGGTTGGTACGCCGACCTGGTGGCCAGGCACGCACAGCGGGCCTGACCGGGACGGGCGTGCCGCTCAGGCGCGTTGCTGCGACCCGTCCCGGACTGCCGTCAGGTGCTCCTGCGCAGCGGCCGCTGCTGTGACTCCGCGGGCCTTGTCCGCCCGGAGCTTCTCGGCCGCGATCACGATGCTGCGCTCGGTGGACCGGAGGCTCCGCTCCTGCTCCTCGGCGAGCTCGGTCCGCTCGCGGAGGGCGGCGAACAGGGTGCCCGCGCCGCCGAGGATCCCGGCGATGGCCAGTATCAGCCAGCCCTGTGCCACGAACGTCAACCCGGCGAAGACCATGCCCACCACGATCAGGCCCGCGCCGATCGGCATCAGGAGGCTGTTGATCGGGTTGCGCGTCGCGACACCCGAGAGGACGCTCGGCTGCCATTCTGCGGTGGCTCCCGTGGTGTCGACCGTGACGATCCCGCCGACGACCTTGAGTGCGCGGGTGTCCTCGACGGGCACGGCTGCCTGGCGACCGAGGTGGTCGGCAAGGGGGAGCAGGGTCGGGGCGAGGACCTGGCACGCGACGGCGAAGCGCGGCGAGTCGGCGTCCTCCAGGTCGGACAGGAGCAGGGTGACGACGTCGCCCGCCGGGGAGGACCAGTCCGCAGCCATGGTCGCGGTGCGTTCGTCGAGGAATCCGAGGTCGACGCGCACGGTCGCCATCCGGTCGAGGATGTCGCCCTCGGCGGGCGACCCTTCGTCGACGAGCGAGCGCAGGCAGTCGGCCAGCGGATCCTCCGACGTGCGGACGGGCGGCGGGTCCGTGTCGGCCGAGCGGTCGGCGTGCAGGACCGCGGCGATCGTCGGGTCGTGGGACACGTCGGCGCGGGCGCCGGAGGCCAGCACCCGTCGCAGGGCGTTCAGCTGGGCAGCGGCCTCCTCGCCGGGCAGGGCGTCCCGGTCGGTGCTGGTCTCTTCCCGCAGCCACGCTGCCACCTGGTCGGCAGCACCGGCGTCGGCGGCGACCAGTTGCGTCAGTGCAGACACGAGTTCGGCAACGGCGTCGGTGTGGGCGGGCGCGAGCCGTCCGTCGGCGATCGCGAGCCAGACCTCGCGCTGGGCGACCGAGACGGCGGGCTGGGCGGGCAGGATCCGCTCGAGCGGGCTCGTTGCCCAGCGCGGGTCACGGGTCTGGGCGCTCAAGAGGCTCAGGAACAGGGCGGCGCGCTGGGGGTCGCGGTGCCCGGCCTCGGTCAGCAGTGCTTCGCCGCCGGCGTCCCCGCGGGCGATCGCCGCCACGCCCCGCGCTGCAGCCGCGAGCCAGTAGCCGGGCACGTCGGCCGGGTCGACCGCGCCCCGCAAGGCAGCGCCGCCGGTCACGACCACGGTCGACACGACCTCGCGCGCGTAGCGGCGGCAGCCGGCCGCGTCGGCGTACTGGCCCAGCTCGGCCCGGATGTCCTCGTGCTCGACCAGGGCCACCAGGGCGCGCGTGAGCCGGTCGATCTGTCCCTGCAGGTTGCCCTGCTGGGTGCGCATCTGTTCGACGAGGCGGTTGCGGGCGCGGCGTTCGGCGGCGAGTTGTTCCTCGGCGGCGTCGATCCGCTTGTTCTGCTGCCAGTCGGCCCAGTAGTTGTTGCTCACCGGGGTGATGTGCCCGCACCCACGTGACGCAAACGCCGGTGGGACGCGCCGGCGCCGTGGCGCTAGCCTGCCGGTCATGCGCGCCATCCAGGTCATCACCACCACGGGTCCCGCCGACGTCGTCGTGACGGAGGTGGCGGATCCGGTCGCTGGACCTGACGACCTCCTGATCGAGGTCCACAGTGTCGGGATCTCGTTCCCGGACCTCCTCCTGAGCAGGGGCCAGTACCAGCTGCGGCCCGAACCCCCGTTCACCCTCGGCGTCGACTTCGCCGGCGTCGTGGTGTCGGGCCCGGGGTTCGAACCGGGTCAGCGGGTGGCCGGCGTCGGTGGGTACGGCGGTGCCGCCGAGCTGGTCCTCGGCTCGACCGAGTCAGTGTTCGCGCTTCCGGACGCGATCACCTTCGATGAGGCCGTCGCGCTCCCGATGAACTACCTCACGGCGCTCTTCGCGCTCGACGAGCGCGGTGGACTGAAGGCGGGGGAGACGGTTCTCGTCCACGGCGCCGCGGGCGGTGTCGGCACCGCCACGCTGCAGGTCGCGAAGGGCCTCGGTGCGCGGACCATCGCCGTGGCCAGCACCGAGGAGAAGCGGCAGTTCGCCCTCGCCGCCGGTGCCGATGAAGCGATCGCGGTGGAGGGCTTCAAGGACGCGGCGCGGGTGCTGACCGACGGCAAGGGCGTCGACGTGGTCCTCGATGTCGTCGGCGGCTCGCTCTTCACCGACTCCCTCCGCTCGCTGGGGAGCCAGGGTCGTGTGCTGGTCGTCGGGTTCGCGGCCGGCGAGGGCATCCCCGAGGTCAAGGTCAACCGCCTGCTGCTCAACAACACCGACGTGCGCGGGGTCGGGTGGGGGGAGTACGCCTTCTCGCACCCCGGCTACATGCGCCAGCAATGGGCCCAGCTCGTGCCGATGATCGAGTCCGGCGTGGTGAAGCCGCCCATCGGCAAGGTCTACGGGATCGACGAGTTCGGGCAGGCCCTCATCGACATGGACGCCCGCGCGACGCTCGGGAAGTCCGTCGTGCGCCTGCGTTGACGGGGTGACGGGGTGACGGGGCGACGGGGCGACGGGTTGCCGGCGCTGGCTCAGCGGCGACCCAGGTCGATGGTCCACCAGCGGTTGCCGTCGCCACTGAGGGCGTATCCGGCACCGACCGCGCGGAACCGGCAGTCGAGCAGGAGCGCGCGGTGGGTCGAGCTGTTCATCCACCGCGTCACGGCCGCTGAGGCCGTCGTCGGCCCGACGGCGAGCACCTCGCCGAGCAACTTGGCGTTGGTGTAGCCCGCGGCCGCCACCCGCGTCCGCAGCGTGGCCTCGCCCGGCAACTGGTGCGACAGGCGCCGGGCGCGTGCCATCAGCGCGTCGTGCCGGCCCGAGGAGGTCTGCAGCGAGGACCGGACCAGCAGGGCAACGCAGCCCCTGCGGGCCCTGGCCCGGTTGATGAGGATGACGACGTCACGCTCCATCAGGTCGGCGGTGCTGGCGCGGGCCGGTCCGGCAACGACGAACGCCGCTCCCGTGGGAGCGGCGCTGACGGACGGTCCGACGAGCAGTCCCGCAAGGACGGCCGTCGTACCGATCAAGGTGAGGAGTGGGCGCACGCGCACATCATGGTGGCGCGAGGTGCCCTGGCGGGCGACAACGGTAAAATCAGCGTCGGCCGAAGTCCTGCGTCCACCACACGCGGCCGCCGTAGGGCACGACGCCGATGCCGATCTCCCGCAGCGTGCAGTCGGTGATGTTGCGGCGGTGCGACGGGCTGTTCCACCAGGCCCGGACGACGAGGCGTGCAGTGCTGTATCCGGCCGCGATGTTCTCGGCGACCTTGCGCCAACCGGTGTAGCCGGCCAGCGTGATCCGTCGGCCCAGGCGGTACTCGCCCGGCAACTGGTGCGACATGACGCCGTGACGGGCCATGACGTACGAGTGCTTGCGGGCGGCCTGGCGCAGGTCGAGGTTGAGCCTCAGCGGTCGGCAGCCGACCGCAGCGCGCTTGATGTTGGTGAGTGTCAGGACAGCGCCCTCGAGCACGGCGTTGACGGTGAAGCGGCCGGCGAGCGGCGCACTCATGACGCTCGTGGTCGGTACGGCAGCGGTTGCTGCCGTGGCTCCGGACGTAGAAGTGAAGGCTGCTCCGATGACGACGAGCAGGCCGATGACGATGTTTTTGATCCCCCAGTGACGCATATGTCAATGGTCACTTCGCGCAGGGCCGGGCACACCGGTGGCGCGTTCGGTCCGGTCTAGTCCGATCGGACTAGCGTTACGCGGCGGACGGCCATCCCCGCGGTATGTCGCAGCAG
>JAKFEI010000269.1:0-4898 GCA_036675765.1 Nocardioides sp. | reverse complement strand
GCCTCCTTCGGGCCCGGGTTGGTCGAGATGACGTCCGCGGCGACGCGGATGTCGCCGGTGATCGCGTCCACGATGTTCTTGAGCAGCACCCGGGCGGTGCTGTTGCCGCCGAGGGTCGAGGCGCGGCCGTCGATGCCGACCGCCACCCGGTTCTTCACGATCGGGGTGTCATAGACGGCGAACACGTGAGCGGGGAGCGGGCCGCTGTTGGGGGTGATCCGCTGCACCGCGAACCGGGCGCCGACGTCGATCAGGTTGGTGACCGGGTTGAGCTGCGCCAGCACGTCGGGCAGGTTGTCGCCCGTGACGTCGGCCGGCACCGGGACACCGACCGGCAGCGAGATGCTGCACGACAGCGGCATGGTCGGCGACTCGGCGCAGATCTTGTAGAACAGCGGGGACAGCAGGTTCACGACCGGCAGGGTGAACAACTTGCCCTGGATCTTGCTGACCTCCTGCAGGACCGCATCCAGCGCGTCCAGCACCAGGGGCACGAGCGGCAGCGAGGTGAGGGTGTCGTTGAAGCTCGGCGGCAGGTCGGCCGTGATGTTGCTCGACGTGCGTGCGGTCGGTGCGGTCACCGACGAACGCGGGAGCTGCGCCGAGGTCAGGCTCGGCGCCTCCGCCAGTTCCTCCGCCACGGCGTCCAGCGCCTCGCCGGTCTGGTCACGGTTGACCGGCGGGGTGTCGGCCGGCGGCGGAGTCGGCGTCGTTTCGTTGAGCTCTTCCTTGAGGTCCTCGGTGCCCTCCTTGCCGAAGATCACCATCGCGACGCCGGCCAGGTAGGTCTCGCGCTCCTGCGCCGCGGGCGTCGTGTTCGTGATGTCGAGCAGTTCCTCGAGGAGGCAGGCGCTCAACCACAACTGGGTCGGCTCGGGGAGCGCGTGGAAGCCTTCGGCGACGATGTCGGCCGGCACCTGCTCGAGGGCGACGTAGTCCTTGCGCCAGGAGTTGTCCGTGAACCGCTCGGCCCAGAGGTCGACGAAGCGGTCGCGGTTCTCCGCGGTCGCTCCGTCGGTCGTCGGCGGACTGGCACACCGCACCGTCGGCGAGGAGCCCGGTGTCGCGGGATCAGCCTGGGCGACGGCGGGACTGACGAGGACCGACAGCATCGCGGTCACCGAGAGGGCACTGAAAAGGATCCGAGGGCGCACGGGAGTTCACCTGCCGATAGGGGATGGGAGCACAAGCAGGAGTGCGGTGCTCACTATCTTCCTGCGTGCAGGTCGGCGCCAGTGACTCCGGGAAGTCTTTACCTTTCTCTGCCCTGAAGGGCGAGGCCGGCGTGCCCTTTTGCTCCCCCTCGGGTCAGCGGCCCTTGAACTCGGGCTTCCGCTTCTCGAGGAACGCGCGCGGACCTTCCTTGGCGTCCTCCGAGGAGAAGACCGGAGCGCCGACCTTCGCGTCGTCGGCCCAGCAGTCGTCCTCGTGCTTTCCCTCGGAGTCGCGCATCGTCTTGAGGATCGCCTGGACCGCGATCGGGCCGTTTGCGGCGACCATGTCCGCCAGTTCGTGGGCCTTCGCCAGTGCCTCGCCGTCCGGCACGACGTGGCCGATCAGGCCCAGCTCCCTGGCCTCGGGGGCGAGCAGGGTGCGCCCGGTCAACAAGAGCTCGGCTGCCACCGTGTACGGGATCTGGCGGGGGAGTCGGACCGCCGAGCCGCCCATCGGGTAGAGGCTCCAGCGGGCCTCGGCGACTCCGAACTTCGCGGATTCACCGGCGACGCGGATGTCGGTGCCCTGCAGGATCTCGGTGCCCCCGGCGATCGCCGGGCCCTCGACGGCTGCGATCAGCGGCTTGGTCAGCCGGAAGCCCTTGAGCAGGCCCTTGATCACCGTCGGGTCGTACGCGCCGGACTCGAATGCCTCTGACGGCGGCTTCTCGTCGGCTGCCTGCAGGTCCATCCCCGCGCAGAAGTAGCCGCCCGCACCGGTCAGGATGCAGACCCGGATCTCGGGGTCGGAGTTCACCCGGTCCCAGGCCTGCTCCATGATCCGCAGCATGGAGCTGGAGAGCGCGTTGCGGCGCTCAGGACGGTTCATGGTGACGATCAGTTTGTGGCCGTCCTGCTCGACGAGGCAGTCGGGTCCACGGTCGTTGGCAGCGTCATCGGTGGGGGACATGTGAACCACGCTAGCGAAAAAGTGAAACGTGTTCTAGTCTCGGATCGTGGCCTTGAACATTGCCGATCTCTTCGAACATGCCGTCGACGTCGTCCCCCAGAAGCCTGCCGTGCAGGTGGGCGATCGCGTCATCTCCTTCGCCGAGCTGGAAGCCGAGTCGAACAGGCTCGCGCACTACCTGCAGGCCCAGGGCATCGGTCACGGTGACCATGTGGGGCTCTACGCCAAGAACAGCATCGAGCACGTGATCGCCCTGATCGCGATCCTCAAGGTGCGCGCCGTCGCCATCAACGTGAACTTCCGGTACGTCGCCGGCGAGCTCGAGTACCTCTTCGACAACGCCGACCTCGTCGGTCTGGTGCACGACCGCGTCTACGCGCCGCTGGTCGCCGAGGTGGCGCCGAAGTTCGACAAGTTGCAGACGGTCGTCGTCGTACCGAACCCGCTCGAGCCGGACGACACCAGCGACGTCTCGTCGTACGGCGGCGTCCTCCTCGAGGAGGCGGTCGCCGGTCAGTCCGACGTCCGTGACTTCGGCGAGCGAAGCCCGGACGACATCCACATCATCTACACCGGCGGCACGACCGGCTTCCCCAAGGGCGTCATGTGGCGCCACGAGGACTTCTGGCGCGTGCTCGGCGGTGGCATCGACTTCATGACGGCCGAGCCGCTGGAGGAGTACGACCAGTCGAAGAAGGCACTGCAGGACAGCCTCGTCACGCTGCCGCTCAGCCCCCTGATGCACGGCGGTGCGCAGGCCTCGCTCCTGATGCACCTCTTCGCCGGCCAGGTCACCATCCTCGAGCCGAAGTTCGACCCGGTCCGCACCTGGGAGCTGGTCGACCAGCACGGCGTGCAGATGATGTTCATGACCGGGGACGCCATGGCTGTTCCGCTCATCGACGCCTTCGAGGCGGGCGACTACTCCGGCCAGACGCTCTTCGCCATCGCGTCCAGCGCTGCGATCTTCTCCAAGTCGGTGAAGGAGCGGTGGATGAAGCACTTCCCGAACGCCGTCTTCACCGATTCCATCGGCTCCTCGGAGACCGGCTTCCAGGG
Organism: Nocardioides sp.; assembly: GCA_036675765.1. Lineage (GTDB taxonomy): Bacteria > Actinomycetota > Actinomycetes > Propionibacteriales > Nocardioidaceae > Nocardioides. The sequence goes on along the minus strand of JAKFEI010000269.1, from coordinate 1,715 downwards.
CACCGGCCTGCAGGACGCCAGCGCCCTGTCCACCGACGGTCCGGTGGTCTCCATCCCGCCGACCACGGTGATCCTCGGCGACGACAACCAGATCCTCGACCCGGTCACCGACGTCGGCAAGGTCGGCCGCACGGCTCGCTCGGGCAACGTCCCCGTCGGCTACTACAAGGACCCCGAGAAGTCGGCGCGCACCTTCATCGAGATCGACGGAGTCCGCTACTCCATCCCCGGCGACAACGCCCGGATCGAGGAGGGCAACCGGATCACCCTGCTCGGTCGCGGATCGAACTGCATCAACACCGGCGGCGAGAAGGTCTACCCCGAAGAGGTGGAGCAGGCCATCAAGGCCCACCCCGGTGTGTACGACGTCCTCGTGGTCGGTCTGCCCGACGAGAAGTACGGCCAGACCGTGGCGGCTGTCATCGAACCCCGCCCCGGCGCGACCGTCGAACTGGAGGAGCTGCGGACCTTCTTGCGCTCGCACCTCTCCGGCTACAAGCTCCCGCGCGTACTGACGCTCGTCGCGGAGGTTCCGCGCAACGCGACCGGCAAGGCCCAATACCCCCGCGCCAAGGAACTGGCGCTCGAGAACCGTACCGAGGAGGTGTCGGTCTGATGAGGACCGCACTGTGTGATGCCTTCGGCATCGAGTACCCGATCTTCGCGTTCACGCCGTCCGAGCACGTCGCTGCTGCGGTCTCCCGCGCCGGCGGTCTCGGCGTCCTGGGGTGCGTCCGCTTCAACGACACCGACGAGCTCGAGCGGGTCCTCACGTGGATGGACGAGAACACCGACGGCAAGCCGTACGGCGTCGACGTGGTGATGCCGATGAAGATCCCCACGGAGGGCACGTCGGCCGACCTGTCGTCGTACATCCCAGAAGAGCACCGGAAGTTCGTCGACGAGACGCTGCTCAAGCTGGGCGTTCCGCCGCTGCCCGAGGGCGAGGGCCGCGAGGGTGTCCTCGGCTGGCTGCACTCGATGGCGCGCTCGCACGTTGACGTCGCGCTGCAGCACCGGCCGGTCCTGATCGCCAACGCGCTCGGCTCGCCGCCGGTCGACGTGATCGAGCAGTGCCACGCGGCCGGCCTGAAGGTCGCTGCCCTGGCGGGTGCGCCCAAGCACGCGCTGAGCCACGTGGCCAACGGCGTGGACATCATCATCGCCCAGGGTTACGAGGCGGGCGGACACACCGGCGAGATCGCCAGCATGGTGCTGACGCCCGACATCGTCGATGCCGTCGGCCCCGACGTCCCGGTGCTGGGTGCCGGTGGCATCGGTTCGGGTCGTCAGATCGCCGCGTCGCTCGCGCTCGGTGCCCAGGGTGTCTGGACCGGGTCGATCTGGCTGGGTACGGAGGAGTATCGCAACCTCTCCGGCAACAAGGGCTGGGAGACCGCGTTCCTGCGGGCGACGTCGTCCGACACGGTCCGCACCCGGATCTACACCGGCAAGCCGGCCCGTCTGCTCAAGACGAAGTGGACCGAGTCGTGGAACGAGGAGGGTGCACCGGCACCGCTCCCGATGCCGCTGCAGAACCTGCTGGTCGCGGACGCGCACAACCGGATCAACGCCTCGGGGGATCCTGACGTGATCTCGATGCCGATCGGGCAGATCGTCGGTCGGATGAACGAGGTCCGGCCGGTCGCCGAGGTCGTCGCCGACCTGGTCGCCGAGTTCGAGTCCACGGTGAAGAAGCTCGACGGCATCGCGGG
>JAKFEI010000522.1:0-4924 GCA_036675765.1 Nocardioides sp. | reverse complement strand
TTGTCAGGTGCTGGCGGAACGTGAACGTCTGTCCGGGCCAGAGGGTGGTGTTGTTGCCGAACTTGTCCAGGTACCAGCTGGCGCAACCGCCGGTCTGCCACACGGTCGGCTTCATCTTCTGCCGGATGTCGGCGGTCCACTCGTCCTGCGCGGACTGCGTGGGCTCAACCGCACCGAGGCCTTCACGCCGCATCGCCTTGGCGGCCTCGACGACGTACTTCACCTGCGACTCGATGATGAAGATGATGCTCGAGTGGCCCAGGGCGGTGTTCGGACCGACGATCTGGAAGAGGTTCGGGAAGCCGTGGATGGTCGTTCCCTTGTACGCCGCCATGCCCTGCTCGTTCCACACGTCGGCCAGCGTCCGGCCGTCCTTGCCGGTGACGTGCTCGGCGATGGGGGGTTCGGTGACGTAGAAGCCCGTCGCGACGACGAGGACGTCGATCGGCCGCTCGGTGCCGTCGGCCGTGACCACACCGTTGGGGGTGATCTGCACGATCGGATCGGTGACCAGGTCGACGTTGTCGGCGGCGAGCGCGGGGTACCACTTGTTGGAGATCAGGATCCGCTTGCAGCCCGCGCGGTAGTTCGGGGTGACCTTGGCGCGCAGCTCGGGGTCCTTGATCGCGCCGTTGATGTTCTTCCTGCCCTGTGCCTCGACGACCTTGAGCAGGTCGGGGAACTTCGCGAACGCCGGCACCCGGCCCTCGAGGGTCGAGTAGACGGCCGAACGCGCGGCGCGCTGGAGGCCCGGAACCTTGCGGAACGCCGCCTTCTCGAGACTGGTGAACTTGCGTTCGTTGCGCGGGATGACCCAGTTGGGCGTGCGCTGGTAGACGTCGACGTGTCCGGCGACCTGCTGGAGCTCGGGGACCAGCTGGATCGCGGACGCGCCGGTACCGATCACGGCGATGCGCTTGCCGGTCAGGTCGACGTCGTGGTTCCAGCGGGCGGAGTGGAAGATCTCGCCCTTGAACGAGTCGATGCCGTCGATCTCGGGCAGTCGCGGTTCGGAGAGCCCGCCGGCACAGGAGACGACGGTGCGGGCGGCGTACACGCGGGGGCCGTCAGGGCCCTCGGTACGCACGGTCCAGCGCTGGGTCTCGGCATCCCAGGTCGAGTCGATGACGGCCGTGTTGAAGACGAACCGGTCGAGCGTGCCCGACTCGCGGGCGACCTTGCGGATGTACTCGAGGATCTCCGGTTGCGGGGAGTAGATCTTCGACCAGTCCGGGTTGAGGGCGAACGAGTACGAGTACAGCTGGCTCGGGACGTCGCACTCGGCACCCGGGTAGGTGTTGATGTGCCACGTGCCACCGACGTCGCTGTCCTTCTCGATCACGACGAGATCGCGCTCGCCTGCTTCGTCGAGCTTGATGGCCGCGGCCAGACCGCCGAAGCCGGCGCCGACGATGAGGTGGTCGACCTGCGTGGGACTCGTGGTTGAACTCATGGGATGACGCTATTGCCACTATTGAATACCTGTCAATAGAATGGTCCACGTGACGACCGCCACCCCCTCCCGCACCCGCCTGACCCCCGACGAGCGACGCAGCCAGTTGCTCGACCTCGGCGTGCGACTGCTCGCGACGCGCTCGCTCGAGGAGCTGTCCATCGACCTCCTCGCCGAGGAAGCGGGCATCTCGCGCGGTCTGCTGTACCACTACTTCGGCGGCAAGCAGGGCTTCTACGAAGCCGTCGTGCAGCGCGCGGCTGACGACCTCTACGCACAGACCGCTCCCCCGGCCGAGGGTGAGCCGCTCGAACGACTGCTGGTCTCGCTCGCCGGTTACGTCGACTACGTCGTCGCCAACGCACCCGGCTACCGCTCGCTCGTGAAGGCGGCGTCTGGCAGCAACGACAACCTGCGTGCGATCTACGAGACCACCTTCGCGGCACTCGCCGACCGCTTCTTCACCGCCGACCCCGGAGGCCTGGTCATCGAGGACACCCCGGCCGTCCGACTGGTGATCCACGCCTGGCAGGCCATGGTCGAGGACCTCGTCCTCACCTGGTGCGACCACTCCGCGGGCCTGACCCGCGACGACCTGTTGCACCTCGTCACCGGGTCCCTCCCCACCCTCGTCGACCTGCTCCCCTGACGGTCCACCGAAGCCGGCGTCAGCGGTCCCGCCGCGAGGGTCGGCCGTTCCCGGGTCGCTTCCTGCGTGGGTGGCGGGTGATGCCGACCAGGCGCGGGCCGGAGAGGCGCTGCTCGACGCGGCGGGCCTCGCGCACCACTGGTTGGGCGACGTACTCGCCGAGGATCACGCCCGCGGCGAGGGCGATCGCGATGGACGCGGCCGTGGCCATCGCCAGCAGGCCGTCGGCGACCTGCTGCCCGCCTTCCTCGCCGAGGAGGAAGAGGCCGCGGTAGATCGAGAGGCCCGGCAGCAGGGGTACGACGGCGGAGACCACCACGACGAACGGCGGGACGCGGAAGCGCCGACCGACGGTGTAGCCGAACAGGCCGATCACGAACGCCGAGACCCCGACCGCCCAGGTCCGGCCGAAACCCGCTTGCGCGACGGCCTCGGTCGCGGCGATCCCGACGCCGCCGAGGACGCCGACCGGCAACAGGGTCCGCCACGGCGCGTAGGAGGCGAACGCGAACGATGCCGCCGCGATGCCGCCACCCACTGCTGCGGCAGACAGGCTCACGAGGTCGAACCGAGGCAGTTCGAGCCGTGGGATCTCGAGTCCGACCGCCGCACACAGTGACAGCCCGCCGCTGACACCCGCGATGATGCCGGCCGTCGCGAGCACGGCCTCGAGGACACGGGCGCCGCCAGTCACGAAGAATCCCGACAGCGCGTCCTGGATCGCACCCATGAAACCGATCCCGGCCAGCAGCATGATGATGTTCGCCGTCACCACGAGCGAGGCGTTGAGGTGGACCCAGGGCTCGGCCAGCCGGGTGCAGGCCGAGGCGAGCACCGTCGCCACCACCCCGCCGGCGATCTGCTGGTAGAAGACGGGCAGCCTGCGCCGGGTCATCACCAGCTGGAGGCGGTCGATGCAGACGGCCGCCAGCATCGCCACGAGCACGACGACGGGTCCGCCCCCGAGCTGCAGCGCGATGCCGCAGCACATCAATCCCCAGCCCAGCGTCGCCGCCCACCGCGGGCGTACGTGCCCGGAGGACACGATCCGGGCGAGGGTCGTGCGCGCCTCCTCGAGGTTGGTCCGGCCAGCCACGACGTCGCGCGCGAGCTGGTCGACGCGGGTGAGGTCCTCGTAGTCGATCTCGCGCTGGGTGACCTGGCGGATCTGCGTCACGGGCGACTCGTCGGGACCCTGCTGCACGCTCATCGCGAGCGAGGTGAAGGTGACATCGATCTGCGACTGTCGCACGCCGAGCGCGCGCGACAGCGCGCGCATCGTTGCCACCACGTCCGCCGCGCCGGCGCCTGAGGAGAGCAGGACCTCGCCGACCTTCAGGCACAGGTCGAGAGTGCGATGCAGAGTCCGCGGATCGTCCACCCGGCCATGCTCGCAGGTCGCCGGTCAGGCCCTACGCTGAACGGGTGCGCATCGACTTCCACGGATCAGCAGAACCCACGCTGGGGGTGGAGTGGGAGTTCGCACTGGTGGATCGGGCAACCCGCGACCTCCGCAACGAGGCGGCTCACCTGTTCGCACGGGCCAAGCCCCGGATGCCGGAGCCGGAGAAGCTCCACAAGGAACTGCTGAAGAACACCGTCGAGGTCGTCACCGGGATCTGCCCGACGGTGAAGGACGCGATGGCGGACCTGCGCAACACGCTGCGGTACGTCGTACCGGCGGCCGACGACCTGAACATCGACCTGTACGGCGCCGGCACGCACCCGTTCGCTTCGTGGACCGGTCAGCAGCTGACCGAGGGCCATCGGTACGCCGAGCTGATCAACCGCACGCAGTGGTGGGGCCGCCAGATGCTGATCTGGGGAGTGCACGTCCACGTCGGTCTGCCCGAGCAGAGCCGGGTGATGCCGGTGATGTCCGCGCTGCTCACCTACTTCCCGCACCTGCAGGCCCTGTCGGCGTCCTCGCCGATCTGGAACGGCGTCGACACTGGCTACGCGTCGAACCGCGCGCTGATGTTCCAGCAGCTGCCGACCGCCGGCCTGCCGTTCCAGTTCGAGCGGTGGGAGGAGTTCGAGCAGTTCGCCAGCGACCAGATCGTCACGGGCGTCATCGACGACCTGAGCGAGATCCGCTGGGACGTACGCCCGGCCATCAAGCACGGCACCCTCGAGAACCGGATCTGCGACGGCGTCTCCACGCTGAGCGACATGTCAGCGCTGGTCGCCCTGATGCACTGCCTGGCGATCTGGCTCGACGACCGCGCTGCCGCCGGCGAGACCTTGCCGACGATGCCGCCGTGGCACGTCCAGGAGAACAAGTGGCGTTCCGCCCGGTACGGCGTCGAGGCGATCGTGATCCTCGACGACAAGTCCAACGAGCGACTCGTCACCGATGACCTTGCCGACCTGATCCCGCAGCTGGAGCCCACGGCGGCGAAGCTCGGCTGCGAGGAAGAGCTCGCGTCGGTCATGGACCTGCTGAAGCGCGGACCCTCGTACGCCCGGCAACGTGCCGTTGCCGAACGCACCGACGGCGACCTGGTCGCCGTCGTCGACTCGGTCGTCACCGAGCTCCGCAAGGAGCTCGACCAGTAGGACCGAGGGGCAGGACCGGCCGAACCGGTCAGCGGACCTTCGGCAGGAACTCGATCCGGCAGCCGTCGTCCACGCACACGGGCGTCTCGGCCCAGACCAGCGCCGACTCGAAGATGGCACCCGTCGACTTCATGACCTGAACACCGGTGAACTTCGTGTCGTTGTAGGCCTTGACCACGAACACCACGTCGGCCTTCCCGTCGCCGTCCACGTCGCTGAGCTTCGCGCCCTGGAGGGACCGGTCGCCGATCTTGGACTTGCCG
>JAKFEI010000516.1:0-4967 GCA_036675765.1 Nocardioides sp. | reverse complement strand
CGAGATGTCGAGGGACTCCAGCGCCTTCGCGGCGACTCCCTCACCCTCGTGGATCAGGCCGAGCAGGATGTGCTCGGTCCCGATGTAGTTGTGGGAGAGCATGCGAGCCTCTTCCTGGGCCAACACGACCACACGGCGGGCTCGGTCAGTAAACCGCTCGAACATCAGCACGCTCCTCAGCAACAGGGGAAGTTCAATGGGTTACAACCCCACGGACAGCCTACGCGTTCCATGTTTCCCGAACCCGTCCGTCCGCTGTCAGCGAACGCGGGCGTCAGCCACGGCCGACCAAGCCGTGCTCGTAGGCGTAGACGACCACCTGGATGCGGTCACGCAGGCCGAGCTTGCGCAACACCTCCGCGACGTGGGACTTCACGGTCTCGAACGAGACGTGGAGCTCCGCTGCGATCTCGGCGTTGGACCGTCCCCTGGCCAGTTCCATCAGCACCTCGCGCTCGCGAGGACTGAGGTCGGCGGCCGCCGCAGGCTCCGGACGCGCGCCGGGCACCTCGGCGAACCGGGCTGCCACCAGTTGCCGGCTCACCGCCGGCGCCAGCAGGACGGCTCCCTCGGCGACGAGCCGCACGGCTTCGACGAGCCGTTCCGCCGTCGCGTCCTTCAGGAGGAAGCCGCTCGCACCGGCCCGGACGGCGTCGTACACGTAGGCGTCGAGGTCGAAGGTGGTCAGGATCAACACGCGCGTGGCGTGGTCGCGGGTGATCACCGCGGTCGCCTCGATGCCGTCGACCTCCGGCATCCGTACGTCGACCAGCGCGACGTCGGGACGCGTCCGGGCAACCAGGTCGATCAGCTCGCGGCCGTTGCCGGCCGTGCCCACCACCGACAGGCCGGGCTGCGCTTCGAGGAGAGCAGCGAAGCCTGCACAGATCACGGGCTGGTCGTCGGCAACCACCACCGTCAGCGGTTCAGCCGGCATCGGGTCCTCCCGTCGGCAACGTCGCCTCCACGTCGAACCTACCCTCGGTCGTGCGCAGGCGCAGGCGCCCGCCGAGTGCCTCCACCCGCTCACGCATGCCGACGAGCCCACGCCCACCGCTGCCGTCGTACGACGCCTCGACGGCCGGATTCGACACTCGAACCGTGAGCAGACGGGGTGTCGTCTCCACCGCGATCGTCGCGACGGAGCCCGGCGCGTGCTTGCGGGCATTGGTCAGTGCTTCCTGCACCACCCGGTAGGCCGCGTACCCGGCCGCGCCCGGGACCGGGGCGCCGGGATCACCGCTGAGGTGGACGTCCTGGCCTGCTGCGCGGGTGCGTTCGACCAGGCCGGCAATGTCGGCCAGCGTCGGCTGCGGTGCCCGTTCGGCTTCCCCCGCACGGCCCAGGATGCCGAGCACCCCGCGCAGTTCATCGAGGGCGAGCCGCGCGTCGGCAGCGATGTCGGTGAGCACCCGGCGGCCGGCGTCACCGAGCTCGGGTTCGGTGTAGGGAGCGGTCTCGGCACGCACTGCGATCAGCGAGATGTGGTGGGCGACGACGTCGTGCAGGTCGCGGGCGAGCCGGGCCCGCTCGGCGACGACTGCGGCCTGATCAGCAACCTCGTCGGCCCTGGCCTCGAGCACGACGCGTTGCTCCTCGCGCATCGCGACCGATCGGAACCACAGGGAGAAACCGAGCAGCAGGCCGAAGGCGACGACGTAGACCGCACCGAGCGAGACCGGCTCGGTGTATTCCAGCTGGATCCTGGCCCCGAACGGCGCCGCCATCGTGATCCCCGTACCCAGCCACACCGCGACGCTCAGCAGCGCGATGCCGACAGCGACGACGGATGCCAGGGGGCGTCGCCACCCGGCAGTGATGGCCACCGCACCGAGGTTGGCCAGCACCCCGAAGTGCATCGGGGCCCGCGTCGGGTCCAGCAGCGTGATCAGCAGTGGCGAGGCCGCCAGACAGATCGCGAAGGCAGGCCACCTGAAGGCCAACCAGCAGGCCGGCGCAACAACCGCCGAGAAGGCCAGGCCGATCAACGACACCGCCCACCCGGTGATGGTCCCGTATCGGCCGTAACCGATGCCGGCATCCTCGATGAACCACGGCAACCAGCGTGCGGTCGCGAAGGACATCACGACGACGAGCGTCGCCACGCTCCAGGCCACCCAGTAGGCCGCGGGAACAGCTCGGTCGTGTGGTCGCAGGAGATCAGGCTTCATGCGTCGAATCCTCCGGTGACGAGACCGGCGCGACCACCCTCACCGGAGCGAACTTGGCCTTCCCCCACACGGGGGAGGGCGAAGTCGACGGTTCTCGGCCTCAGTTGGCGGAGTCGAACGCCTCGCGTACGTCGGCAGGGATCCGGCCGCGCTCGGGAACGGCGAACCCGTTGGAGCGGGCCCACTCGCGGATCTCCTTGGCGGAGGCACCGCCGTCGGCGGAGGTCGCGGCACGGGCACCGCGGCGGGCGGCGCGGCCGACCTTGCGGGCGTGGCCGACGTAGGTCGCCAGCGACTCGCGCAACGCATCGGCGTTCTTGTCGTTGAGATCGATCTCGTAACTGGTGCCGTCGAGGCCGAAGACCACGGTCTGGCTCGCCTCGGTGCCGTCGATGTCGTCCACCAATGTGATGCTGACCTTCTGAGCCATCGCATGCTCTCCTTTTCGTCGCAATATCAGAATCAACTCGATGAACGAGTCGTATTGCCACGATCAAAGCACACGGGCGCGAATATCTGAATCAGCACTGCTCAACGCTGATTGCGCAGAAACACCTTTTCCAGTCCGCGCAGGGTCAGCCACGGGGAATGGTCGGTGAAACAGCGACATTCCTCGAGGACCAGCGGAGCCAGGTGTCCGGTGGCAATGACCGCGACGTCGTCGGTCGCACAACCCAGTGCGGCAATCAGGCGCTCGACCATGCCCTCCACCTGGCTGGCGACGCCGAAGACCATGCCTGACTGGAGTGCTTCGACGGTGTTCTTGCCGATGACGCCCCGCGGTCGCACGAGTTCGACCATCCGCAATTGGGCGCCGCCGCGGCTCAAGGCGTCGAGGGAGATTTCGATTCCGGGTGTGATCGCACCGCCGACATACCGGCCCTGGGCGTCGACCACGTCGAAAGTCGTGGCAGTACCACCGAAGTCGACGACAATCGCGGGACCCGAATAATCGGCTGCTGCGGAAAGGGCATTGATGATCCGGTCGGTGCCGACTTCACGGGGATTGTCGACCATGATCGGAACTCCGGTGCGAATACCGGGTTCGACAATGACCTGCGCGACATCGGCGAAATGGACCGAGAGCATCTCGCGCCACGCATTGAGCCCGGCGGGAACGGTCGAGCACACCACGATCCCGGAGACGTCCTGCTCGAGGTCACCGAGGAGCCCGCGCAGCAGCACCGACCACTCGTCAGCGGTACGCCGCTCGTCGGTCGACACCCGCCAGTCGGCAACCACGTCACCGTCCTCGAGCAACCCGAGGACGGTGTGGGCGTTGCCGATGTCGGCGGCGAGCAGCGGCATGGGACTACGTCGTCCGGAAGTCCAGGCCGAGGTCGAACACGTTGACCGAGTGGGTCAGCGCACCGACCGAGATGAAGTCGACTCCGGTCTCGGCGACCTCCCGGGCGCGCTCGAGGGTGAGCCCACCCGACGCCTCGAGGGTCGCGCTGCCGCCGGCGGCCTGGTTGATCCGGACGGCCTCGGCCATGTCGGCGGTGCTCATGTTGTCGAGCAGCACCTCGGTGCAGCCTGCGGCGAGGACGTCGCGCAGCTCGTCGAGGTTCATCACCTCGACCTCGACGCGGAGGCCGGGGTTCGCGGCGACGACGGCCTCGTACGCGGCCACGACACCGCCCGCGGCGACGGCGTGGTTGTCCTTGACCATCGCCCGGTCGACGAGGCTGAACCGGTGGTTGACGCCGCCGCCGCATGCAACGGCGTACTTCTGCAGCGCGCGCCAACCCGGCAGCGTCTTGCGGGTGTCGAGCACCCGCGCGCTGGTGCCGGCCAGGGCGTCGACCCACGCGGCCGTCGCCGTGGCGACGCCGGACAGGTGCGACGCGAAGTTGAGGGCGGTGCGCTCAGCGGTCAGGACGCCCTGGACGGGGCCTGCCACCGTGAGTACGACGTCGCCGGGCTGGACGCGCGTGCCGTCGGCCACGCGCCCGCTCAGCTCCACCGTGTCGCCGAGGGCGTAGCTGAACGAGAGCTCGGCGATGGCGAGACCGGCCACGACACCCGGCTCGCGCGCCACGAAGTCAGCCACGGCGCGGCCCATGTCGGGCATCGCGGCGCTGGTGACGTCGTCGGCGCCGCCGGGCAGGTCCTCCTCGAACGCCAGCGCGACGTGGTCGTAGACCGCCTTCGGGTCGAGCCCGGCCGCGGCGATCTCCTCGACGAGCGACGCCGGCAGGGCGTCGTACGACGTCCGGGCGATCACGCTGCACCTCCATCGACAGTGCCACCGACAGTGCCACCGACAGTGCCAGCCATGACGCCGTTCACGGTGCCGTCGGTGGCGGGCGACGCCACGAAGGCCACCGTGGTCACGCCGTCGCTCATCCGTACGTCGAAGTGCCCGGCCCAGTGGGCGTCGTCGCGATCGGGGAAGTCCTCACGCCAGTGCGAGCCGCGGGTCTCCTCGCGCAGCGCGGCGGCGTCGGCGAGAGCGGCGCTGATGGTGACCAGGTTGGTCGCCTCCCACGCGTCCTGTCCCACGACGTCGGCGGTGCGGCCGGCGAGCTTGTCGAGCACCGCACCTGCCTCGGCCAGGCCGGGCGCCGTACGCAGGACGCCGACCCTGGAGGACATCGCCTCCTGCAGCTCCCGGCGCACGTCGCCGGCAACAAGGCCCGCGGTGCGGCCGTCCTCGGAGGTCTCGCGCCACGGGGCGATCTCGCCGGGCAGCACGTCGGCGATGCGCCGCGAGAAGACGAGTCCCTCGAGCAGCGAGTTGGACGCGAGACGGTTGGCGCCGTGCACGCCCGAGCAGGCGACCTCGCCGGTGGC
>JAKFEI010000458.1:0-4970 GCA_036675765.1 Nocardioides sp. | reverse complement strand
CCGCACGCCAGGAGGCGCGCACCGCGCTGGCCGAGGTCGGCATCGGCGAGCTCGCCGACCGGTTCCCCGACGACATGTCCGGTGGCCAGCAGCAGCGGGTCGCCATCGCGCGCGCCATCATCGGCGAGCGACGCCTGATCCTCGCCGACGAGCCGACCGGCGCCCTCGACACCGAGACCGGCGAGGAGATCCTGCAGCTGCTGCGCGCGCGCTGCGACGCGGGCGCCGCCGGCGTCCTGGTCACCCACGAGGCGCGCCACGCGGCGTGGGCCGACCGGGTCGTGTTCCTCCGTGACGGCGTGGTCGTCGACGAGACCGGCGCCGACCGGGTCGACGTCCTCACCGAGCACGCTGCGCGATGAGCCAGAACCTGTCGACCAGCGGAGGCTGGCGGGTGGCCCTGCGCCTGGCCCGCCGCGAGGCACTGCGTCGCAAGGGCCAGACCGCCCTGATGCTCGTGCTCATCTGCCTGCCCGTGCTCGCCGTCAGTGCTGCCGCGATCGTCTGGCGGACCGCCGACGTGTCCAGCGTCGAAGGCATCGACCGGCGGATGGGGTCGGCGGAGGCGATCATCGAGACGAGCTGGAGCGACAACATCGTCCAGAGCCCCGACCCGGAGGCCGGCGGCTACGGGAATGCCGAGAACGAGACCGACGAGGAAGCCATCCTCGACGGAACCGACCTCGCTGCTGTTCGCAAGGCCGTGGGCCCCGACCGCCCGATCACCGTCTTCGGCCGTGACTCGATCGGCTTCCGGACCGACAAGGGCATCGGCGACCTCGAGGCGTTCGCGACCGATCTCGCCAACCCGATCACCGACGGCCTGTTCCAACCGATCAGCGGCCAGTACCCGCCCGGGCCCGGCCAGGTCGTCGTCAACCAGGCCCTCGCCGACCGTGGGCCCGGTGTCGGCGACACACTGACCGCGGTCCGCAAGCTCGTGGACGGGACCGAGCAGACCTTCGAGCTCAAGGTCGTCGGCATCGCCGAGAGCGCCGGATCCAGGGGCTATCCCCTGGCAGCGGCCCTGCCCGGAGCGTTCGGAACGGGCGAGAGCACGATGGGTCGCTGGTTGGTGGGCGGTGACCCGGTGACCTGGGACGACGTCAAGGAGCTCAACAAGATCGGCCTGCTGATCACCTCTCGGGCCGTCCTCACCGACCCGCCGGACCACACCGGTCCCGACGGCGTCCCCGCAGAGGACGGCATCGACGACATCACGATGACCGTGCTGGCGCTGGTCGTGGCGATGGTGCTCCTCGAAGTGGTGCTGCTGGCCGGCCCCGCGTTCGCCGTACGGGCCAAGGCGCAGGCACACACGCTGGCCCTCGTCGCTGCGGCCGGGGGCACGCCGCGCCAGGCGCGAAGGACCGTCCTCGCCTCGGGGGTGGTGATCGGTTCGATCGGCGGCGTCCTCGGTGTCGTGCTCGGCGTGGTCATCGGCGCGCTCGCCGTACCCGTCGCCCAACGCTTCGACACCAGTCGCTTCGGCCCGTTCGAGGTCCCGTGGCTGTTGCTGCTCGTCGTCGCCGCCTTCGGCCTGGTGTCGGCCCTGCTCGCCGCCGTCGTACCCGCGTTCTCGGCGTCGCGCCACGACGTCGTGGCCGTGCTGGCCGGGCGTCGCGGTGAGGGCAGCCCGTCAGTCCGCTCGCCGATCCTCGGACTCGCCCTGCTGGGCGGCGGTGTCGTCAGCGCCGTCCTCGGCTCCGCCGGTGGGCGGGACACCGCTCCGCTGCTGATCGCGGGATCCGCGATCGTGTCCGTGTTCGGGATGATCCTGCTGGTGCCGATGGTCGTCACGCTGATGGCCCGCCTGTCCGCGCGATGGCCGCTCGCGCTGCGGTTCGCCGCCCGCGACGCTGCCCGCCACCGCACCCGCACCGTGCCCGCGGTGGCCGCCGTCGGCGCCACCGTCGCCGGCGTGGTGGCGCTCGGGATCGCCGTCAGCAGCCAGGAGGCCGCCAACAAGGACGCCTACACCCCGCAGCTCGCCATCGGCCAGGCATCGGTCGCCTATGGCTTCGAGGCGGACAAGGACGCTGTCGACGAGACCCTCGCGCGCCACCTGCCCGGCCAGGGTGCCGAGCAGGTCCGGGGGCTCCAGACCTCGACCGACACCGGCGAGCTCGAGATCGAGTTCAGTGCCGCTGGCGAGGCCATGATGCTGGAGTACTGGTCCACGATCGGTTCGCCGTACCTCGTCGGCACGAAGGTGCCCGACTACATCGAGATGGATGCCGACGACAGGGAGCGCGCCAACGCCCTGCTCGATGACGGGGGCCTCGTGCTGCTCCGCGGCTCCAACGACGACGGTGCCGACGCGAGCGAGGTGCGTGTCGACGTACGCCGTTACGTGCCGACCGAGGAACTCCCGCAGGACCTCGCCTCGGCCACGGCGAAGGCCGGCGTCGTCCAGGTGCCCGTGCCGACGCCGCCGGCTCCGGCGCTGATGTCACCCGCGATCGTCAAGGAGTTGGGGCTCGAGGTCGACACCGTCGGCCTGGTGCTGCCCGGCCCGATCAGCACGGACGCGGAGAAGGACATCCAGGAGGCCTTCGGTGCGCTGCCGGTCCAGCCGTACTTCTACGTCGAGCGCGGCTACCAGGCCGATTCGGCGGTGCGGATCATCCAGTTCGTGCTCGGTGCGCTCGGCGGGATCCTGATGCTCGGCGGCACGCTCACGGCGACCTTCCTGGCCCTGTCCGATGCCCGCCCCGACCTCGCCACGATGGCGGCGGTGGGCGCTCGTCCGCGCGAACGGCGGCGCGTCGCGGCGGGCTATGCGCTGTTCGTCGGAGGCATCGGTGCGCTGCTCGGGGCGCCGGTCGGCTTCATCCCGGGACTCGCGATCAGTCAGCCGCTGACCCGGCACCACGAGACCGGGCTCTCCAGCATGGACGTGCCGTGGTTGCTCATCGTGGCCGTCGTGGTCGGGCTGCCGCTGCTCACAGCTGCGGCCGTCGGGGCGTGCGCGCGGGGTCGGTTGCCGCTGACCGCCCGGGTGGAGTGATCCGGTGCGCTCAGCGTTCCGCTGAGCGCACCGGGCCGGCTACTTGCTGGTGGTGAGGCGGTACTGCCGCACCGCGAGCGGAGCGAAGACGACCAGGATGATCGCGACCCAGATCAGGGTGTAGAGCACCGGGTTCTGCATCGACCACGCGTCGGTGGGCTCGATGCCGCCGGTGTTGCCGAACAGCTCACGGGACGCCTGGGTCAGCGTGGACACAGGGTTCCACTCGACGAAGGTGCGCAGCACGCCTTCGAACTGCTCGGTCGGGACGAACGCGTTCGACACGAAGGTCAGCGGCATGATCACGATGAACGAGGCGTTGTTGATGACCTCGACGCTCGGGACCAGCATGCCGACGAACGCCATCACCCAGCTGATCGCGTAGGCGAAGAGCAGCAGCAGCCCGAAGCCGAGGATCGCGTCGACGAAGCCTTCGCGGATCCTCCACCCCACCAGCAGGCCGGTGAGCGCCATGATGATGAGGGAGAGCACGTTGTAGACCACGTCGGACGTCGTACGACCGACCAGGACCGCAGAGCTCGACATCGGCAGCGACCGGAACCGGTCGATGATGCCCTTCTGCATGTCCTCGGCGAGACCGGCTCCGGTGAAGGTCGCGCCGAAGACGACCGTCTGGGCGAAGATGCCGGCGATCAGCCACTCCTTGTAGTTGACCGACCCAGGCGGGTCGATCGCTCCGCCGAACACGAAGGCGAAGAGCAGCACGAACATGATCGGGCTGATCAGCACGAAGACGAGCACCTCGGGCACCCGCTTGATCTTGATCAGGTTGCGCTGGGCGACGACCCAGCCGTCGGTGAGGGCCTGGACTGCGGTGCTCACTTCGCCAGCTCCTTCTTCTCGTTGGCGTCGGTGTCGGAATCGGTGTCGGTGGCTTCGGCCGCGTGACCGGTGAGGGTGAGGAAGACGTCGTCGAGGGTCGGCCGGCGCAGGCCCACGTCGAGGACGGTGACGGCATCGCGCTCGAAGCCCTGCAGGACGTGCAGCAGCTGGCCGGCACCGCGTCCGGAGAGGGCGACACTGAGCTCGCGACCGTTCTCGCTGACCCGGACGTCGCCCACGGCGACGTCGGCCAGGGAGCGCACGGCGGCCTCGCGGTCCTCGACGTCGGCGAGGACGACCTCGATCCGCTCGCCACCGGTCGTGGCCTTGAGCTCGTCGGCCGTGCCGTGCGCGATCGCACGGCCGTGGTCGATCACGACGATGTCGTCGGCGAGGCGGTCGGCCTCCTCGAGGTACTGCGTCGTCAGCAGCAACGTCGCCCCACTGGCGACGAGCTCGCGGATGACGTCCCACATCTGCTGGCGGCTGCGCACGTCGAGCCCCGTGGTGGGCTCGTCGAGGATCAGCACGGGCGGCTCGGCGACCAGCGCACCAGCGAGGTCGAGCCGACGGCGCATGCCGCCGGAGTAGGTCTTGGAGGGCCGGTCGCCCGCTTCGGTCAGGTCGAACCGCTCGAGCAGCTCCCGGGCGCGAGCCTGCGCCCGCGCCTTCCCGAGGTGGTAGAGCCGGCCGACCATGACGAGGTTCTCGTAGCCGGTGAGGTGCTCGTCGACCGCGGCGTACTGCCCCGACAGTCCGATCTTGGCGCGTGCGCCGGCCGGGTCGGCCAGCACGTCGACGCCGGCGACCGTGGCCGAACCGGAGTCCGGCTTCAGCAGCGTGGTCAGGCAGCGGACTGCGGTCGTCTTGCCGGCGCCGTTGGGGCCCAGCAGGGCGAGGACCTTGCCCTCGGGGACGGCCAGGTCGAGCCCGCCCAGGGCCTGCACCGTCTTGTAGCTCTTCGTCAGTCCGCTGGCGCGGATCATTGCTTCGCTCATGGTTCGCGTACGTCTCTCTCGTCGTCTCGGGTGCCCTGCTCCGAGACTAGAGACCGCCACCGACAGCCGGATTCATCGTTGCAGCACTGGACAGATCTCTCAGTTTGTCTCATCATCGA
>JAKFEI010000291.1:0-5011 GCA_036675765.1 Nocardioides sp. | reverse complement strand
TTCGAGGTCGAGGACTCCGACGAGTTCGACCTCGACGGACAACCGGTCGTCTATCGCCGCTTCGCCCATCGGGTCGGGAGCATCGACGTGATCTGCGACCAGTGGGCCTGGCTCGTCGATGGCGTCGGCGTCACCCTCACGGGCTCGGTCGCGCGCGATGAGTACGCCGCCTACTGCGACGTGTTCGAGGACGTCGCAGCGACGGTCAGCGTCGCCGTACCCGGATCCGTGCCCCGCGCCGCGGCACGCTGGTGATGTTGCGGACCTTCGGTACGTCGGTGCCGACGGTCGTGACGTCGTACTCACGGAAGACGGCGCGGAGCACCTCGACACCCTCCATCACGGAGAAGCCCGCACCGATGCAACGGCGTACTCCCCCGCCGAACGGGATCCACACGTTCAGCGCCGGCACGGCATCGTTGCCGTCGGCGAGGAAGCGCTCGGGGCGGAACGCCTCCGGATCGGGGAAGTTCGACTCCTGCTGGTGGCTCATGATGATCGACGGGCCGACGGTGGTGCCGGCGGGAAGGTCCCAGCCGCCGACGGTGGTCGGCTCCATCAGCGTGCGCACCACCATCGGGATCACGGGATGCAGGCGCATCGACTCCTTGAAGACTGCTTCGAGCCAGGCGTCGTCGCCTTCGTCGACCGCCCGTTCGGTGCGGGCACGCAGGTCGGGGCTGCGGCCGATCTCGACGAGTGCCCACGACAGCGCCGACGCCGTCGTCTCGTGGCCGGCCAGCAGCAGCGTCACCAGCTGGTCGCGCAGCTCGGTGTCGGACAGCCCGCCGTGCTCGTCGTCGGGGTCCGTCGCCGCCAGCAGGCGGGAGAGCACGTCGGGGCGCTCGGCCAGGTCCGTGGCGGTACGACGCTCGCGGATCTCGGCGTACATCAGCCGATCGAGCTCGACGGCGTTCTCGATCGTGCGACGCCACGGGCCGAGGCGCTGGAGTCGCGGGTAGGCCCAGCCGAGCAGGATCACGGGGTTGATGTCGATGATCCGCCGGACGGCGGGCCGCAGCTTCGCGAGCCGTTCCTCGTCGGTGACCCCGAAGACCACCCGCAGGATGACGTCCAGGGTCAACGCGTTCATCCGCTCGAGCGACCGGAAGGTCTCCCCCTCGGTCCAGCCGGCGACCTCGGCCGTCGCGACGTCGGACACCAGGGACCGATAGCCGCGCAGGGCCTTGCCGAGGAACGCGGGCATCAGCAGCTTGCGGGCGCGGTGGTGTTCGGCCGAGTCCTGCAGGAGCAGCGAGTGCTCGCCCATGATCGGCCCGAGGATCGCGTTGCCCTTGCCTGCGTGGAAGACCTCCGGGTCGCCCGCGAAGATCTCCTTGGTCACGGCAGGCGAGGTGAACAGCACCAGCGGACGGTTCCCGGGCACGAGGTTCACGGTGTACGCGTCGCCGTACTTGCGGTGCAACCAGGGGTGGAACTGGTGGCGGAACCGCATCAGCGCCGCGGTCTGCACGAGCGAGGGCCAGCGGGGGCCGGGCGGCAACTGGTCCAGGCGGACCGGCGGCAGCGTGCTGCCTCCCGTTCCGCTGGAACGGCCGAAGCGGCGCATCGTCAGTGCGCGGGTGTCCTCGAGCTCAGTGGTCACAGGGTGACGCTACGCCCCCAGCAAACCGTCCCGCCGGGCAATGGCAGCAGCCTCCGTGCGTCCGGCGGCACCGAGCTTGCCGAGGATGTTGGAGACGTGGACGCTCACCGTCTTCGTGCTGATGAAGAGCTGCTTACCGATCTCGCCGTTGGACCGGCCCTCTGCGACGAGGGCAAGGATTTCCACTTCGCGGGCGGTCAGTGCCGGAGCACCGGGCACCGCGGGCGCGGCGGCACCCCGCCCGCCGCCACTCTCCTGCAGGTCCCTCAGCAGCACGGTGGCGCCGAGCCCCTCGGCGAGGGCCCGCGCTTCGTCAGCCTCCTCGCGGGCGTCGGCGACGTCCCCGACGAGACGCAGGATCTGGGCGTACGCCGCCCGCACCCGGGCCTGTTCGGGCACGTGGCCGTACTTCGTGGCGGCGTCGAGGGCAGCGGCCCAGGCGGCGAGCAGCTCCTCGCGCGGCCCGGGGTCGACCCCGGCCAGCCAGCGCACGCGCTGGTGCTCGGCGACCAGGCGCGTGGACCACATCCGGCCCTCGGGGCCCCAGGTCGCACCGGTCTCGCGCAGCCACGACAGCAGGTCCTCGCCGTCGGCGCGGAGCAGGTCGGCGCGGGCCGCCAGGGTGCGGCGTTCGGCGGCGCTGGCGACGGGGATGGCGCGGGCGATGGCGCGCAGGGTCTGCGCCGCGAGTCGGACGCGGGCGCCGAAGCGCTCGTGCCAGATCCGGGTCAGCACCTCGACGACGTCGTCGTAGACCGCGATGGCGGCTGCGGCATCACCGCGTCCACCGTGGACCTCGATCTCGACGCCGGCGCTGAAGACCGCGACGCCGCCTTCGTCCTCCCACAGGTCGCGCAACGCCGTGGCGCGGTCGAGGACGTCGACCCCACGGGCGGCGAGCACCGAGAGGCGAGCCGGTTCGACGACGCCGCGCGGGATGGCAGGGCCGGCCACCGCGTCGAGGGGTGCCACGAGGGCGAGCACCTCGTCCCACTCGCCGAGGATGTAGCGGATCCAGGTGAGCTGCCACCGGGAGTCGATGCTGAACGGCGCCCAGACGAGGCCCGCCCGGACCCCGAGGTCGAGCGCGGAGCTGAACCAGCGAACCGCCTGCTCCCACTCGCCGGCGTCCTGGTGGGAGCGACCGAGCAACCACCGGCCCCGGATCTCGGCCTGGAAGGCGCCGGCAGTGGCAGCGTGCTCGACGGCCCGTTCGAGCGCCGCGCGCAAGGCGTCCTGGTCGTTGCCCGCAGCGGTCTTGACCCGCATCCCCGTGAGGGTGGTCCGGATGTCCGAGGCCAGCACCGGCATCGCGAGCCGCTCTGCCAGCGCAAGTGCTTCGGTCGCATAGGCCTCGGCCTCGTCCACGGTGCCGTGGCGGTAGCCGATGATCCGCGCGTGCGTCGCGAGGATCTTGGCGCGCAGCATGCTGTCGCCCTCGGGCGCCAGCGAAACGGCCTCGGCGGACAGTTCCCGCGGGTCGAGCTCGGTCTCGGTGATGGAGAGGACCTCGGCGTACTCGCTGAGCAGGCGGGCGCGTGCCGCATTCGGAGCATCGGCGGGCAGCCGGTCGAGCTGCTGGGCGAGCAGCTGGCAGGCCCGCTGGGCGTCGCCGCCGGCCGTGAGCGCTCCGGCCGCCTTGACGACCAGCTTGGCGTGGTCGATGCCGAGGCGGGCGACCCGGTCAGGGTCCTCCAGCAGCTCGAGGGCCTGCTGGAAGTGGTCGGCCGCCTCGTCCGGGCCGCCGACGGCCAGCGCTTCGTCGCCGGCCTCGATGCTCGCGGTGACGGCGCGGTCGAGGTCGGTGGCGCGGCGTGCGTGCAGGGCGAGCTCGGCGGAGCTGCCGCGGGCGGCGCCGTCGACGAGCGCCCAGACGTAGCGGGCGTGCAGCCGGACCCGTTCGCCGGGCAGCAGGTCGTCGTACACGGCCTCGCCGAGGAGGGCGTGCCGGAAGGTGTAGAAGACGCCGCCGGCTTCGAGGACGTTCATCTCGACGGCCTGGCGCATGCCGGCCTCGAACTCGTCGACCGGCAGCGCGGCGGCCGCGGCGAGCAGGTCGTGACCGACCCGGCGGCCGGCGACGCTGGCGACGCGGACGACCTGGCGGGCGGAGTCGGAGAGCCGGTCGAGGCGGACCAGCAGGAGGTCGGCGAGGTCGCCGGGGACGTCGCCGTCGGCACAGGAGCCGGACGCCACCAGTTCCTCGACGAAGAACGCGTTGCCCTCGGCCCGCTCGACGATGCGGTCGATCGAGCGGTCGTCGACGAGCGTCGGCTCGAGCTCGCGGACGAGGGCCCGGACGGCTGCCTCGTTCAGGGGACCGAGCGCGAGCCGGGCGACCTGGGGCAGCCGGGACCACTCGGCGACCTGGCGGCGCAGCGGGTGGCGGCGGTGGAGGTCGTCGGACCGGTACGACGCCACGATCGCCACCGGCTGCGTGAACGCGCGGGTGAACAGGAAGCCGAGCATGTCCCGGGTGGACTGGTCGGCCCAGTGCAGGTCCTCGACGACCAGCAGGACGGGCGACTCGGTGGCCGCCGCCTCGAGCAGCGCGTGCACGGCCTCGAAGATGTCGCCGCGGTCGGTCGCGTGGGTGAAGTCGCCATCGGCGTCGTCGTCACCGACGGTGCGGGCCCGGCGGCCGGGCTGCAGGCGGGCGATGGCGGGATGGCGCGCGGCCACCGCGTCGACCAGCTCGGGGTGGGCCGTACCGATCCGGCCGAGCACCTCGCTGAAGGGCAGGTAGGGCAGGGCACTGTCGCCGAAGTCGAGACAGTGGCCGGCGAGCACCTGCCAGTCGCGCTCGAGCGCGTGGTCGCGCAGCGCGCGCAGCAGCCGCGTCTTGCCGACGCCCGCGTCGCCGGACAGCAGCACGACCCGGCGGGACGTGCCCTCCCCGGCGGCGCGTACGGCGTCGTCGAGGACCTCGCTCGCCTCCGCGAGCTCGTCGTCACGCCCGACCATGGTCAGGCTGCTGTGTGCGGCCACGGGCACCATCATGGCGTCCCGCGCCGACAGGCGCGTGCTCACCCGTCGGGGGTCAGCGCGGGCTCAGCGGGTGTGGCGCTCGACAGCGGGATCTGTCGCGGCCACGCGCCGCAGCCAGGAGGTCCGGGTACGACCGGACCGGCTGGCGGCGACACCGCGGACGACGCGCTCACGGCGGTATTCGTTCTCTGCGTTGAGGAAGTAGTTGTTGCTCATGTCCTAGAGGTTCGTCCCCTGAGGTAGGCCCGCACATCGGGCAAGTGCCTTAGTTCCTCGTCGTGGTGATCGGGCATGGTCCGCAGCTACCTCAGACGAGGCAGCAATAGGCTGGGCCGGTGGAGTTCTCCGAGGTCGTACGACGACGCCGGATGACGCGCGCCTACACCCCTGACCCGGTCGATCCGGCAGTGGTCGAGC
>JAKFEI010000071.1:0-5029 GCA_036675765.1 Nocardioides sp. | reverse complement strand
CCACTCGCCGGTCCCGTTGCCGATCAGGTGGTACAGGAAGCAGCGGTTCTGCACGAGGCTCGGGTCGTGGACGGATGCAAACGTCCCGATCAGCGCATCGGTCGCGACCACGCCGCGCACGAGGTCGTCGGTGAACCGGCGTTCGACGGCTCGCCCGATCGGCTCCTCGACGAGGTCGCGCCAGATGTCGGGATCGACGGCGCTGCGCAGATCGGCGTCCGTCTGGAGGGGTTGCGTCAAGGTGGGGGCCACGACCCCCGCCAACCCCGCCACGCCCTCGTAGAAGGCCCGCCAGGCGTCGTACTCGGCATCGCTGCCGGTGAGTGCCCGGAACGACTCCCGCGTGGCTGTGCCCTCGTCGCGTTCGACGAGGAGGCCGGTCGCCCGCCCCTCCCGCTCGATCGGTGAGTACGACGCCGTCTGCCGGCTGACGAGCTGCAGGTCGAGCCCGAGGTCGGTGGCGATCTGTTCGGGCAGCAGGGAGACGAGGTAGGAGTAGCGGGACAGCCGGGTGGGATAGCCGGGGAAGGCTTGCGCGGAGATCGCCGCGCCGCCGACGTGGCCGAGTCGTTCGAGCACCAGCACCGAGAGTCCGGCGCGGGCGAGGTAGGCGGCCGAGGTGAGGCCGTTGTGGCCGGCACCGACGACGACGACGTCGTAGCGGGACATGACCTGAGCCTAGGCGGAATACCTCGGCCCGGGTTATGGTTGACATGGCAACTACCAACCACCAAACCACTGGGAGGTGGGCCCGATGCCCGCAATCACCGTCGACGACCTGACTGTCCTGCCGCGTCTCAAGACGCCCGGACTCGGCGACCAGCCGCGACCCGTGTGGGAGGTGACCACGGCTCCGCAGGGCTACGAGGGGGAGGGCTTCCCGGTGCGGCGTGCGTTCGCCGGCATCGACATGCAGCGCCTCGACCCGTTCATCATGATGGACCAGATGGGCGAGGTGGAGTACGCGCCCGGAGAGCCCAAGGGCACGCCCTGGCACCCGCATCGCGGCTTCGAGACCGTCACGTACATCATCGACGGCGTCTTCGACCACCGCGACAGCCACGGCGGGGGCGGCACGATCACCAACGGCGACACGCAGTGGATGACCGCCGGCAGCGGTCTCCTGCACATCGAGACGCCGCCCGAGTGGCTGGTGCAGTCCGGCGGGCTGTTCCACGGCGTCCAGCTGTGGGTGAACCTGCCGCGCGATTCCAAGATGACCGAGCCGCGCTACCAGGACATCCGCTCCGGCGAGGTCGCGCTGCTCACCAGCGACGACGCGGGTGCGCTCGTGCGGGTGATCGCGGGGTCCGTCGACGGCCACGACGGCCCCGGGTCGACGTACACGCCCATGGCACTGGTGCACGCCACCGTCGAGCCCGGCGCCCGGCTCGACCTGCCCTGGAACGTCGACCACAACGCGCTGGTCTATGTCCTCAACGGTTCGGGCACGGTCGGCACCGCGGACGCCCGCCCGATCCGGATGGGCCAGTCCGCCGTGCTCGGCGCGGGGGACTTCCTCACCATCACGGCCGACGAGCGGCAGGAGAGCCGGTCGCCGAAGCTCGACGTCATCGTCGTCGGCGGCCAGCCGCTCCGCGAGCCGATCGCCTGGGCGGGGCCGTTCGTGATGAACACCAAGCAGGAAGTGCTCAGCGCCTACGAGGACTTCCAGAAGGGCCGCTTCGGTCTGCCGATCGGCGGCTGATCACGCACGGATCACCTGCGGGGAGCCGGGTCGTAGCCTTCGGGCATGGCCCGGCTCTTTCGTGATGCGTACGGCGTCCCGCACGTCCGGGCGTCGTCCGTCCTCGACCTCGCACACGGCCAGGGCGAGGCCACCGCGCGCGACCGGACCTGGCAGGTCGAGTGGCTGCGCCTGCGTGCCACCGCAGCGACCACGCCGGTCCTGGGCGGCGAGCTCGCCGAGGCCTGGGACGACTACGCCGAACGGATGCAGATCGTCGACACCGCGCAGCGGGCGTTCACGGCCTGCACGGCCGAGACCCGGTCCTTCCTGACGTCGTACGTCGACGGCGTGAATGCCGGGCTGGAGGCGACCGACCCGGCAGCGATACCCGAGCTCGCCCACCTCGGCCACGCACCGGGGGAGTGGGAACCGTGGACGCCACTCGCGACCTTCCTGGCCCAGCACGTGCTGTTCGGCAATGTCGGCTCCCGCTTGTGGGACCGCCTGGCGGCCGGCGTGCTCGGCAAGGACGCCCACCTGCTGTCGCACGAAGGGCCGCACACCTCGGGCAGCAACGCCTGGGTGGTCGGTGGTGCGCGCACCGCATCGGGCTACCCGCTCATGGGCGGCGACCCGCACCGCAACCTCGAACAACCCGGTGTCTACCAGCAGCTGCGGCTGGCGTGTGAGGACCCCGACGACGCGTTCGACGTGGTCGGCTTCTCGTTCGTCGGAGTCCCCGGCGTGCAGCACTTCGCCCACGCGGGCGAGGTCGCGTGGGCGATCACCAACGCCTCGGCCGACTACCAGGACGTCGTCGAGGTCGAGCCGGGCGAACCCCTGCCCGCGGGCCTGTTGCGCCTCGCCCCGGGCCTGGCCGTGCGCACCACCTCTGCGGTGCTCGGTGACCTCGGCTTCGATGCCCTCCTGCCGCTGCTGCGCGCGCGTTCGGTCGATGACGTCGATCGCGCATTCGACCACTGGGTCGAGCCGGTCAACAACCTCGTCATCGCCGATCGGACCGGAGCAGTCCGCTACCGGATCGCGGGGCGGGTGCCGCTGCGGGACGACGCCGGCACCTGGACCGGCTGGCTCGAGGACCCGAATCGCGTCGACGCCGCTCCCGACGGCGCCGTCGTCACCGCCAACGAACGCCGCGGCCCCGAGAGCGACCGGATCGGGTCGTCGTTCGCGCCGCCCTTCCGCGCGGACCGGATTCGCGAGCTCCTCGCGGGTCGCAGTGGCCTCACCACGGCCGACTTCGCCGCCATCCACGACGACGCACTGCTGCCCTCGGCCGCGATCCTGAAGCAACTGGTGCCGGGAGCATTCGACGACTTCGACGGGGTGATGGCGGTCGACTCCGCGCCCGCAGCCCGCTACGCCGCCTGGCGTTCGGCCGTCGTACGACGACTGGCGGCCGAGCCCGTGTTCGCCCCGATCGCAGAGCCCGGGCCGGAGCACGACCACGGACCTCTCCTCGGGCCCTCCCTGGACCTTCTGCCCCGGCTCGGGCTCGCGCTGCCCACCCTGGCGCTGGAGGCGCTCGCCGGCCGCCCTCCGTTCGGCATCGACCTCCTCAGCCATGCACGGGCCGCCCTCGATGACCTCGACACCGTCGACATCCCGGCGACCTGGGGCGAGACGCACGTCGCCCAGCCTGCTCACGCCCTCGCAGCGGACGAAGGCTTCGACCCCGGCATCGCGTTCGTCCCCGTCGCGGGCGACCAGGACGCCGTACGCACGATGGGGTCGTGGCCGGCGATCAGCGATGCCGCGACCCGCGGAGCGGTCGCCCGCTACGTGTGGGACCTCGCGGACCGGGCGGCTGGCGGCTGGATCGTCCCGACCGGGACGTCCGGCCTGCCCGGTGCGCACTACGACGACCAATTGTCGTCGTGGATCGACGGTGAACTGGCCCCGATCGTCACCGACTGGGACCTGCTCGTCGAGGACACGTCCTTCTCGAGCGGGGACCTGTCCTCAGAGTCCGATCTTCGACCAGGGTCCCCAGATGGCGAAGGTCAGGCCACGTGAGGCCTGGATGTTGACGAACAGGGTCGACCCGTCCGGGCTGAAGGTGGTTCCGGCGAACTCGTCGCCGAAGCGCCCGGCCATCCGGTTCAGTGCGATGTCCGAGATGCGACCTTGTGGCGTGAGCCCCCGGATGTAGTTGTCCTGGTCGTGGTCCTCGCAGACCACGAGCGTCCCGCGCGCGGAGACGGTGATGTTGTCCGGGAAGTCCAGCGTGACGCGGTCGGGCGACTGGTAGACCAGGCGCAGCTCCTGGGCTGCGATGTCGAGGGCCCACACCTGTCCGAAGCCCGTTCCGTAGCCGTCGACCGACGGGTTCGCTCCGACCTGCCCGCCGCCCTGCGTGGAGCAGAAGTACACCCTCCCCTTGTCGTACACCTGGCCCTCGAGTCGCGAGAACTGCGCAGCTCCGAGGGCGATTCCCTGGGCCGCGACGTGGTTGATCGCCGTGTTGTTCGACGTTGGTGCGACGACGCCCGGCGTGTACGGGAAGCTCGGGTCCGGGTCGTCGATGTCCACCCACTCGACCGGGAACAGGGCGTTCTTGGGTTGCGCCTCGACCAGGAGCGCGTTGTCGACGCCCACGACCTTGAGCATCTGCAGCTGCCCGCCGTCCTCGAGGTGCCCGACCTCCATGGGGTGGTGGGGAGGCAGGTAGCGGTAGAACCCGGACGGGAACCCGAAGTTGTCCTCGGTCAGGTACAGGTGGCCGTGGACGGGGTCGAACGACACCGCCTCGTGGGCGAAGCGGCCGGCGGAGCGGATGGGCTCGGCACTGGCCACGCCGTCCACGGGCACCTCGAAGACGTAGCCGTGCGGTTTCGTCAACGCGATGTTCGAGGCGCCGGTGAAGTCCGGACCGACGTCCGGACCGTTGACCGTCTCCTCGCACGTCACCCAGGCGCCCCACGGCATGATCCCGCCCGAGCAGTTCATCTGCGTGCCGGCGAGGCTGGCGTACGACGCGACGACGTTGCCCTGGTGGTCGACGTCGACAGTGGTGGTGCCACCGCCGGTCATCGGGTCGTACACCGGCGCCGCAGAGCTGAATGCGGGAACGGGGCCGTTGACCTCGTGGTTCCGGACCAGCGTGACCCGCCCGCCCGCGCCCGGGAAGGCGCCCATGCCGTCGTGGCGACCCGGGAGCACGGTGTCGTCGCTCAGGACCACCGGTGTGCTCGTGTCGTGGAAGGACCGGTAGCTGAAACCCGGCGGCAGGTGGAGGCGCACGACACCGTCACGCTGGTCGGTCACCGGCAGCAGCGGGTACTTGGGCTTGGTCGGCTTGGCAGCCCCGGCCGGGCC
>JAKFEI010000546.1:0-5061 GCA_036675765.1 Nocardioides sp. | reverse complement strand
GCCAGCACGATGACCCGAGCGCCGTCGCGACCCGCGCTGCGGACCGCGTCGAACAACTGGGCCACGGACCTGGCGTGGATGGGGTTGCCCCGGTCCCCGTCGACGAGGGTGATCCGGGCAACCCCGGCGTCGTGGGCGTAGCTGACGTACAAGTCGGGGGTCTCGGTCACGCGTTCATGATGCCGGAACCGCTACGCGGCACAGTCCCCGGTGTCCTTCTCGGACTCCTCGGCCTCGCCCGCCCGGGCGCTCGCCGCGACCTGCTCCGACGTCAGCGCGTAGCCCGTCTCCGGGTCGGTGACGGACGCGGCGAACACCACCCCGGCGACATCCCCGTCGGGCGTCACGATCGGACCGCCGGAGTTGCCGGGACGCACCAGGCCGCGCAGCGAGAAGACCTCACGTACGACGGTGCCGGAGCCATAGATGTCGGGCGACCGGAGGTTCTGCATGGACCGGATCCGCCCGGTCTGGACGTCGAAAGGACCGTCCTGCGGATAGCCGACGATGGCCACCGGGTCCTCGGCCACCGAGGTCGTGTCGAAGTCCAGCACCCTCGCGCCACCGGTGTCGACGGCCAGCACCGCGATGTCGAGCTCCTTGTCGTAGAGCACCACCCGCGCCAGTTCGGTGCCGCCGTTGATGTTCACCTCGGGGTCGTCGACGCCCGCCACGACGTGGGCGTTGGTCATCACGCGGTCCTCGGCATAGACGAAGCCGGTGCCCTCGACGCCACGGCCGCACTGGTTGGCGCCCCGGATCTTCACGACGCTCTCGCGGGTCGCCTTCACCTTCGCACTGCCGGGCAGGTTGGCCGGGCCGGGAGCCACCTCGACGATCTGCTCCGGGGCGAACGGCTCGAGGTAGCGCGGGAAGAACCCGGTGCCGACGACGTTGTTGAACGCCTGCAGCACGTTGGGAGCCGCGTCCGGCAGCACCTCGTTGACCTTCGACAGGACGGTCGAGCTGCGCACCATCGACGTCACGGAACCGATCCGGGTGCCGGAGATCGCCACGCCCAGCGCCCAAGCGACCAGCAGCACGGCCAGCGCCGACAGCAGTGCGCCGCCGATGGCATCGACTGCCCGGGCCGGCTGCCAGGTGATGCGTTCGCGGACCCGTGCGCCGGCGTACTGCATGAGGGCCTGGCCGAGGGACGCACACAGGATGACGACGAAGAGCGCACCGAGGGAGACGGCCAGCGACGGGTCGAGGCTGCCCAGCACGACCGGCGCGAGCAGGATGCCGCCGAGGCCGCCCAGCAGCAGGCCGACCGTGGCGAAGGCGCCGGTGACGAATCCCTGCCAGTACCCGGACAGGGCATAGGCAAGGACGAGCAGGACGAGAAGCCAGTCGAGGAGGTTCACGCGATCACTCGTCCGGTTCGAGGAGGTCCATGCCGTCGTCACCCACCCGGTCGTCGTCGCCCGTCCCGGACGTCCGGCGGACGTACTCGGCGAGCATGTACTCGGGGAGATCATGCACTGGCGGGTCGTCCACCGGGGGGAGCCACCCAAGGAACGAGAAGAACCGGGTCAGGATCCCGCCCGTGAAGCCCCACAGGATGACGTCCTTGTCGTCGCCGATCAGGAAGCCGGGACCGTTCCAGCCGCCGGGATGGCGCACCGAGATCCGGTGCGCGGGATCGACGAGCTCGCGCAGGCCCACCCGGTGGATCTGGTGGACCTCGTCGGGCGAGGCGACGCGGATCGGACCGGGGTCGCGCCACCAGCCCAGCACCGGCGTGACCGCGAAGTTGGACGGCGGCAGCCAGAGCTCCGGCAGCGCGCCGAAGATCTCGACACCGCCGGGGTCGACACCGATCTCCTCCCACGCCTCCCTCAGCGCCGCCTCGACCGCGGTCTCACCGGGATCGATCTTGCCGCCCGGGAAGGACACCTGCCCGGGGTGGGAGCGCATGTGGTGGGCGCGTTCGGTGAGGAGTACGTCGCCGCCGGCATCGCTCTCGCCGAACAGCATCAGCACCGCGCCACGGCGCGGGTTGCCACCAGCGGGCGGGAGGAACTGGGTGAGCTCGATGCCCTCGATGTTGCGCGACCCCTCGGCCAGCGGCCGCAACCAGTCGGGCAGGTCCTCGGGGAGCTCGTCCGGGACGCGGTCGACCATGCGGGCCCGGACGTCGGCGGGCATCGGCGTGCTCATCGGGCCCCTTCCTGTGCAGTTTCGTCGGGTGCCTTCGCGGTGACGTCGACCCCGACGTGCTGATCGACCAGCGCGATCAACTCGTCGAGCGAGTCCACGCCACCAGCAGACTGCTGGATCTCGCCGCCCGCGTCCACGAACACGAACTGCGGAAGCCCCTGGACGACGAGGTTCGTCTCCTGCAGGTCACCGCACGCGTCGGCGAGCGAGGGATAGGTGACCCCGCTCTGGCGCGCGAGGTCGATCGCCGCACCCGGGTAGGTCTCGAGGTAGTCGACACCGAGGACCATCACCTGGTCGCCGTACTTCTCGTGGAACTCCTGCAGCACCGGGAGCTCCTTGCGGCACGGTCCGCAGTTGGACGCCCAGAAGTTGATGAGCGCCGGCCCGCGCACTTCGGCAAGCGAGCGAGAGGTCGTGCCGCCGAGGCAGTCCAGATCGAGGTCGGGCAGGTTCGCGGCCGGCGCCGCGTCGTCGACGTCGAAGCCGCAGTCGGCGATGCCGGCCGCCTCCCGGTCCTTGACCAGGTCGGGTGTGTCCACGTCGACCTTGCATGCCAGCGACGGGGCAACACTGTCGCAACCGGTGAGCAGCACGCCAGCGGCCACGAGCGCGACCAGACCGGGCGCCCGCCTCAATTGGGGCCCTCGGTGCGCAGCAGCTTGTCGGCCTCGCCCGGGTCCGTCGGACCTTCGCCGTACGACGGGCACCAGCGCGCCACCGGACAGGCTCCGCACGCGGGCTTCTTCGCGTGGCAGCACCGCCGGCCGTGCCAGATCAGGTGGTGCGACAGCATCGTCCAGTCGCGCTTCTCGAAGAGGGCACCGACAGCGTGCTCGACCTTCACGGGGTCGGTCTCCTCGGTGAAGCCGAGGCGCCGGGAGAGCCGGCCGAAGTGGGTGTCGACGGTGATGCCGGGGACGTCGAACGCGTTGCCGAGCACGACGTTCGCGGTCTTGCGCCCCACACCCGGCAGCGTCACGAGGTCCTCGAGGCGCCCGGGCACCTGGCCGTCGTACCGCTCCATGAGCGCAGCGCTGAGCTTGAGCAGGGACTCCGTCTTGGCCCGGAAGAAGCCGAGCGGTCCGACGATCTGCTCGAGGTGGTCGCGGTCGGCGGCCGCCATCGACGCCGGGTCGGGGTAGGCGGCGAACAGGATCGGTCGCACCAGGTTGACGCGCTTGTCCGTGGTCTGCGCGGACAGCACGGTCACGACGAGGCACTCGAAGGCGTTGTCGAAGTCGAGCTCGGCCTTCGCGTCGGGGTAGGTCCCGGCGAGCACCCGATCGATCTTGCGGGCCCGCCGGACCCGCTGGGTGGGAGTTTCGTCCTTGATCGCAATCGCCCGCTTGTTCTCCCGCACGGGCCCAGCCTACGGGCGCCCGCCGACAGCGCCGGTCGGGACAACGCGTCGAAACCGCCGACCGCTGACTAGGTGTGAGTTCGACCACTGGCTAGGATGCCGTGCGAGCGTGTTGATGGGTCGTATCCGTCCCTGGGGGGCGGGCCTTCGATGCGTAGTCACCTTGGAGGAAAAGCGTGGACAACGACGTACTCCGTCAGGCGCCACTGTTCAGCGCGCTCGACGACGAGGCCATGGCCGCCCTGCGCACGTCGCTGGCGACCACGCGACTGCGCCGCGGCGAGGTGCTGTTCCACGAAGGCGACACCGGCGACAAGCTGTACGTCGTCCTCGAGGGCAAGGTGAAACTCGGTCGCACGTCCTCGGACGGCCGCGAGAACCTGCTCGCCATCATGGGCCCCGGCCAGATGTTCGGTGAGCTCTCCCTGTTCGACCCGGGCCCGCGCTCCGCCACGGTCACCGCGGTCACCGACGCCGACTTCGCCTCGCTGTCCCACGACGACCTGCTGCGCTGGCTCGAGGGCCGCCCGGTCGTCGCCCGCGGCCTGCTCACGCAGCTCGCCGGTCGGCTCCGCAAGGCCAACGACGTCGTCGCCGACCTCGTGTTCTCCGACGTCCCCGGCCGTGTCGCCAAGGCGCTGCTCGACCTCGCCGACCGCTTCGGCCGCACCGCCGACGACGGCGTGCACGTGCATCACGACCTCACCCAGGAAGAGCTGGCCCAGCTGGTCGGCGCCTCCCGCGAGACGGTCAACAAGGCGCTCGCCGACTTCGCCTCGCGTGGCTGGCTGCGCCTGGAGCCCCGCTCGGTCGTCATCCTCGACGTCGAGCGCATGGGTCGCCGCGCCCGCTGAGCCGATCTGGCCAAGGTTTTTTCTGCACGGCACACCCCCGGATCGCCCGTCCTGCGCGTAGGTACGGGTGAAAGGGGGTCAGCCGCATGCCACAAGCACCACGGGACGCATTCGAAGAGTTCGTCCATGCCCGCACGCCGGCCCTGACCCGCACCGCGTACCTCCTCACCGGGGACGCCCACCTCGCGGAGGACCTCGTGCAGACAGCACTCTTCAAGGCGGCCCGCGCCTGGCACCGGATCAACGGTGACCCGGAGCCCTACGTGCGGCGCATCCTCTACACCCAGAACATCTCGTGGTGGCGGCGTCGCAAGCTGGACGAGACCCTCACCCCGTCGTACGACGACAAGGCTGGCCCGGGGCGCGTCCCTGACGGTGACCTGCGCCTGAGCCTGGAAGCCGCGCTCGCGCAGCTCACGGTGCGGCAGCGCTCGGTCCTCGTGTTGCGCTACTTCGAGGACCTGACCGAGGTGCAGACAGCTGCCGCCCTCGGCATCGGCAGCGGGACGGTGAAGTCGACGGCCCGCGAAGCGCTGGCCCGGCTGCGGTCCCGCGCTCCCCACCTCGAAGAACTGCTCGAGGGCGTCTCGTGAGCGGCGAGCGGCTCCGCGAGGAGCTCGAGCGGATCGCGGAGGACGCACCGCGCGTCGACATCCCCTCCGACCTCTATGCGCGCGGACG
>JAKFEI010000543.1:0-5062 GCA_036675765.1 Nocardioides sp. | reverse complement strand
GGTTCAACCGCAGGTCGGTGGCGGCGAACACGATGCCCATGCCGCCCTGTCCGAGCACCCGGTCGAGCCGGTAGCGGCCGAACTCTTCACCCACATTGGGCACGCGCATGATTTCCCCCGAGAGGTCGTGGACGTGGGCCCCAGTGTGCCCGATCGCCCCGAGGCGGCCACCTCTAGGATCAGTAGCCGTGAAGACCCTCGTCATCGGTACCGGCGGTCGCGAGCACGCGCTCGCCCTCGCGCTCTCCCGCGATCCCTCCGTGACGGAGGTCCACGCAGCACCGGGCAATCCCGGCATCGGTGCGTTCGCGACGCTGCACCCCGTCGACCTGATGGACGGTACGGCGGTCGCTGCCCTGGCGACGGAGATCGGCGCCGACCTCGTGATCATCGGCCCGGAGGCGCCGCTCGTCGCGGGCGTCGCGGACCAGGTGCGTGCGGAGGGCATCGCGGTGTTCGGACCATCGAAGGCTGCCGCGCTGCTCGAGGGCTCGAAGGCCTTCTCCAAGGAGGTCATGGCCGCGGCCGGCGTGCCGACCGCGGGCTCCTGCACATGCGCCACCGCCGAGGAGGTCGCGGCCGCACTCGACGAGTTCGGACCGCCGTACGTGGTGAAGGACGACGCACTCGCTGCGGGCAAGGGCGTCGTCGTCACGCGTGATCGGGACGAGGCGATTGCCCACGCCGCAGCGTGTGGTCGCGTGGTGATCGAGGAGTTCCTCGACGGCCCGGAGGTCTCGCTGTTCGCGGTCTGCGACGGCCACACGGCCTACCCCCTCCAGCCCGCGCAGGACTTCAAGCGGATCTTCGACGGCGGTCGCGGCCCGAACACCGGCGGCATGGGCTCCTACTCACCGCTGACGTGGGCGCCGGCCGACCTGGCCGCGACGGTCATGGCGACCGTCGTACAACCGACGCTGGACGAGATGAACCGCCGGGATGCGCCGTTCGTCGGCTGCCTCTATGTCGGCCTCGCACTGACGGAGACCGGGCCGCGGGTCATCGAGTACAACTGCCGCTTCGGCGACCCGGACATCCAGCCGGTGCTGGCCCTTCTCGAGTCCCCGCTGGGCGAACTGCTCTCGGGCGCGGCCAACGGCCGCCTCGCCGAGACGCCGGCCCCGACCTTCCGCGACGGTGCCTCGGTGACCGTCGTCCTCGCCTCGGCCGGGTACCCGGAGTCGTCCTCGAAGGGCGACGTGATCACGGGTGTCGGCGTCGCCAACGGCGTCACCGATGTCGACGTGATCCACGCCGGCAGCAAGCTCGTCGACGGTCCCGAAGGACAGCAGCTGGTCACCGACGGCGGCCGCGTGCTCGCCGTCCGTGCGCTCGGGTACGACGTCGCGGATGCCCGTTCGCGGGCCTACGCCGCCGCCGACCTGATCGCCTTCGACGGCCTCCAGCGCCGCTCCGACATTGCTGCCGAGCCGCTGGGTGTCATCGAGGGCGCCTCGCTCAAGGACGACTGAGTGAGCCCGATCCGGCCGGCCACCGACGCCGACCTCGACGCCGTCTCGGCCATCTACGCCCGCGAGGTCCACGAGGGCACGGCCACCTTCGACCTGGCTCCGCCGCCCCGGTCGAAGTGGGAGGGGCTGCTCGCCTCCACGCGCCCCGGCGACCACTTCCTGGTGGCGACCGACGGCGACACCGTCCTCGGGTTCGCCTACTCCTCGGCGTTCCGTCCGAAGGGCGCGTACGACGGCACCCGCGAGGTGACCATCTACCTCGACCCCGCAGCCGCCGGCCGCGGCCTCGGCCGACGCCTGTACGACGACCTGCTGGCCCGCCTCGCTACCGGAGGCATGCGCACCGCGCTCGCCTGCATCTCCCTGCCCAATGACGCGAGCGAGGCGCTTCACCGCGCGTGCGGGTTCGAGCGACAGGGCGTGTTGCGCGAGGTCGGCCGCAAGCACGACCGGTGGATCGACGTCGTGTGGTGGCAGAAGATGCTGGCGACCGACTGAAACCCGCCTGTGGACGGGCGATTCTCGCCGTTTCATCGGCCGCGCGCCGCGGCATTCCTTCCCTCGCCCCGACCGGGAGCGCAGAATGGAAGGAGTCCGGATGTGTCGACGCTGTCCTCAGGAGGTGCCGTGGAGGTCGAGGCCCTGCAGCGCATCCCCATGTCCTGGGAGGAGTACCTGGCTCTCCCCGATCTCGAACGCACCGAGTGGTCCCACGGGATCGCCATCGTGAGCCCGCCGCCATCGGCACACCACGGCTTCGTGAGCGCCAACCTGGTCTTCGCGCTGAAGCTGGGACTGCCGGGGCTGCGGGTGATGGTGGAGGCCGGCTTGAAGATGGAGCACAGCCTTCGCGGTCCCGACGTGATGGTGACGCGCGACCTGCCCACCGGCCCGTGGGTGGAGGCCTCGCCGGTCCTGGTGGTGGAGGTGCTCTCGCCGAGCACCCAGTCCGAGGATCTCCTGCGCAAGGCGCACGAGTACGCCGCCGCAGGCGTTGGCCAGTACTGGATCGTGAACCGCGACCATCGAACGCTTGAGGTCCACGTCTTGGTCGACGGGCACTGGGAACTGTCTGCCGTGTTCGACGAGGCGACGCCGAAGGGCGAGGTCGTCGTGGGGGACCACGGTGTCGTGGCGATCGACCTGCTCGACCTCCTCGACGGGTGATGCCGCCGCGGCTGGCAGAGTGGCGCCATGGCTGAATCTGCTGACCAGGTCCATGCCCGCGTGATGGCCGCCGCCGACGAGCACGGCCGGATGCCGCTGCCGTCGGTCGCCGAGTGGGACATCTTCCCGTGGGAGGTCGTCGACGGCGCGTTGGCGACCAAGCGCCTCGCCGACCCGGCTCCCGAGAAGCCGCGGGAGGGGGAGGACGGGACGGACTGCCACCTCTGCGCGACCGATCCGTCCGGTGTGATCTGGACCAACGAGCGGTGGCGCCTCAAGCACCTGGCCGAGCGCAGCGGGCTTCCGCTCGTCGTCATCCTGGAGCCGCTGGAGCACCTCGACTTCGACGACCTCGACGACACCATGGCCGCCGAGTACGGCGTCCTCGCCGTCCGCATCGCGCGCATCATCGAGGGGCTGCCGAACGTCGGGCGCTGCCACGTCCAGCGGATCGGTGACGGGGCCCGGCACCTGCACATCTGGTTCATGGCCCGCACCCGCGGCCTGCCGTCGGTGCGTGGCTCGTTCGCCGTGGACTGGGATGACATCCTGCCGCCCGGGCCGGAGGAGCCGTGGCGTGAGGATCTCGCTGCCGTGGCGCAGCAGCTGTCGTCGTACGACGGCAAGGCAACGGTCGATGCCTGAGTCCCCGCAACCGGTCGGTCTGGCCACGAACCGGCTGCGACTGGTGCTCTGGGACGCGACAACGGTCGAGGCGATCAGGGCCGGCGACCGGCAGCCCGACTGGCACCAGGACTTCCCGCGCGACGACGACCTCGGCGCTGCGTCGCTGTGGCACGACGGCGACCCCTGGGGTCCCCGGTCGATCGTCCACGACGGCCTCGTCGTCGGCTCGATCGGATTCTTCGGGCCTCCCGAGACCGCCGACGACGGCGTCCCGGAAGCCGAGGTCGGCTACGGCCTGGTCGAGGAGGCACGAGGCCTGGGCCTGGCCACCGAGGCCCTCGAGGCGCTGCTCGTCCCGGTCGACCGGCAGCACGTGCGCCTGCGCGCCAGCATCGAGCCGACCAACAAGGCCAGCCTCCGCGTCGCGGCCAAGGCCGGGTTCACCGGTCTCCGCGGCGCCAACGAGGACGGCGAACTGGTGCTGGTCCGGCCCCCGCGCTGATGTCGGTTCGAGCCTCCGGCCGTGGGACAATGAGGCACGTGACCGTCCCGAATGTCGTGCCGAATGTCTTGGCCACCCGCTACGCCGCTGCTGACCTTGCGCAGATCTGGTCGCCGGAGCACAAGATCGTTCTCGAGCGGCAGCTCTGGATCGCCGTACTCCGGGCGCAGAAGGACCTCGGCATCGAGGTTCCCGACGGCGTGATCGAGGCCTACGAGAAGGTCATCGACAACGTCGACCTGCCGAGCATCGCGGCCCGCGAACGGATCACGCGCCACGACGTGAAGGCCCGTATCGAGGAGTTCGCTGCCCTCGCCGGCCACGAGCACATCCACAAGGGGATGACCTCGCGCGACCTCACCGAGAACGTCGAGCAGCTCCAGGTCAAGCAGTCCCTGGCCCTGCTCCGGGATCGTGCCGTCGCCACCCTGGCCCGCCTGGCGCGCCTGGCCGCCGAGCACGAGACGACGGTCATGGCCGGCCGGAGCCACAACGTGGCGGCCCAGGCCACCACCCTCGGCAAGCGCTTCGCCACGGTCGCCGACGAGCTGCTGATCGGCGTGGAGCGGATCGAGCAGCTGCTCGCCCGCTACCCCCTGCGCGGCATCAAGGGCCCGATGGGTACGGCGCAGGACATGCTCGACCTGCTCGGTGGTGACGCCGACAAGCTGGCCGACCTCGAGCAGCGCGTCGCCGCCCACCTCGGCTTCGACCGGGTGCTGACCAGCGTCGGCCAGGTCTACCCGCGCTCCCTCGACTTCGACGTCGTTTCCGCGCTGGTCCAGCTGACGGCGGCGCCGTCCAACCTGGCGACCACGATCCGGCTGATGGCCGGCAACGAGATCGTCACCGAGGGCTTCAAGGAGGGCCAGGTCGGCTCGTCCGCGATGCCCCACAAGATGAACACCCGTTCCTGCGAGCGGGTCAACGGCCTCGCCGTCATCACGCGCGGCTACCTCTCCATGGTCGGCGAGCTCGCCGGTGACCAGTGGAACGAAGGTGACGTCTCCTGCTCCGTCGTACGACGGGTGGCACTTCCGGACGCGTTCTTCGCCGTCGACGGGCTGTTCCAGACGTTCCTCACCGTGCTCGACGAGTTCGGCGCCTTCCCGGCGGTCATCCAGCGCGAGCTCGACCGCTACCTGCCCTACCTCGCCACCACCAAGGTGCTGATGGCTGCGGTCCGCAACGGCGTCGGCCGCGAGGCCGCGCACGAGGCGATCAAGGAAGCAGCGGTCGGCACCGCGCTGGCGATGCGCCAGGGCCAGGCCACCAACGACGTGTTCGCCAAGCT
>JAKFEI010000313.1:0-5086 GCA_036675765.1 Nocardioides sp. | reverse complement strand
GAAGTTCGACGGTGTGGTGGTCGACGACATCCGGGTCGCACCGGAGGCGCTCCAGGCCGCGCTGGAGCAGCTCGACCCCGACATCCGGGCCGGGCTGGAGGAGTCGATCCGTCGACTCCGCCTGACCTGCGCCAACGAGCTCGAGCAGGACGCCGTCACCGACCTCGGTCCGGGCGCCCGCGTCACGCACCGCAAGGTGCCCGTCGGCCGGGTTGGCCTGTACGTCCCCGGTGGCCTGGCGCCGCTGGTGTCGAGCGTCCTGATGAACGTCGTACCGGCCCAGACCGCCGGCGTGCAGTCCATCGCGTTGTCGAGCCCGCCGCAGCGCGAGTTCGGCGGATCCGTGCACCCGACGATCCTGGCTGCCTGTGCGCTGCTCGGTGTCGAGGAGGTGTACGCCGTCGGCGGCGCCCAGGCGATCGCGATGTTCGCGTACGGCGCCGGCTCCTGCGACCGTGTCGACCTGGTCACCGGCCCGGGCAACATCTGGGTGGTCACCGCGAAGCGCATCCTCAAGGGTCAGATCGGCATCGACTCCGAGGCCGGCCCGACCGAGATCGCGATCCTCGCCGACGACACCGGTGACGCTGCCTTCGTCGCAGCCGACCTGATCAGCCAGGCCGAGCACGACCCGCTGGCCGCCTCGGTGCTGGTCACGACCTCCGAGCGGCTCGCCGCCGAGGTCGAGGCCGAGCTCGCAGTGCAGGTGGCGGCGACCAAGCACAGCGACCGGATCACCACCTCGCTCCGCGGGCAGCAGTCGGGCATCGTGCTGGTGCGCGACCTCGAGCAGGGCCTCGACGTCGTCAACGCCTACGCCGCCGAGCACCTCGAGATCCACACCGAGGACGCCGCCGACTGGGCCGCTCGCGTGCGCAACGCGGGAGCGATCTTCGTCGGTCCGCACGCCCCGGTCAGCCTGGGCGACTACTGCGCCGGCTCCAACCACGTGCTGCCGACCGCGGGCTGCGCCTGCCACTCCTCGGGCCTGTCGGTGCGCGCGTTCACCAAGTCGGTGCACGTCATCGAGTACTCCCGCGAGGGCCTGGCCGAGGTCGCCGACCACGTCGTGACCCTCGCCGAGGCCGAGGACCTTCCGGGCCACGGTGCCGCCATCACCGTCCGGATGCAGTCGTGACCGGCGAGGCCACCTGGCCGCCCCTGCGCGAGGAGCTCCGTGGCATCGAGCCGTACGGCGCCCCGCAGCTGGACGTGCCGGTCCAGCTCAACGTCAACGAGAACCCTTACGGGCCTTCGGCCCTCTGCATCGCCGACATCGCGGCATCGGTCGCCGAGGCCTCGGTCACGCTGAACCGGTACCCCGACCGGGAGTTCGTCGACCTGCGCACCGCGCTGGCGTCGTACCTCTCGAAGGACACGCCTGCCGGGATCGTGCCCGAGCAGGTCTGGGCAGCCAACGGATCCAACGAGGTCATGCTGCAGCTGCTGCAGGCCTTCGGCGGACCGGGACGGACCGCGGTCAGCTTCGCTCCGACGTACTCGATGTATCCGGAGTACGCCCGCGACACCAACACCCGTTGGGTCGCCGGGCACCGGGCCGAGGACTTCTCGCTCGACCTCGACGCCGCGCGTGACCTGGTCAAGACCGAGCAGCCGAGCGTGATCCTGCTGCCGAGTCCGAACAACCCGACGGGCACCGCGCTTCCGCCTGAGGCCGTCCGCACGTTGTGCGAGGCCGCCGGTGATGACGGGATCGTCGTGGTCGACGAGGCGTACGGCGAGTTCCGCCGCACCGGCGTCCCGAGCGCGCTCGAACTGCTGCCGTCGTACCGCAACCTGGTGGTGACGCGGACGATGAGCAAGGCGTTCGCCGGCGCCGGGCTGCGGCTGGGGTACCTCGCAGCCGACCCCGCGATCTGCGACGCGATCCGGGTGGTGCGCCTGCCGTACCACCTCTCGGCGGTCACCCAGGCGGTCGCGCTCGCGGCGCTGCGCCACGCACCGGAACTGCTCGGCAAGGTCGACGAACTGCGCGTCGAACGCGACGCGCTGGTGACCTGGCTGCGTGCCGAGGGGTACGACGTCGCCGACTCGGATGCGAATTTCGTGTTGTTCGGACGATTCGCCGACCGTCATGCTGTCTGGCAGGGTCTTCTGGATCAGGGTGTCCTGATCCGGGAAACCGGACCGGACGGCTGGCTCCGGGTGTCCGTGGGGACGCCTGCGGAGATGGATGCGTTCAAACAGGCCCTGAGCAGCACGGCTGAAGATCGAACCCCCAAGAAAATCCAGAAGGTGGAGTCATGAGTCGTAGTGCGCGCATCGAGCGGCAGACGAGCGAGTCGAAGGTCGTGGTCGAGGTCAACCTCGACGGAACGGGTCGCCACGACATCTCCACGGGCGTCGGCTTCTACGACCACATGCTCACCGCGTTCGCCCGGCACGCGCTGGTCGACCTCACCGTCCAGACCGACGGCGACGTCCACATCGACGCCCACCACACGGTCGAGGACACCGCGATCGCGCTCGGCCAGGCCCTGCGCCAGGCGCTCGGCGACAAGGCCGGCATCCGCCGCTTCGGCGACGCGACCGTTCCGCTCGACGAGGCGCTGGTGCACGCCGTCGTCGACGTCTCCGGCCGCCCGTACTGCGTCCACACCGGCGAGCCCGAGGGCCAGCAGTACGTCGCGCTCGGCGGCTCCGGGGTGTCCTACCTCGGTTCGCTGACGCAGCACGTCTTCGAGTCGATCGCCTTCCACGGCCACTTCGCGCTGCACG
Source organism: Nocardioides sp. (assembly GCA_036675765.1). Taxonomy (GTDB): domain Bacteria; phylum Actinomycetota; class Actinomycetes; order Propionibacteriales; family Nocardioidaceae; genus Nocardioides. The sequence continues at coordinate 2,347 of JAKFEI010000313.1, read as the reverse complement.
TGCGGGTGCTGGCCGGCCGCGAGCCGCACCACATCGTGGAGACCCAGTTCAAGGCCTTCGCGCGCGCTTTCCGTGACGCCGTCGCCATCGACCCGCGGGAGACGGGCATCCCGTCCACCAAGGGCGCTCTGTGACGCTGGGCAAACCGTCGGTCGTCGTCCTCGATTACGGCTCCGGCAACCTGCGTTCCGCCGTGCGTGCGATCGAGCGCGCCGGCGCGGACGTCACGTTGACTGCTGACGTGGACGCTGCCCTCGCAGCCGACGGGTTGCTGGTGCCGGGCGTCGGGGCCTACGAGGCGTGCATGCGCGGACTCCGGGCCATCCGGGGCGAGCGGATCATCGGCCAGCGGTTGTCCGGTGGCCGGCCGGTGCTCGGGATCTGTGTCGGCATGCAGATTCTCTTCGCGCGCGGCATCGAGCACGGCGTCGAGACCGAGGGTTGCGGTGAATGGCCCGGTGTCGTCGAGCGGTTGCAGGCACCGATCGTCCCGCACATGGGCTGGAACACCGTCGACGTACCGGCGGATTCGAAGCTGTTCGCCGGCGTCGAGGACGAGCGCTTCTACTTCGTGCACTCCTACGGCGTACGCGACTGGACGCTGGTCACCAACGACCGGACCCCCGACAGCCACCAGCCGCGCGTGACCTGGGCCGAACACGGCCCCGTCGGCGCCGCTGACCGATTCGTCGCGGCCGTCGAGAACGGACCGCTGTGCGCCACGCAATTCCACCCGGAGAAGTCCGGGGACGCGGGGGCACAACTACTGAGAAATTGGGTGGAATCACTGTGAGCACGGCCAAGACCCCGTACCTGGAAATGCTTCCCGCCGTCGACATCAAGGGCGGCCAGGCCGTCCAGTTGGTGCAGGGCATCGACGGTTCGGAGAAGGCCTTCGGTGACCCCATCCAGGCCGCGCTGCGCTGGCAGGAGGCCGGGGCCGAGTGGATCCACCTGGTCGACCTCGACGCCGCGTTCGGCCACGGCAACAACCGCGCGCTGCAGGCCGAGATCGTCGGCAAGCTCGACATCAAGGTCGAGATGAGCGGCGGCATCCGTGACGACGAGTCGCTGGAGGCCGCCATGGCCACGGGCTGCCGCCGGGTCAACATCGGCACGGCCGCGCTCGAGCAGCCCGAGTGGTGCGCCCGCGCCATCGCGACGTACGGCGACCGCGTGGCCATCGGCCTCGACGTCCGGGGTACGACGCTGGCCGCCCGCGGCTGGACGCAGGAGGGCGGCGACCTCTACGAGACGCTCGCCCGCCTCGACGCCGAAGGTTGCGCCCGCTACGTGGTGACCGACGTCAACAAGGACGGCATGCTGCAGGGCCCGAACCTCCAGCTGCTGAAGGACGTGTGCGCTGCGACGGACAAGCCCGTCGTCGCGTCCGGCGGTGTGACGACGCTCGAGGACATCGCCTCCCTGATGCAGCTGGTGCCGATCGGTGTCGAAGGCGCCATCGCCGGGACGGCGCTCTACACCGGCCAGTTCACCCTCGAGGACGCGCTCGCGCTGACCCGGGGTGGCCTCCTGTGACCCTCGCCGTCCGCGTGATCCCGTGCCTGGACGTGGACGCGGGCCGGGTGGTCAAGGGCGTGAACTTCCAGGAGTTGCGCGACGCGGGCGATCCCGTCGAGCTCGCTCGCCTGTACGACGCCGAGGGCGCCGACGAGCTGACCTTCCTCGACATCTCGGCCTCCCACGAGGGCCGCGCCACCACGATGGAGATCGTCTCGGCGACCGCTGAGCAGGTCTTCATCCCGCTCACCGTCGGTGGGGGAGTGTCCTCGGTCGAGGACGTCGACCGCCTGCTGCGTGCCGGTGCCGACAAGATCGCCGTCAACACCGCCGCGATCCAGCGACCGCAGTTGATCGAGGAGATCGCCCAACGCTTCGGCAACCAGGTGCTGGTGCTCTCCGTCGACGCGCGCCGCGTCCTGGCCGGCGCCGACTCACGTACCGACTCGGGCTTCGAGGTGACGACCCACGGCGGCCGGAAGTCGGCCGGCCTGGACGCCATCGAGTGGGCCGTCCGCGCTGCCGAACTGGGTGCCGGCGAGATCCTGCTCAACGCGATGGACGCCGATGGCACCACGGACGGCTTCGACCTCGACCTGATCCGCCGGGTGCGCGCCGAGGTCTCGATCCCCGTCATCGCCTCGGGCGGCGCTGGGGCCGTCGAGCACTTCGCTCCTGCCGTCGAAGCCGGCGCCGACGCCGTACTCGCGGCGACAGTCTTCCACTTCGGCACGCTGCGCATCGCCGACGTCAAGGGTGCGCTCGCCGATGCGGGTGTACCGGTCCGCTGAACGGGCAGGACCCCGCCATGACGTACGAGACCTAT
>JAKFEI010000384.1:0-5102 GCA_036675765.1 Nocardioides sp. | reverse complement strand
AGGCCGACGAGGCCGACGAGGCGGTGCCGACGTGATCTGGTGGGCCGTCCTCGGCGCAGGCGTGGGTTGCTACCTGCTGAAACTGGCGGGGCTGTCGGTGCCCGCGCGCGTGCTGGGCAACCCTGTGGTCGCGCGGATCGCCGACCTGATCCCGGTCGCCCTGCTGGCCGGCCTCGTCACCGTGCAGGTGTTCGCCGCTCCCGAGGGACGCGCGCTGGCGATCGACGCCCGCGCGGCAGCCCTCGGGCTCGCCGTACTGCTCCTGCTGGCGCGGGCGCCGTTCCTCGTCGTGGTGTTCGGCTCAGCAGCCTGCGCGGCCCTGCTGCGCCTGCTCTGACCCGCGAGGAGTCAGTCCAGATCGAGGAAGTGCTCGAGCCCCACGGTGAGGCCGGGGAAGTCCCCGATCCGCCGTACGCCGGTCAACACGCCCGGGGTGAACGAAACCCGGTCCAGGGAATCGTGGCGGATGGTGAGGGTCTCCCCCACGCCGCCGAGCACGACTTCCTGGTGGGCGACCAGGCCGCGGATGCGCAGGCTGTGGACCCGGACGCCGTCGACGTCGGCGCCCCTGGCCGCCTCGATGCCGGTGCTGGTCGCGTCGGGGATCGGTGCGCTGCCAGCTGCCCGGCGCGCGGCGGCGATCAGTTCCGCCGTACGACCGGCGGTGCCGCTCGGGGCGTCGGCCTTCGTCGGGTGGTGCAGTTCGATGACCTCGACCGACTCGAAGAACGGGGCGGCGATGGCCGAGAAGCGCATCATCAAGATTGCGCCGATCGAGAAGTTCGGGGCGATCAGCACGCCCGTACCGGGGCTGTCGGCCAGCCACCCGCGCAGGGTCTCGAGGCGCGCGTCATCGAAACCCGTCGTACCGACGACGGCGTGGATGCCGTGCTCGATGCAGTAACGCAGGTTGTCCATCACCACGTCGGGATGGGTGAAGTCGACGACGACCTGGGTGCCGGACTCGGCCAGCGCCTCGATCGGATCGCCCTGGTCGACACCGACGGTGAAGTCGACGTCCTGGGCGCCCTGGACGGCCGTCACCACCTCGCCACCGACCTTGCCACGGGCACCGAGCACCCCGACCTGGAGCCGGCTCTCAGGCCGTCCTTCTGCTGCGTTCTCAGCGACACGTGAAGCCACGAGACCAAGGTAGTGCGTCACCCGGGCCCACGTTCTGGCAGGCTGACCCCCATGGTGAACAAGATCCCGGCCCGGATCCGATGGGCGGTGGATTTCATGGACGTCCAGCCCAACGACCACGTGCTGGAGATCGGATGCGGTTCCGGAGCCGCCGCCGACCTCATCTGCCGTCGACTCGAGGGCCGGGGCAAGATGTTTGCCATCGACCGTTCCGAGGCCGGCGTGGACCGCACGAAGGCCCGCTGCGCGGAACACATCGAGGCCGGAAAGCTGACGGTTCGCCAGATCGACCTGGCCACGCTCCGCGTCCCCGTCAAGCGACTGACGAAGGTGTTCGCGTTCGACGTGCACCTCTTCTGGGTGCGTGACGCCGCCGAGGAGATCGCCCTCCTGCACGAGCGCCTGATGCCCGGCGGTTCGGTGCAGCTGTTCTTCGACACCAGCAAGCCCGAGCACGTCCCCGACATGCTGGCCAAGACGTCCGAGCAGCTGCGTGACGGCGGTTTCCGGGTCTACATCGTCGACTCGAAGCAGCCCCCGGTGATCGGAATCATCGGGCGCAGGTGACCCCTCCCGGGCACCGGTCTCGACCGGAGGCCGGGGCCTTCACCCGGGCGGGGATTGGCCAAGCGGGGGGCAGGTCTGGTTAACCTGCTGGTGCATGTTGCCTGTTCTCGGGCAGACCTTGCCGCGTCCGCGGAGCACGATCCGGCGGACCGTTTCCTGGATCGGTGTGGCGTTGAATCGCCCCGTTCCGGTGGGTCAGGGTGTCGAGGGCGGACGGCCGCACGACCCCCAAGGAGTGACGTGACCGAGCACGAGCCCACGACCGACCATCCCCGAGCCACCGCCATCGCCGACGCCGTGAAGTCGCCCGCCGCGGACGTCGTACCCCACCCGGCGCTGGACCAGCCGATCGAGACCGCTGCCACGCCGCGCCGCGGCCTGGACCTGGTCGTCTTCGGGTGTGCCGCTGCCGTCAGCGTGGCGTTCGTCCTGTGGGGCCTCACCAGCACGGTGTCCCTGGGCAACGCCTCCGACAAGGCCCTGAACTGGGTCCTGACGAACACCGGCTGGCTCTTCGTGCTCGTCACCAGCGGCTTCGTCGTGTTCGTCATCTGGCTGGCCATGAGCAAGTACGGCGCCATCCCGCTCGGCCGCGACGACGAGGAGCCCGAGTTCAGGACCGTTTCCTGGATCGCGATGATGTTCAGCGCCGGGATGGGCATCGGCCTGATGTTCTACGGCGTCTCCGAGCCACTCTCGCACTACGCGACACCTCCCCCGGGCACCGAGGGCACGGCAGACGCCGCAACCCAGACAGCCATGGCGACGACCATGTTCCACTGGACGCTCCACCCGTGGGCGATCTATGCCGTGGTCGGCCTCGCGATCGCGTACGGCGTCTACCGCAAGGGACGAGTCCAGCTGATCTCTGCTGCATTCGCCCCGATCCTCGGTCGCCATGCCGAAGGCCCCGCCGGAAAGCTCATCGACATGTTCGCGATCTTCGCGACCCTCTTCGGCTCGGCCACCTCGCTCGGTCTCGGTGCGTTGCAGATCAGCAGTGGCCTGGAGATCGTCGGTGGCATCGGCCCGCTCGGCAACGGCGCGCTCGTCGGCATCATCGCCGTCCTGACCGCCGCGTTCGTGTTGTCGGCCGTGTCAGGCGTCGCCAAGGGCATCCAGTGGCTGTCGAACACCAACATGGTGCTCGCCGTCGTGCTGGCCCTGTTCGTGTTCGTCGTCGGCCCGACCGTCTTCATCCTCAACCTGGTGCCGACCTCGATCGGCAGCTACGTCCAGGACCTCGCCATGATGGCTGCCCGCACCGGCGCCGAGGGCCAGGACACCGCGGACTGGCTGGGCACCTGGACGGTCTTCTACTGGGCCTGGTGGCTCTCCTGGACCCCGTTCGTCGGCATGTTCATCGCGCGGATCTCGCGCGGCCGCACCATCCGCCAGTTCGTGACCGGCGTCCTCCTCGTTCCGAGCGTCGTCAGCGTCCTGTGGTTCTGCGTCCTGGGCGGCACCGCCATCGACCTTCAGGACAAGGGAACCGACATCGCCGGCGCGGATGGCCTCGAGGCGCAGCTGTTCAGCACCCTCGACGCCTTCCCGCTGGCCACGGCGGCGAGCGTGCTCGTGATGCTGCTGGTCGCGATCTTCTTCGTCTCCGGCGCGGACGCCGCCTCCATCGTGATGGGCAGCCTGTCCGAACGCGGCACGACCGAGCCACGGCGTCGCGTCGTCATCTTCTGGGGCGTCGCCACGGGCGCGGTCGCGGCCGTGATGCTGCTCGCGGGCGGATCGGACGCACTCCAGGGCCTGCAGACGATCACCATCGTCGCGGCGCTGCCGTTCGTGCTCATCGTGATCGGCCTCGCGGTTGCCCTGATGGCCGACCTGCGCAGGGACCCGCTGGTCGTGCGTCGTCGGTACGGCGAGGAAGCGATCGAGCAGGCCGTGATCGCCGGTGTCACCGAGCACGGGGACGACTTCGCGTTCACGGTCGAGCTGGCCGAGCCCACCGAGGACGAGGCCGAGCCGGCCGCCGCTCTGCGTTAGGCCGGGCCGACCACGGCGAGCAGTTCCGGGCGCCCGAACACCTCGGCGGCCACGGCCTGCACCTGCTCCAGGGTCACGCCCTCGATCCGGGCGATGACCTCGTCGATCCCGGTGACCTCGGCGTGAACGAGCTCGTTCTTGCCCAGGCGCATCATCCGTGAGCCCGAGTCCTCCAGGCCCAGGATCATGCCGCCGACCAGCTGTCCCTTGCCACGGGAGAGCTCGTCGGCGCTGATCCCTTCGGCCGCGATCAGGTCCAGCTGCTCCCGCACGACCGTGAGCACCTCGTCGGTCCGGTCGGGCAGGCAGCCGACGGCGACGCCGACCAGTCCTGAGTCGGCGTAGTGGCTCGCGAACGAGTACACCGAGTACGCCAGACCGCGCTGCTCGCGGACCTCCTGGAAGAGGCGGCTCGACGTGCCACCGCCCAGGGCGGTGTTGAGCACGCCCAGCGCGAACCGGCGGTCGTCGTCGCGGGCCAGGCCCTCACGGCCGATCACGACGTTGACCTGCTCGAAGGGACGCTCGACCTGGCCGGATCCACCGGAGACCTGCGGCCGGCTGCGTACCGCGATGGCGCGCGGCGGCTCCGGTGCAGCCTGCACGTCGAGCCAGCCGTGGCGCGAGAAGGCCTTCTTGATCGCCTTCACCACCGCGTTGTGGTCGACCGCTCCGGCCACGGAGATGACGGTGTTCGCGGGCACGTAGTGCTTGCGGTAGAAGCGCTTGATCTGCGCGGGCTTCATGGCCTCGATCGAGCCGGTCGTGCCGGCGATCGGGCGGCCCAGCGGCGACTCGGCACCCCAGGCCAGCTCCGCCAGAAGGTTCTGTACGACGTCGTCGGGGTCGTCGTCGTGCATCGCGATCTCGTCGAGGATGACGTCGCGCTCGGCGTCGACGTCGTGGCCCTCGATCAGGGATCCGGTGATCATGTCGCCGACGACGTCCACCGCGAGCGGCAGGTCATCGGACAGCACCCGCGCGTGGAAGCAGGTGTACTCCTTCGCGGTGAAGGCGTTGAACTCCCCACCGACCGCGTCGAGCTCGATCGAGATGTCCAGCGCGGTGCGCTCCCCCGTGCCCTTGAACAGCAGGTGCTCGAGGAAGTGCGAGGCGCCGTGGGTCGTCGCGGTCTCGTCGCGCGACCCGACGCCGATCCACACACCGAGCGCAGCGGAACGGGCTCCGGCCATCTGCTCGGTCACGATGCGCAGGCCGGACGCGAGTTGCGTACGTCGTACGAGGGAGGTCACGTGGCCGGCGTCGTCGCGAACGGTCTCGACAGTGCGGGTCGAGGCGCGGGAAACGGCCGACGGCCGGTCAGCGTTGCGCTGACCGGCCGTCGTGTTGAGCTTGTTGCTCACGCGTCCCCAGACTCCACAGCGTCCGCA
>JAKFEI010000434.1:0-5127 GCA_036675765.1 Nocardioides sp. | reverse complement strand
TGGCCGAGGCGCCGACCGAGGTCACGTTCACCTTCGACGAGTCGGTGCAACTGGTCCCGAAGGGGTTGCTGGCGTTCGACGCCTCCGGCGACCCGGTCGACATCGAACCCTCGGCCAGCGGTGTCGAGGTGCAGGGCGACCTCCCCGACGACCTCGCCGACGGCACCTACGTCGTCACCTGGCGCGTCGTGTCCGCCGACGGGCACCCGATCGCCGGCTCGCTGACCTTCCACATCGGTGCCCCGAGCGCGAAGGTCGAGGCGCCGAAGGTCGGACCGTCGGATCCGGGTGCACTGCCGACGATCCAGGCGATCGTCCACGGCCTCGACTACATCGCCCTGCTGCTCGCCGGTGGCCTCGCGTTCTTCCTCGCCTGGACGGCGCGGGGTGTTCGCCTCACCGATGTCGTACGACGTCGCCTGGTCCGCCTCCTGCGCGGCTCGGCGGTCGTGGCCGTCGTGGCGGCCGCGGTCGCCGTACCGCTGTCGGGGGCCTATCAGCTCGGCTCGGGCCCGGGTGGCGTGTTCGACCCGGCGTCGCTCGATCCGGACCTGGTGCGCGAGGACCTGGTCGTCCTGGCCCTCCAGGCGCTCGGGCTCGCTGCGGCCGCCTGGTCCGCGTCGCGCCCGAAGTCAGCCCTGACCACGGATCTGGCCACCGCGCTCGCCATCTGGTCGCCCGCCCTCGTGGGCCACACCCGCGCCTACGAACCCGGCACCCTGCTCGTCGTCACCGACGCCCTCCACCTCACGGCGGGCGCGGTCTGGCTCGGCGGCCTCGTCGGCCTGGCCGTCGCACTTCCCGCGATCGCCGGGCGCCCGCGGGACGCCGTACAGCTCCTCAGCCGGTTCTCGACGGTGGCCGCGGGCCTGCTCGCCGTGCTGTCGGCCTCCGGGGTGCTGCTCGGCTGGCGGATCGTCGGCTCGTGGTCGAGGCTCTTCGGGGAGACCTACGGACGGCTGCTGCTGGTCAAGGTCGCCCTGGTACTGGTCGTGGTCGCGATGGCCGCCTGGAACAGGTACTGGCTCGTGCCGCAGGTGACCGACGGCGTGGGCCACGACCTCCAGCGCAAGGCGACCGGGCTGGTCCGCCGGGTCGTCGTGGCGGAGGCCGCGGTGCTCGTCGCGGTCCTGGGCGTCAGCGGCTTCCTCACCCAGAAGCCGCCGGGCGGCGAACCACCGGCCCAGCCGACGACCGCCGACACCGGCGTCGTCACCGGCATCGCGAACGACGACCTCAAGGTCCTCGCCGTGCTCGACGCCGGTTCCGGCCTCCAGCGCCGGCTGATCGTCCAGGTGCAGGACACCGCGGGCGAGCCCCTCGACCTGTACGACGTCCCGGCGGTCGCCCTGCGGTCGGGCGACGCGGAGGTCGACCTCGGCGAGATCCCGGTGGTGCCGACCGCGACGGGCACCTACGTCGCCGACGTCGTGTTCCCGACGCCCGGGACGTGGGTGCTGCAGGTCAGCGTCCGGGCGGACGAGTTCACCAGCCCGGTCACCACGGTGGACCTGCTGGTCGAGTGACCAGCAGGCCCGCCTCGGGTCAGCCGGGTCAGCCCTTGCCGAGCTCGGAGTACTTGACGGTGTCGGCGTCCTTCGGCGTGGTGATGTCGAGGTCGACGCCGTAGTCCGAGTACGTCTGCACGCTCTTCGAGGTCATGCCCTGGATGTCGAACTCGATGCTGAACTTCACCGGACGGTTTTCCTCGTCGACCCACATGTCGAACGGGAGCTTCGGCGGCAGGATGCCGGCCACCTCGGCGGGGAGACCGAGCTCCTTGACGTAGTTCGAGGTGACCATGACGGCCTTGTAGTGGCGGGCCTTCACGCCGTTCACCGTCTCGGTGCCGACGAGTTCGAGCGCGTCCAGCTTGCCCATGGCCCGGAGTGCGACCTCGGGGTCGGCCGCGGTGGCGATGCCCGCGAGCGGGTTGTCGGCGTTCTCCGGGTCCTTCGGGTCGAACTTGAGCCACTTGCCGGCGGGAACGCCCAGCCCGTCGCCCTTGAGGTAGATGACGCCGTCCGCGATGACGGTCTCGATCTGTTGCGGGCTGGCCGCGGTGCTCTTCGCGTGGCCCCGGAACCCACCGTCCTCGTAGATCGCCTCGGAGTCGAGTTCCGTGGTGGCGCCGGCTGCGGAGGTGGTCGACTTCGACCGGAAGCTTCCTGCGCCCTGCTGGGCACGGATCACGGTCTCGAAGAACGTGTCCTTGTCGAGGTCGGACGAGCCGGTGCCGCCACCGTCCGTCGCCGCACCGTCCCCGGACGTGGCTCCGGACGTCGCTTCGCTCGCGCCGGTGTCACTCGAGGAACCGTCGCTCGGCTTGCTGCCCGACTTCTCACCGTCGCCGTCGTCGCTGCAGCCGGCGAGGAGCAGGGTCGAGGTCAGAAGGACGGCGATCGCGGTACGTGCGGGCCTGAGGTTCATGGGTCTCCTGCGGTCGGGCTTGAGGTCGGGCTTGAGGTCGGCCTGAGGTTGGTTGGTGGAAATCTACGGTGCGGTCACGGTGGCCGTGACGGGAACCTGGTGCAGCAGGCCGTCCACCCGCACCTGCACGAACAGCCGGTAGTCGCCCGGTTCGGTGAACGTGGTGTGGAAGGTCAGCACCGTGCCGTCGTCAGTGACCTCGGGTGCGCCGTACGGATGCACGTGCACGAAGCCCTTCGAGTCGAGGGCGAATCCGGTGAGGTGGGCAGCAGCACCGAGGAAGGAGCCGAGCGTCAGCGGCTGGTCGTCGAGGTTCGTGATCGCGAGGCGCAGGCGGCCGTTCTCGCTGACGGTGCCCGCGCCCAGCAGGCGCACCCGGACCACGCCGTCATCGCTGGTCGTGGCCGCGTCGCCGCGGGGCACCGCGACCGGCTCCCAGCCACCGGGGACCTCGACAGTCGTCCCGAGCACGAGCGGCTGGCCAGCCCCCTCGGGCGTGAACTCGGCGACCACGCGCCACGGGCCGGCGGCACCGAGGTCGGCGCGGGCGCGCCAGGTGCCGTCCTCGCCCAGCTCCGGGTGCAGGTGCCGGAAACCGCTCAGGTCCGACCGGACGACGTACAGATGGAGGAGCTTGGTCTGCTCCGGGACGTACTTCGTGACGGCCGCCCCGGTCTTGTCGAGGATCCGGAAGGTGACGTCGCCGGGCTTGCCGACCGCCGGCACCGTCACCGCGGTCATCCGGTAGCCGCCTGCGGTCGCGGTGGTGCCGTCCCCGATCGGCGCGGCTGCCGCGTGTTCCTGGCCGGGCGCGTGCGTGTGGTCGGCGCCCTCCGAGGGGGGCGTCAGCACGATCCGGTCGGAGTCGGCGGGTGCCTCCCCGGAGCAGCCCGCAAGGGAGAGCGCGACGGTGACGGCGGCCAGCGCCGCGAGGGCTCGTCGGGTCATGGCGCCACGGTCAGCAGCAGGAACGCGGCGAGCAGGACGAGGTGGACGACGCCGTTCATCGGCTTCGCCCGCCCGGGTACGACGGTCAGCACGCTCACGATCGCCGACAGGATCAGCAGCACCAACTGGATCGGCTCGAGGCCCAGGGCCAGCTCACCCTCCAGCCAGATCGACGCGACCGCGATGGCCGGAATGGTGAGGCCGATCGACGCCATCGCCGATCCATAGGCGAGGTTGAGGCTGATCTGCACGCGGTCGCGCTGCGCGGCCCGCACGGCGGCGATCGTCTCCGGCGCCAGCACGAGCAGGGCGATCACGACGCCGACGACGGCATGCGGGAAGCCGAACCAGTCGACGGCATCCTCGATCGAGTAGGACTCGACCTTGGCCAGGCCGACGACGGTGAGCAGCGACAGCACCAGCAGTACGACGCTGATCCAGGTCTCGCGGGTCGTCGGCGGGTCCGCATGCCCGTCACCGTCGACGTCGTTGTCGGCCGTCCAGCCTGCCGGTGTGGAGACCGTGTTCGGGAGGAAGAAGTCCCGGTGGCGCACGGTCTGGGTGAACACGAACGACCCGTACAGCATGAGCGAGGCGAGGGCGGCGAAGGTCAGCTGGGACCCGGTCAGGAACGGACCGGCCTCGCTGGTCGTGAAGGCCGGGACGACGAGCGTCAGGCCGGCGAGGGTGATCACGGTCGCCAGCGCGGAGCCGGTGCCCTCGGGGTTGAAGGTCGCCAGGTGGTGGCGCAGGGCGGCGACGACCAGGGCGATGCCGACGATGCCGTTGAGCGTGATCATCAGAGCTGCGAAGACGGTGTCGCGCGCCAACGTCGCGGTCTCGCCGTTCCCCGAGACCATCAGCATCACGATCAGGCCGACCTCGATCACCGTGACGGCCACGGCGAGCAGCAGGGAGCCGAACGGCTCGCCCACCTTGTGGGCAACGACCTCCGCGTGGTGAACGCCCGCCAGGACGGCACCGACCAGGGCGACCCCGATGAGGGCGGCCACGGCGGGCGGGGGATGGGTGCCCCAGGAGGAGGCAAGCACGATCGCGGCCACGGGCGGCGTGAAGACCGTCCACCCGAGTCGTCCCGTGGTGGAGGCACTCATGGTGCGGATCCTACGGGCGGGACCCAGCGCTCCCGCTCCGACGATGCCTGCAGCATCCGGGTCGGACCGTAGAATCGGCCCCATGTCCGTTGAGTCCGTCTTCCCCCAGCTGGAGCCCCACCTGCTGTCGGTGTCCAAGCCGATCCAGTACGTCGGCGGCGAGCTCAACATGGTGACGAAGGAGTGGGACGCCGCCCCCGATGGTCCGACGGTGCGCTGGGTGCTGATGTACCCCGACGCCTACGAGCTCGGCCTGCCCAACCAGGGCGTGCAGATCCTCTACGAAGTGCTCAACGAGCGTGACTGGATCCTGGCCGAGCGCACCTACTCGGTGTGGCCGGACATGGAGAAGCTGCTGCGTGAGAAGCAGATCCCGCAGTTCACGGTCGACAGCCACCGTCCCGTGGGTGCCTTCGACCTCTTCGGCATCAGCTTCTCGACCGAGCTGGGCTACACGAACATGCTCACCGCGCTCGACCTGGCCGGCATCCCGCTGCACGCCGTCGACCGCACCGACGACCACCCGGTCGTCATCGCCGGCGGCCACGCCGCGTTCAACCCGGAGCCGGTCTCGGCCTTCATCGACGCCGCCGTGCTCGGCGACGGCGAGGAGGTCGTGCTCAAGATCTCCGAG
>JAKFEI010000489.1:0-5151 GCA_036675765.1 Nocardioides sp. | reverse complement strand
CCCGACGGCGGCTTCGAGTCCGCCGGCCGTACGGACCTGCACTCGGCTGTCGACACCGAGGGCCGCACCGACGACCGACGCAGCGACTTCGGCTCGGTCTACGGCGACTGGGCCTCGGTCCAGGAAGCGGCCGACGGGGTTTCGAGGCTCGCTGGCGCTCGCACCTCAACCACCGAGGGGCACGCAGCCCTCAGGGCTGCCGAGGCCGACCCGGGCAACCTCTCCGACGAGCACGCCCTGACCCTGATGACCGCCGAGGGAGACCTGCTGCGCGGAGTCATCGCGCTGGCCGACCACCTCCGCAAGGAGACGGTCGGTGACGAGGTCACCTACGTCGTCAACCGGAACATCAACTTCACCAACATCTGTTACGTCGGCTGCCGCTTCTGCGCGTTCGCCCAGCGCAAGACCGATGCCGACGCCTACTCGCTGTCCTACGACGAGGTCGCCGATCGCGCCCAGGAGGCGTGGGACCTCGGTGCGACCGAGGTCTGCATGCAGGGTGGAATCGACCCGGAACTGCCCGCCAGCGCCTACTTCGACATCGCCGCCGCGGTGAAGCAGCGGGTGCCCGAGATGCACGTGCACGCGTTCTCCCCGATGGAGGTCGTCAACGGCACCGCCCGCACCGGCCTGTCGATCGAGGACTTCCTGATCAAGGCCCGCGAGTCCGGCCTGGGGTCGCTGCCCGGCACCGCCGCCGAGATCCTGGACGACGAGGTTCGCTGGGTGCTGACCAAGGGCAAGCTCCCGACCCGCACCTGGGTCGAGATCGTCTCCACCGCGCACCGCATCGGCCTGCCCACGACCTCGACGATGATGTACGGCCACGTCGACAACCCCCGGCACTGGGTCGGCCACCTCAACGTCCTCAAGGGCATCCAGGACAAGGCCTTCGAGAACGGCGGCACCGGATTCACCGAGTTCGTGCCGCTGCCGTTCGTGCACACCTCCGCGCCGATCTACCTCGCCGGCGTCGCCCGCCCGGGCCCGACCCTGCGCGACAACCTCGCCGTCCACGCGATGGCCCGGATCCTGCTGCACGGCCGGATCCGCAACATCCAGACCAGCTGGGTCAAGCTCGGCATCGACGGCACCCGCGCGATGCTCAACGCCGGCGCCAACGACCTCGGCGGCACCCTCATGGAGGAGACCATCTCCCGGATGGCCGGCTCCGAGCACGGCAGCGCGAAGACCGTCGCCGAACTGATCGAGATCGGCGCGGGTATCGACCGAACCGTCAGCGAGCGGACGACCCTCTACGGAGTCCCGACCGTCCGGTGAGGCCGGCTGGACGCCCGCCTGGTCCGCTTTGCTTCGTACATCCGCTGGTCTGCCCGGCGCATCAGCTCGGTGGCATCCGTGCCGTCGGCCACCAGCACCGCGCCCACGCTGACGCCGACCTGGACGTGGCCCGAGGACGGGTGGGCGTCGATCGCGCGCTGCACGACGCCCCGCAAGCGGACCGCGAGCCCGGGGCACTGCGCCGGATGGTCCACGCGCACCACCAGCATGAACTCGTCACCGCCGATCCGGGTGACGCGGTCCTGTCGGGCAGTCCCCTCGACCAGCGACTGCGCCACCGCGCACAACAGGCTGTCGCCCACGGCATGTCCCAGCAGGTCGTTGACACTCTTGAAGCCGTCAAGGTCGAGCATGACCAGCGCGTACGTCGACCCACCCGGAGCCAGCGCCGCCGCAAGCGCCTCGTCCAGGTCCAGCCGATTGCCGACTCCGGTCAGTGGGTCGACACGCCCCTCAGCGCGCAACCGGTCCTGCTCCTGGCGGTGCGGCGTCACGTCGACCAGTGCGTGGAGGTACATCAGCTCGCCACGCGGCCCTCCGACCTCCTGCGTTCGAACGTCCACCAGACGCACGTCACCCCTCGCATCGACGATTCGCGCCTGGAACCCTCCACCCTCGATCTCCGGGTGGTCACGCGTCGGCAACCAGCGGGTGAGGTCCTGGCCGACGAGCAGCTCGAGCGGCACCGCCCACAGTGCACCCGCCGCAGGGTTGGCCAGGCGGACCTGATCGGAACCGTCGGTGATCACCAGCGGAGTCGGGGTGGCCGTCATGATCGACATCAACCAGTCGTTCGCGTCCCGCAGGTCGGACCTCAACCGGCGCCGACGCCGATCGGCCCCCAGCCACAGGAGCACCATCGCCAGCGCAGCACCGACGACCACGAGCAAGGCGCCAGTGCTGAGCCGGCCGTCACGGGGGCCGAGCGCCGCCGCACCGGGTTGCTCGGCCAGCAGCCAGCCGCCGATCGCCGCCACCTCGTGCACTGCCCAGACGGCGTCGTCCCCCGGGTCGCTGGAGTCCTCGCGTCGTCCAGTGAGACGCGGGTCGCTCGTGGACAGCCCGATCCGGTCACCGGGCGCTGCCAGGGTGACACCCCGGCCGTCGACCAGCGTGACACTGATGCCGTGATGGTCCAGCACGTCATCCAGTTGCTCCTGCAGCGCCGTCAGCGTCATCGTCGCGACGACGTACCCGGAGATCCTCCCGTTGCCTGCCCGGACGGCGGCCGCCACGGCAAGCGCCCAGGGGCGACCGGGTGCCAGCAGTTGGAAGGCCTCGGACACATAGGCGCCCCCCGCCCGTCGGGCGCCGAGGTACCAGTCGCGGTAGGCGAAGTTGCGTCCCACCAGGCTCGGGTCCGGCGTGGGAGCGAGGTCGATCAGGTTGCCCGAGGCGTCATAGAGCGAAGAACTGAAGACACCAGTGGTGGCCGACCCCAGGGCGGCCAGTGAAGCGCTGATCAGCCGGGGGTCCCGGTCACTCAGCGCGCGCCGCACGTCGTCGTTGCGGGCGTAGGCGGCGACCACGTCGCGCAGTCCGCCGAGTTGTACGTCGACCTGCCGGGCCGCCAGCGCATCGACCGCGGTCAGTCGCTGCTGCACGGAGGCGCCGAGAGACGCCTGGCTCGCTCGACGGTCAGCGATGGCAATCACCGCGATGGCGATCAGGGCCAGGCAGACCAGGGCCGCCAACGCCGTGGTCGCTGCCCGGTCCAGCGAGGCGAATCGATGGGACGGGCGTCGTACCGACACGTCCTGCAGGGTGACCGCTGCAACCGGATGGGCCAGCGCGCCCGAGGTGCCGCCCTCGACGGCCATCAGGGCATCGAACGCGGCGACGTCCAGCGGCCGGCTCATCAGGAAGCCCTGCCCGAGCGCACAACCCAGGCGACGCAGGGCAGCCACCTGCTCAGGCCGTTCGATTCCCTCGGCGACGACATGGACCCCCAGCGACAGGCAGAACCTCAACATTGATTCAGCCATCCGCTCCTGCGGCCCACCCTTGCCGAGGAACTGCACGAAGGAGCGGTCCACCTTGATGCCGTCGACCCGGAAGCGCCGGAGGTAGTCGAAGCTCGCGTTTCCGGTGCCGAAGTCATCGAGCGTGATGTTGCAGCCCAGATCGGCCAGGGTCGACAAGACCTGCTCGTGTCCGCGGCCGGTCCGGGACAACAGGGTCTCGGTCAGTTCGACGATGACGGCGTCGAGGGGGAGGCCGGCGCGGGCCGCGACGTCCACGAAGCGATCAACCAGGCCTGGATCGTCGAGATCGGCCGCGGACAGGTTGATGGCCAGACAGAGCCGCGCTCCGCCGGGCTGGGCCCTCCAGCGCGCCACCTCCTGTGCGGCCATCGCGAAGACCATCGCATCGAGCCGCGTGACCAGCCCGGTCTGCTCGGCCACGCCGAGGAACGCGTCGGGAGCGAGAACCACGCCACCAGTCGGGTCCATGAGCCGCGCGAGCGCCTCGACGGCGACGATCTCGCCGGTCCGCAGGTCGTAGCAGGGCTGGTAGTGGACCTGGAGGTGGCCGCTGTCGAGGGCGTGCTCGACCTCGACAACGCTCATTCGCCGCGCAGCCGTCGTCGCCATGCTCTCCCCTCGCGGACGGATTCCGCCGGATCGGACACCCGAGCCATCGGCGATCGGAGCCCGGAACTGAGAAAGTCGCCATGTCGCAGGAAAAGAATGCTGTCGACCTCTGGACGTGACGCCGATCACTCCATATGTTGTTTGGAACAACATATGACTGGCACGTGCGCGCCGACCGACGACGCCATCGAGCCGGCATCGCTTAGGAGGCGGTTGATGTGAAGCGCACGCACTTCGCGGTAGTGGCTGCGGGACTCGGGCTCGCCCTCTCCCTCTCGGCCTGTGGATCGGACGACAGCACGGACTCGGCCGGCGACAACGACGCCACGATCGAGGGCAAGATCGGCGTGATCCTCCCCGACACCGAGTCGTCGGTCCGTTGGGAGAGCGCCGACCGTCCCGCACTCGAGACCGCCTTCAAGGCGGCCGGGGTCGACTACAGCATCCAGAACGCCGAGGGCGACGCGGAGAAGATGGCCCAGATCGCCGACTCGATGATCGCCGACGGCGTCACCGTCCTGGCCATCGTCAACCTCGACTCCGCCTCCGGCGCAGCCATCCAGGAGAAGGCGAAGTCGCAGGGCGTCGCCACCATCGACTACGACCGGCTCACCCTCGAGGGCTCGGCCGAGTACTACGTCTCCTTCGACAACACCGTCGTCGGTGAACTCCAGGGACAGGGCCTGGCCGACTGCCTCGGCGACAAGGCCGCCAACATCATCTACCTCAACGGGTCCCCCACGGACAACAACGCAACCCTGTTCTCTGCAGGCGCACACAGCGTCCTGGACAAGATCACGTCCTACAAGAAGGTCGGCGAGCAGGCCGTTCCGGAGTGGGACAACGAGGAAGCGGCCGTCATCTTCCAGCAGCTCTACACGCAGGCGGACGGCAAGGTCGACGGCGTGCTCGCGGCCAACGACGGTCTCGGCGGCGCGGTCATCTCGATCCTCGAGGGCAACGGGCTCGCCGGCAAGGTGCCCGTGACCGGGCAGGACGCGACGGTCGAGGGCCTGCAGAACATCCTCGCCGGCACCCAGTGCATGACGGTCTACAAGTCGGCGACCCAGGAAGCCAATGCCCTCGCCGAGGCCGCGATCGCGCTGGCCAGCGGCAAGGACGCCGAGACCACCGGCACCACGAAGGACTCGGAGAGCGGCCGCGAGGTGCCCTCGATCCTGCTGGAGCCGAAGGCCATCACCAAGGACAACGTCGGCGACGTGATCGACGACGGCGGCCAGAAGCTCGCCGA
>JAKFEI010000152.1:0-5180 GCA_036675765.1 Nocardioides sp. | reverse complement strand
CGTTCGGCGTTCCCGGGGCACACGCAATAGCCTCGGACCCGTGGACAGCATTGACGTCGTCGTCGGCCGGATCGGCAAGCCCCACGGCATCCGTGGCGAGGTGACCGTCGACGTACGGACCGACGAGCCGGAGCGCCGGTACGTCGACGGCGCGGTGCTCGAGGTCGAGCCGCCCAAGGGTTCGGCCTTCTCGGCCCGCAAGCTGACGGTCTCGCGCACGCGCTGGCACCAGGGCGTGCTGCTCGTGACGTTCGCCGAGCTCGCCGACCGCAACGCCGCCGAGGCAGCGCGCGGTTCGGTGCTCCGGGCCTTCGTGTCCGCCGACGAGGTGCCCGAGGACCCCGAGGAGTTCTACGACCGGCAGCTGATCGGCCTCGCGGCGTACAACCTCGAGGGCGAGGAGATCGGCACGGTGTCCTCCGTCGTGCACGGCGCCCAGGACCTGCTCCAGATCCGTACGCCGGACGGCCGCAACACCCTCGTTCCGTTCGTGTCGGCGCTGGTGCCGGAGGTCGATGTCGCCGGTGGCCGCGTGGTGATCGCGGACCGGCCCGGGCTGGTGACGCCGTTCCCCGACGACGCCGAGGACGACGCGCCCGAGGCGCCCGAGGCCGCGGAGGCCGACGCGTGAGGCTGGACTACCTCACGATCTTCCCCGACTTCTTCGCTCCGCTCGAGCTCTCGCTGCCCGGCAAGGCGGCCGACAAGGGACTGCTCGAGTTCCACGTCCACGACCTTCGCTCGTGGGCGCACGACAAGCACCGCCGCGTCGACGACACCCCGTACGGCGGCGGCGCCGGCATGGTCATGAAGCCCGAACCGTGGGGAGCAGCGTTCGACGCCCTCGACGTCGGGGAGCACGACACGATCATCTTCACGACGCCGTCGGGCGAACCCTTCGACCAGCGCCTTGCCGAGGAGCTCTCCACCCGTGAGCGCGTCGTGTTCGCCTGCGGCCGCTACGAAGGCATCGACCAGCGGGTCATCGACCACGCCCGTGAGCGCGCCGAGGTGCGAGAGATCAGCCTCGGCGACTACGTCCTCAACGGGGGAGAGGTCGCGGCGTTGGCCATCACCGAGGCCGTCGTACGGCTGCTGCCCGGGTTCATGGGCAACGCGCAGTCGCTGGTCGAGGAGTCCCACGCCGAGAGCGGACTGCTGGAGTACCCCGTCTACACCAAGCCCGCCGAGTGGCAGGGCCGCGAGGTGCCCGCAGTCCTCCTCTCCGGCGACCACGGCAAGGTCGTGCAGTGGCGTCACCAGGAGGCCGTACGACGGACTGCCGAGCGCCGTCCGGACCTGCTCGCGCCCTCGACACTCGACGACGGCACCCCGATCGTCCGCGCCACCGCGGGCGACGCCGCCGAACTGCTCACCCTGCAGCGGGCCTGCTGGGTCCAGGAGGCCCTGGCCAACGACTCCCTCGACATCCCGGCGCTGCACGAGTCGCTGGATGACGTGCGGGCGTGGCTGGGGGAGTGGGACACCTGGGTCGTGCGTCGTGCCGGTCGGCTGGTCGGCGCCGTGCGCGGCCGCCTCGAGGGTGACTCGTCGTGGGACATCGGCCGGATCATGGTCGCCCCCGACCTGCAGGGCTCCGGGCTCGGTCGGGTGCTGCTGGACCACATCCAGGCGGTCGCGCCGGCCCGCGCGACGTCGTACGTCCTCTTCACGGGGGCTGGCAGCGTCCGCAACCAGCGGATGTACAAGAAGGCGGGCTTCCGGCTGCGCCCGGACCTCGAGGCACCTGCGGGGGCCGTCGTGCTCACCAAGCGGCGTGCGTGAGCCCGTGTTCACGGCAATGACACACGCCTGACGAACCTGTAACAAACCGGAAACGCCAGCCGGGTCTCGGCGAAACGACTGCTCGTCAGGATCGGCGTCAGACGCGGCCCACCAACGACGGTGGCCTCAGTGGGTCGCAATGCTGGCCCGTACCTCCGAGGAGTTAGTTCCATGAGCCTTCCTGTTGTCTGGCTGCTGATCACAGCAGCCCTCGTGCTCTTCATGACGCCAGGCCTGGCGTTCTTCTATGGCGGGCTGGTGAAGTCCAAGAGCGTCATCTCGATGATGATGCTGAGCTTCGGCTCGATCGGGCTCGTCGCCGTGTTGTGGATCCTGTTCGGCTTCAACCAGGCGTTCGTCGACGGCACCGAGGCCGACTGGATCCCCGAGGTCCTGGGCAACCCGTTCTTCGACTTCGGCATGAACGACGCCGCGAAGGCCGCGTTCGAGGGCGGCGAGGGCTCCGGCACCACGATGGCCTTCGTGATCTTCGGTGGGACCTTCGCGATCATCACGGTCGCGCTGATCTCCGGTGCGATCGCTGACCGCGCCCGCTTCTGGCCGTGGATGCTCTTCGTCGGCCTGTTCTCTGTGCTGGTCTACTTCCCGGTTGCTTCGTGGGTCTTCTCCTTCGTCACCAACGAGGACGGTTCCGCAACCTTCACCGGCTGGGTGGGTCAGCTCGGAACGCACCTGGGCTACGACACCAGCACGATCGACTTCGCAGGCGGCACGGCCGTCCACATCAACGCCGGTGCTGCTGCCCTGGCCCTCGCACTGGTCCTCGGCAAGCGCAAGGTCGGCTTCTCCAAGGAAGAGGCGCAGCCGCACAACGTGCCGCTCGTTCTCATCGGTGCCGCCATCCTGTGGTTCGGCTGGTTCGGCTTCAACGGCGGCGCGGCCACCTCGGACGGCCAGGCTGGCCTGATCTTCGTCAACACGCTGGTTGCCCCGGCTGCTGCGCTCGTCGGCTGGATCGTCGTCGAGCACTTCAAGGAGGGCAAGGCGACCGCTGTCGGCGCCGCCTCGGGCATCGTGGCCGGTCTGGTTGCGATCACCCCGTCCTGCGCCAACCTGACCCCGATGTGGGCGATCGTCCTCGGCCTCGTGGCCGGTGCGGTCTGCGCCCTCGCCATCGAGCTCAAGTACAAGATCGGCGTCGACGACACCCTGGACGTCGTGGGCATCCACCTCGTTGCTGGCCTCATCGGCACGCTCTACCTGGGCTTCTTCGCGATCGACACCGGTCTGTTCACCGGTGGCAACATCGAGCAGCTCGTCGTCCAGGCCATTCCGGCCTTCGCGATCCTCGCGTACTCCTTCATCATGGCCTTCGCCATCGGCACCGCGATCGAGAAGACGGTCGGCTTCCGCGCCAAGGAAGAGGACGAGGTCGCCGGTATCGACCTGGCCCTCCACGGCGAGGGTTACGCCATCAACTGATCAACCTGCTTCACGTCGCAGGCCCGTCCCGGATTCCGGGGCGGGCCTGCGGCCGTTCCCGGTCAGGCGGATTCTTCGCGCATGCGGCGGCTCGAGGTCTGGATCCGGACGCTGAGGTCCTGCACCTCGTCGAGCACGCCCGTCGCGAGCCAGACCGGAGCCTGGCGCGATCGCGCCGTACGGGTGAGCACCTGCGCCTCGACGAGGGTGTCGATCGTCGTACGCGCTGTCTCCTCCGACGCATCGATGCGTTCGGACACGAGGGGCACGTTGATGATCGGTTCCTCGGTGAGCAGGTCGAGCAGGCGGTGGACCGGGGTGCCGGCCCTCGGCCGGGCCAGGGCCTCGTGCCACTGGCCCCGGATCGACTGGACGTTCTTCGCCGTCGTCCACGACTCCGCCGTCGCGATCCGGACCGCCGTGGCGAGCATGGCCACGAGCGTCTGCGCGTAGCCGTCGCGGTAGTCGTTGAGCGCGGCGAAGTACCGCTCGCGGTGGGAGACCAGGGCTGAGGCGATCGGCACGGTCAGGTGTCGGGTCGCGCGCCGACGCCGCAGGACGGCATGGATCAGCGTGCGTCCGATGCGGCCGTTGCCGTCGATGAACGGGTGGATCGACTCGAACTGGGCGTGCACGATCGCCGCCTGCACCAGGGGCGGTACGTCGTCCCGGTCGGCGAACGCGAACAGGTCCTCCAGGTAGCCGGGCACCGTCTCCGGGGGCGGAGGCACGTGCAGCGCGCCGGTGGGGGAGTAGTCGCTCCCTCCGACCCAGTTCTGCCGGGTGCGGAACTTCCCCGCACGTTCGGCCTCGTCGGGGTTGCGGCGGAACAGGTCATGGTGCGCCTTGAGGATCGCCTCGGGCCGGATCCTGCGGGAGGTGTCGGCGTCGTGGATCATCCGGGAGAGCGCGGCAGTGGCCGAGGCCATCGACACGGCCGACGAATTGGCGCCGACCCCGAGCAGTGCGCGCCCGTAGTCCGCCAGGCTCGCGTCGACGTTCTCGATCTTCGACGAGTCGACCGATTCGGTGCGGAGCTGCAGGTGGTTCAGCGCCTTGAGGGTCCGTCCGTGGACGAGGTCGAGGTGGCCCAGGTCGCCGGCGCTGGCCATCACCATCGCGGTCAGCGGCCGGTCCATGGGGTAGTTCAGGTCGCGGATGTACGGCGGCAGGGAGACCGTGACCTCGCGGATCTTCCGCTCGGCCCGTGGCCCGCGGGGGACCCTCTGCCGCCACGGGCGGGTCTCCTCGGTGTGCGGCGCCCAGTCGCGGCGGGCCGGGGCGTCGGTCATGGGCGCCATTCTTGCTGCTGACGCGGATTTAGACGCTCACGCCCCGCTGTGGGAGGATCGTGGGTCGGTGCAACGAGCGCTTCTGCCACAGGGGAATCGCCGCTCGCGCACCAGCTCGATGTCCCATTCCAATGTTCCGCGGCTGACCTGTGTGCATTCGCGAGGAGAATCATGACCAACCCCAGCCCCGCCCTCGTCACCGACTTCGGCAACGCCCTCAAGCGTGACGACATCCCCGCCTTCCGCGCCGGCGACACCGTCAAGGTCCACGTGAAGGTCATCGAGGGCAGCCGCTCGCGTGTCCAGATCTTCCAGGGCGTCGTCATCCGTATCCACGGTGGCGGCATCGGCCGTACGTTCACGGTCCGCAAGGTCTCCTTCGGCGTCGGTGTCGAGCGGACGTTCCCGCTCCACTCGCCGATCTTCGAGACCATCGAGATCGTGACCCGCGGTGACGTGCGTCGCGCGAAGCTCTACTACCTGCGCAACCTCAAGGGCAAGGCCGCCAAGATCAAGGAGCGCCGCGAGGTCTGATTGATTGCGCGAGCGCGTCTCCGGCGTTGATCCGGGGCAGCAAGCTGCCCATCGACGCCTCCCGCCGCGCTGCCGCGAGGTCTGACCCATTGCGCGAGCGCGTCTCCGGCGTTGATCCGGGGCAGC
>JAKFEI010000406.1:0-5259 GCA_036675765.1 Nocardioides sp. | reverse complement strand
GGCGTGTTCGGAAGCAGTACGCCGACGTGGAACGGCCGCGCCGGATCAGCCATGTCGCGCAGGACGTGGGCGCGGGCCGCTGCCTCGGCGAGGTAGGCGCGCCAGGTCCAGGTGCGGTCGTCGTACCGGAGGGCGACGGAGTCGCGATCGGCGTGCTGGAGCAGGAGGGCGCGGACCGTGTCAGACACGAACGGCCTCCGGCTCGCCCACGACCACATCGGCCAGGCCCAGGTGCCGCTTCAGGAAGTGCAGGGCGTGCTGCACTGCCGGCTCGTGGAATGCCTTGCCGGGGAACAGGTCGAAGTGGTCGCCCGGGTAGTGGCGGACCTCGGCCCGACCACTGAACGCTGCCTTCATCGCGGCGTGGAGCGGGGCGCTGCGGTCGAAGTCGGCGACCTGCACCAGCCACGGCACGGACAACGCGGCCGCCGCCTTCGCCGGGGCGCGACCGCCCAGCTCCATCACGACGTCCGCAGCGACCTCGTTGCACCAGGTCGGCCCGGCGATCGAGTGGTAGTCCTCGTAGGCGCCCGACAGCGTCAGGGCGCCCACCTCGCCGGGCATCGCGACCACCGGGATCATCGACGGCCCACGCCCGGCCTTGCGCCGCAGCGTGCTCACCACGCCACGGCCCGTCGACGCCAGCAGCTGGCCGGCGCTGTGGTGCTGCAGCGCGAGCCGTCCCGCAGCCACACCATCGACCATCGGGACGGCCGAGATCACCGCGACCACATCGGTCCGCTGCGCCGCCACGGACACGACGTGACCGCCGCCGAGCGAGATCCCCCACAGCACGACGCGCGTCGGGTCGACGCCGTCGAGCCGCTTCGCGGCATCGATCGCGGCATTCAGGTCGGCCACCTGTCCCGCCAGGGAGACGACCTGGCGCGGGTCGCCCTCGCTGGCACCGAAGCCGCGGTAGTCGAAGGTGACGGCATGGATGCCGGCCGCGGCGAACGCCTCGGCAAACGGCGCGAGGCCGGAGTCCTGCGTGCCCGCGAGCCCGTGGGCGAGGACGACGACCGGTGCCCTGGTCTCGAGGCTCGCTGACGCTCGCACCTCAACCAGCGGCGCGAAGTGGGTGGCGGCACAACGCACGCCGGAGGAGGTGAAGCTGAAGTTCGTCACGAGGTGCTCCCGTAGATGGCCTGGATCCAGAGGTGGGTGATGGCGTCGATGTGCTGCTCGCGACCCGGTCCGGAACCCCGGGCGTGACGCTCGATCGAGTGGTCGTTCAGGTCGAGGAGCACGGCGGCGAGGGCTGCCGCATCCGGGCCGTCGACGGCGTGTCCGCTGGCCCGCTCGCGCCGGATCATGTCCGCGACCATCGTCGCGAACTCGGCGCGTCCGGCGTCCCAGAGCTCCTGCACGGACGGGCTGCTGGCCCGCGCCTCGAGCAGCGCCCGGTAGGTGTGCGGCGTCCGGTCCACCGAGTCGAACAGCGTGGCCAGGACGTTGCGGACCCGTTCCCGCGGCTCACCCTCGGCCTTGACCAGGAGGTCGGTGGCTTCCGACGCGTCGTCGTACAACTCCGCCATCAGGGCGAGGACGGCGACGGCCTTGCTCTCGAAGTAGAAGTAGAAGGCCGAACGCGTCACGCCCGCGCGCCGCGAGATCTCCGCGACGTTGACCTGCTCGAGGGTCTGCTCGCGGAGCAGTTCGTCGAAGGCCTCGAGCAGTGCGGCACGGCGCAGGTCGCCACGGTTGACGCTGCGCCGGTCGACCATCCGCGCCCAGCTGCGCTCCTCGCCTGCGGACTCCGTGGAACCGCTCATCGCGCCGCTCCTGCGCGCACGCCACCGGCAGGGATCTCCTTGACCCGGAGGTCGTGCTCGTAGAGGAAGAAGTCGAGCTGCTGCGTGTGCCGCGGCCGCTGCACCATGTGCGCGGTGTACTTCTGCGTGTCCTCGTCGATGACGCGCTCCATCTCGGCCTCCGACGGCGGTGCGTACCGGCCTGCCAGCCAGGCCGCCACGAGACGCGTCTGGCACTCCACGAACGGGAAGAGGGTCGGTGTGGACTGGGCGAAGCCGATGAAGGCGAGGTCGTCGATGCCCGGCTTGAAGATCCGCTTGTAGAGCCGGATGTGGTTCTCGGGCGCGCTGAGGAACTCCGGGTCGAAGAACGGGAACGTGATGTTGTAGCCGGTCGCGTGGATGACCACGTCGAAGTCCGCGGACGTGCCGTCGACGAAGTGCACGGTCTGGCCGTCGAAGCGCTCGATGTCGCCCTTGGCGCTCAGGTCGCCCGATCCCAACCGCAGCGGCAGCTCGACCGACTGGGTCGGGTGCGCCTCGAAGAACTTGTGGTTGGGGGTCGGCAGGCCGTAGTCCTCGGGCCGACCGGCAGTGAGCGGCTGCATGACCTGGACGAACTTGCGCTGCCACGCGAACGGGATGTGCGGCGAGGTCCGGTAGTACTTGTCGGCCGGCTTGCCCGCGAAGTACTTCGGCACGATCCATGCACTCGATCGCGTCGAGATCATCACCTCGTTGTCGAGCGTCTTGCTCGACAGCTCCACGGCAATGTCTGCAGCGCTGTTGCCCAGGCCGATGATCAGGATCCGCTTGCCCTTGAGGTCGTACGGCGAGCTCGGGTCGATGTACGCGTGCGAGTGCATCGTCGTGCCGGTGAACTCGCCGGGCTTCTCGGCGAAGCGCGGGTCCCAGTGGTGGCCGTTGGCGACGAGCAGGATGTCGAAGTGGCGCGTGCCGGTGCGCTCGGTCTCGAGCTCCCAGCCGCCGCCTTCCTCGACGGGCAACCGTCGAGCCGCCAGCACCCCGTTCTCGAACTCGATGTGGCGGCGCAGGTCGAAGGCGTCGGTGTAGCTGTCGAGGTACTCCTTGACCTGGGTGTGGTGCGGGAAGTCGGGGTACTCGTCGGGCATCGGGAAGTCCTTGAAGGACAACTGGTGCTTCGAGGTGTCGATGTGCAGCGACTTGTAGGCGCTGCTGTGGCCGTTCGGGTTGCCGAACGCCCAGTTGCCGCCGACCCGGTCCGAGGACTCGAAGGTCGCGAACTCGATCCCGTAGTCGGCGAGCATCTTGCTCATCGTCAGGCCGCTGATGCCGGCCCCGATCACGGCGACAGTCGAACGTCGCATGCGTTCCTCCTGGACAACTTCGGCTTGACAACTTCGGGTGACGGGCGTCACGTTAGGACCGCGAGTTGACACGTGTCAACTGGAACAGACGAATGTCAGGAGACGGGTTCATGCGGGTAACGGTCGTCATCGGAGGCGCCTCGGGGATCGGTGCGGCCACCGCCCACTCCCTCGCTGCCGCCGGCCATCGCGTCGTGATCGGCGACCTCCCGGGAACGGGTGCCGACGTGGACGTCGACGTCACCGACGAGGCGTCCGTGGAGGCGCTCTTCGAGCGGGTGATCGCGGACCACGGCAGCTTCACGGGCGTCGTCAACTGTGCCGGCGTCAGCACCCTGTCGCGGGTGGTCGACCACGACGCGGCCGAGTGGCGGCGCGTCGTCGACGTCTGCCTGACCGGCGCGTTCCTCGTGCTCAAGCACGCCGGGAAGCGCATCGCCGACGGCGGCTCGCTGGTGTCCCTGTCGTCGCTCAATGCCCGCCAGCCGGGCACCGGCCTGGCGGCGTACTGCGCAGCGAAGGCGGGCCTGGTCGCCCTCACCGAGGTCACCGCGCTGGAGCTGGCGCACCGCCAGGTCAGGGTCAACGCCGTGGCGCCCGGCCTGGTCGTCACTCCCCTGACGGCGCCCGCCATGGACATCGCCGGCATCCGCGAGGACTACCTCGAGAACACCCCGCTCGGCCGATCAGGAGAGCCCGCGGAGATCGGCGCCGCCGTCCGCTTCCTGCTCTCCGACGACGCCGCGTGGATCACGGGCGAGGTGCTGGCGATCAATGGCGGCGCCCACCTCAAGCGCTACCCCGACCTCGTCGGGCTGATCGAGAAGGCCTTCGCATGAGCGCCCCCGACCTCACCGGCAGGACCGCCATCGTCACCGGGGGTGGCTCCGGGATCGGCGCCGCCCTCACCCGGGCCCTCGTGGGCGCGGGCGCGCACGTCGTGTGCGCGGACGTCGACCTCGCCGGCGCTGAATCCGTCTCGGGTACGGCGACCGGGCTCGGCTCCGCGACCGCGCGCACGGTCGACGTCACGTCCGCCGACGAGGTGCAGCAGGCCGTCGACGCCGTGGTCGCCGAGCACGGGCACCTGGACCTGATGTTCAACAACGCCGGCATCACCTTCCTCGGCAACACCGAGGACCTCACGCTCGAGCAGTGGAACGCGATCATCGACGTCAACATCCGCGGCGTCGTGCACGGCGTGCACGCGGCGTACCCGCAGATGATCAGGCAGGGCTCGGGCCACATCGTCAACACGGCATCGATGGGCGGGCTGATGGCGGCCGGCCTGATGACGTCGTACGTCGCGACCAAGCACGCGGTGGTCGGGCTGTCCCTGGCGTTGCGGACCGAAGCAGCGGCGTACGGCGTCGGCGTCACAGCGGTCTGTCCGGCGGCCGTCGACACCCCGATCCTCGACAAGGGCGAGTTCGGCGCATTCCGCGGCCGCGACTTCTACCTCGAGGGCCAGGGCATCAAGAACCCCGTCGACCCCGACCTGTTGGCGCTGCGCGTCCTCGAGGCCGTGGCCGCCGACAGGGCACTGGTCATCGAGCCGCGGCAGGCCCGGATGGCCTGGCGGGTCGGCCGGCTCGCGCCCACGTTCGTCAACAAGATGGCCACGAAGTTCATCGCGAAGCAGCGGGCGCTCAGCTCGGCCGGTTCATCGTCCTGACGCCAGCCAACAATTGGGCAAGCGGCTCAGCCTTCGGATCCCTCGTCGCATGAGTTGCCCGCAACCGGCGCATTGGTCGCGCGGGGAGCGACTACTGGTCGTCGAGGGCGGAACTGGGCTCCGATCGGAGCGAACCCTGGGACGCTCGTAGGTGTTGCCGAAGCCTGCCGGCCACGAGGTGCAGCACCGTGGGGCCGACCAACCAACCCACGATCGGCACCATCACTGTGGACGGTTCGGCACTCTGCCCGTCGATCTGGCCCGACCAACCCAGCATGAACACCGCGACCCACCACAGTGGCGCCAAGACCGCGAGTTCGAGCACGACGGCGAACAACCGGCCGGCGGCTCCCGCCTCAGACGATGCAGTGAGAGCGCCGTCAAGAAGCCCCGCCATTGCACCGAGCACGACCGCCGGCACGAGCAACCCAATCCACACCCATCCCTCGAAATCCAAGACTGGGCCCCAGTGCAACGGACC
>JAKFEI010000021.1:0-5260 GCA_036675765.1 Nocardioides sp. | reverse complement strand
TCACCGGGCACTCCATCCGGCCCAGGGGATAGGTCCACGACACCGTGGCCTCGAAGTGGTGTTCCAGCGGGTCGTGTCCGTCGGGGCACGCGACGACGAGAGTGGTGCTGCCGTCCGGTTGCGGCTCGAGGTCCAGGATCCGGGTCGTGAGCGCGACCGGCTCGCCGGCCGTCGGGCGCAACGTCAGCGCGACTGCCTGCAGGATCGCGGGGTGGACTTCCGGGCCGGCTGGGTCCGGGGTGGGCACCGACATGTCCTTCTGGTCGGCCGCGCACTGGTCGACCTGAGCACTCCGTCGGAACGCGGGCTGTCGGTGGCCCCTGCTTCGATGAAGACATGATCGATCACCTCGGCATCAACTGTGCAGACCTGTCCGCCTCGAAGGCCTTCTACGACGCTGTCCTCGCGCCCCTCGGTTACTCCCGGGTGATGGACTACGACGTCGCATGCGGCTACGGCACCTTGGAGGACCCCGCCTTCTGGCTCGGCCGGTACGACGACATGCCGGCCAACCGCGAGGTCCATGTCGCGTTCCAGGCGGCTGACGTCGCCGCCGTCCATGCCTTCCACGACGCCGCAGTGGCCGCCGGCGCCGAGGTGCTGCACGCGCCGCGCCCGTTCCCGGAGTACCACCCCGGCTACTACGGCGCCTTCGTCCGCGACCTCGACGGCAACAACATCGAGGCGGTGACCCACCGGTACGCTCCGGCCCCATGACCGATACTCCGGACCTGTCGGCCCTGCTCGCGCGCGGTGGCTGGGAGCTCGTCGATCCCCGACCGACAGCTGCCCAGCACCCGGACACGTTCGAGATGCCGACGGCAGCCGAGCTCGACGCGTTGGCGCCCGGCAGCATGGTCCGCGCGATCTTCCAGGTCGCCACCATCGCCGACGTCGTGCGCGACGGTCTGCTGCCGTACGACCCCGATGGACGGCCCCACCTCGTCTCGCAGCGCGAGCGCATGTGGGCGATCGTGACCGGGGTCGACGGTGACGTGGTCGAGTGCGCGCTCGACAACCAGCCGTTCGCGACCCACACGAACCTGTCCATCTACGACCGGGTGTCCCTTCCGGTGTCGCACCTGATCGCCACCGGTGCGCCCGTGCCGGACTACGACGACTTCCTGGCGTTCCTCGCGAAGTGGGAGGCCGATCCGGACAACCCGGGAACGGATCCGAGCTCGCCGGTGGACCCGCTCGCACCGCCGCGCATCCGCAGCGACCAGCAAGAGGTGTGCGACCGGGTCGGTGCCCGTGCGGAGCCGCCGTGGCCCATGGGCAGCGGCCTGCTGGCCAAGAACGTCACGCCCCAGTCGCTTCTCGTCTACGGCGCCCGGTTCCCCGCCGACGCCGAACGCAAGGACACCGGCTGGGTGGTGTTTGCCGAGAACGACGACTTCGAGACGGTCAGCAAGACGGTGGGTTTCACCGTCGCCACGCTCCAGGACATGTACCAGGCGCACCCGGCGATCTGGCCGTACATCACCCTCCCGACGGGCTGGGGCTTCACCCTCGCCGCAGGCACCGAGCACGACGTGTACCCCGTCGAGATCACCGACGACTGACGACGGTCAGAGCACGACCCACCACAGGCCGACGAGGCCGGGGACCAGACCGACCAGGAGCCACGGCGACAGCCACGGGCGGTGATTGATGACCAGGGTCGCGCCGATGCCGCCGACCATGAAGATCGTCGCGATGGTGAGAAGCGTGAGTTGTGCGTCGAGCCGGTCCTCGCCCACGTGCCGAGCCGCGATCACGAGGCCGGCGGACAGGTGCAGCACGGTCGTGATGGCGAGGACCGAGACCACCCGCCGCTGCACGCGGGCCAACCGCTCGAGGTCCTTGGGGTCGGGAGCCTTGCGCGGGGCGTTCGGGTCCATCAGGTGCTTGCGACGCGGAGCGCCCGGGCTCGGGGTCGGCGTCGTCTGGCTCACCCGTCGAGAATATCCAGTGGCGGAGCGCGACCTGTCACCGCATGCTGCTGGCATGGAGATTCACCCGTTTGGCCCCGATGACGTGGCCGAGATCGATGCGTGGGTCGAGCTGACCAACGCCACGAGCAGAGCCGACACCCCGTGGAACCGGCTGCAGACGCGAGCGATGGCGATCGGTCGTTTCCGTCACGGCTGGGACGGGGAGGTCGACACGCCGTACCTCGCGCGGGTCGACGGTGTCGTCGTCGGTAGCGGTGCAATCAGTGCGAGCGAGTACGACAACCTCGATCTGGCGTGGGTCCTCGTCGAGGTGCACCCGGAGCACCGCCGTCGCGGGTACGGCACGGTCATCCTCGACGTACTCCTCGACGAGGCCCGCCGCCGCGGCCGGAAGATCATCGCGGCCGAGGGGTGGGAGTCGGAGGCGGGCGACGGCTTCGCCGCTCGCCACGACTTCGAGAAGAAGCTCGCCTCGATCAACCGGCGCCAGGCGCTGGCCGACATCGACTGGCCCGAGCTCGACAAGCGGTACGACGCCGCGCTGCCCCACGCGACCGACTACGTCCTGGAGCGATGGAGTGTCCCGACCCCCATCGAGCGGCTGGACGCGCTGGCCGAGATGGCATCGGCCATCAACGACGCCCCGACCGACGACCTCGACTACGAGGACGAGGTCTTCACCGCCGAACGGATGGCTGCCTACGAGACGGCCATGGCTGGTCGTGGGGAGCGGCTGTACCGGGTCGTGGCCCGCCACGTCCCGTCGGGCGCACTGGCGGCCCAGACGGTGGTCGTGGTCTCCGAGGAGGACCCGACCTGGGGCGACCAGCACGACACCTCGGTGACGCGCGCACACCGCGGCCACCGGCTCGGCCTGCTGCTGAAGGCCGACATGCTGCGCTGGCTGCGTGACGACGAGCCGCAACTGAAGACCGTGGACACGTGGAACGCCGAGTCCAACGACCACATGATCGGCGTCAACGAGATCCTGGGGTACCGGGTGATGGGCCGGGAGTGGGCCTACCAGCGCACCCTGGACTGATCAGGAGTAGCGGTGGCTCTTCGCGCTGTGCCCGCGCTCGCGCGTGCAGGTGCGGCCGCTCATGTTGCGGTGTCCGCACAGGCTCTCGTCGGTCTCGCCGTCGGAAACCGGGGCGCTGGCCGCGGCCTTGGCCGGGGGCTTCGCGGCCGCCTTCTTCGGCGCGGCCTTGGCGGTCGTCGCGGGTGTCCCGGTACGGGCGTTTGCTGCTGCGTAGCGGGCTTCGCGCATCGCGCGCAGTCCATCCATCTTGCTCATCGGCACTTCACGTCCCTGACCCTAGGCGACCGCGCCGACACAACCGCGGCCGGTAGGCTCCACAGGCCGAACACCCGAGGGGGACGACATGGTTGCGAGCCGCTCCGCTCGTGAGAGGAAGGCCGCCGTACAGGCCGGTCCGCTCTCCAAGGTGAAGATCGACGTCGACGCGAACGACCAGTTCGTCTACAAGATCAACTGCACGGAATGCACCGTCCGCGGCCACATCCACTGGTCGACGCTGCGCCCGGGCGAGGACAACGGGTTCATGGCCGCGATGGACCGCTGGATCTTCCACCTTCGCGAGAAGCACCCCGCGAGCGAGGCGCCGTGCCTGGAGTTCCTCGAAGCCGCACAGCAGCGCCTGCAGGAGCGTCGCGAGTCCCGGGACGGATGAGCCCACGGGCTCAGGTCGGCGGGGTAGTGCCGCTCTACTGTCGCGACATGCGTAACAAGTGCGCCCTCGCCCTCGCTGCCCTTCTCCTGCTCACCGGTTGCGGTACCGAATCCAGTGGCTCAGATGAGGGCCCCGCACCTCTGCCCGACGACACGTACCAGCGAGTGCTGAGTCAGGGCGTCAACCCCGACCTGGTGCACACCATCGAACTGTCCGGATTCCAGTTGGCTGAACAGTCCGTCGGCGTGCGCGGTGACTCCGACTACGCCGCGGTGTACGTGCCGACCGAGGAGCCGTTCACCACCCAGGTCCATCTCGACGTCCGGGGCGGTTCCTACGACGAGGCACGCTGCGAGGGCGACCCCTTGAGCGGCGCGAGCGGCAGCGAGGCGGCCACCGTCGAGGTGTGCGAGCCCGACGCGCGCGGTTGGTACCGCTCCGGCGGTGGTTGGCACGAGTACGTCGTCCGCCATGACGGGTACAGCCTCACGGTCGGCGCGCCATCGGCTGCGGTCGACCGGGAGTCCCTGACCGAGGCAGCGGTCGAGGCTCGTCGCCAGGACGGGACATCCGAGTCGCCCATGGCGCCGTCGTCTCCCGCCACCCCTGTCAGCCGCGGGGACCTGCCGACGACCGGCGATGGCGCGCCCGTCGACCCGTACGGCGAGAGCCCGCCGGGCGGGTAGCGGGCTACGCGTTGGTCACGGTTGCTTCGGCGGTGTCGTCGAGGACACGGAGGATGTTGCCGCCCATGAGCTTCGCGAGTTCGGGCGCGTTCCAACGACGTTCTGCCAGGCGGTCGATGAGGACAGCGAATCCGCCGACATCTCCCATGCCGTCGGGGAAGTCCCCGCCACCGTCGTAGTCGGACCCGAGGCCGACGTGGTCGATCCCGGCAACCTCCCGGGCATGCTCGATGTGGTCGGCGACCTGGTCGACCGTCACCGGCGGACGGGCTCCATGCTTGCCACCGTCGTGCCAGTCCCAGTAGTCCGCACTGACGAACTCAGGGACGAACGCCACCATCAGGACACCCCCGTTGGTCGAGAGCCGGCCGAGGACATCGTCGGGGACGTTCCGGGGGTGCGGACAGACCTGGTGGCACGACGAGTGGCTGAAGATGACGGGCGCGGAACTGACATCGAGGGTCTGTCGCATGGTGTCGAACGAGCCGTGCGAGAGATCGGCCAGGACGCCGAGCCGGTTCATCTCGGTCACCACTTCGCGGCCGAAGCCGGTGAGCCCTCCGTGGGCCCGGACGTCCGTGGCCGAGTCGGCCCACGTGGTGTTGTGGTTGTGGGTGAGCGTCAGGTACTTGACGCCCAGAGCCGCCAGGACGCGCAGCACCGCGAGGGACCCGCCGATGCTGTTCCCGCCTTCGGCACCCAGTAGCGAGGCGATCTGTCCGCGTTCCCACGCGGTTCGGATCTCGGTCCCGGTGCGCGCAAGGACGAAGGTGTCGGGGTAACGGCGGACCAGGCGGTGGACGAAGTCGATCTGTTCGAGGGTGTACTGGACCGCTTCGGACGGCGCCAGCCCACCTCGGGAGTACACGGACCAGAATTGTGCGCCGACCCCGCCGGCGCGCAGCAGGTTGATGTCGGTCCTGAACGGGTGCTCGGGCCCGTC
>JAKFEI010000106.1:0-5265 GCA_036675765.1 Nocardioides sp. | reverse complement strand
GCCGAAACCCGGCCCCCTTCTCAGGAGGCCGGGCTTCGTTCTGTTGCCGTGGCAGATGCAGGATTCGAACCTACGTAGGCGTTGCCGGCTGATTTACAGTCAGCTCCCTTTGGCCACTCGGGCAATCTGCCTGGCTTGTCCCCGACCCCGTTCCACGCCTATGGAACAGCCCTGTGTTGGATGGTCGGCAACGACGAGAAACAATAGCGCAGCACGACGTTCCACAGAAAACCGCACCATCCCCTTCCGACAGTCAGCGCAGGTGACCACCATGGCCGATTCCTCCTTCGACATCGTCAGCAAGATCGACCGCCAGGAGGTCGACAACGCCCTCGGGCAGGCCGCCCGCGAGATCGCGACCCGCTTCGACTTCAAGGGCACGGGCGCGACCATCGAGTGGAAGGGCGATCAGGCGATCGAGATCACCGCGTCGGCCGACGACCGCGCCAGCGCCGTCCTCAGCGTCTTCCAGGACAAGCTGATCAAGCGAGACCAGTCGCTGAAGATCCTCGACGCCTCCGAGCCGCGCCAGTCGGGCCAGCAGTCGAAGATCGACATCGTGCTCAAGGAGGGCATCACCTCCGAGGACGCGAAGAAGATCTCGAAGCTGATCCGCGACGAAGGCCCCAAGGGCGTCAAGGCGCAGATCCAGGGCGACGAGCTCCGCATCTCCTCCAAGAAGCGCGACGACCTGCAGGCCGTGCAGGCGCTCGTGAAGTCGCAGGACCTGGAGTTCGCGGTCCAGTTCACCAACTACCGCTGATCCACGCCCGGAGGGCGCCCGGGACGCACTGAGTCCCGCCCGTCAGGAACGGGCGGGACTCCAGGCCTGGTGCAGCGAGCGAGCGTCAGTCTTCTTCGGCGAGTACGACGAACCGCTCAGCGGTGCAGGACGTCTCGGCGTCGGCGTACTCGAAGCAGGCACGCACCTGGAGAGCCACGGGGCGTGCCGTGGGTGCCTCCAGGGCGGCGTGCCAGGTGAGCAGGCCCGTGGTGGCACGGCCACCGTCATTGGTGACGGCGCCGTCCCAGGCTGCCTCGCCCTGGTCGACCTCGGTGGCCGTCTGCCAGGTCCCCTGGCCCCAGACGCGCCACTGCAGGGTGGCACCGGTGGCCGGGGCCGGGGCGTCGACCGACACGGCGAAGTCCGAGGTCGAGCTCTCCCACACCGACGGCGACGTGAAGGTCGGTGCACCGGTGCCGTAGCTGAACGTCACGGTCGCGCCCAGGTTGCCGGCCTTGTCGACGGGCGTCACCTCGAACGTGTGCCAACCAGCCGTGGGCGTGATGGTCGTGGCGTAGTCACCCGAAGAGTTCGCACCGGCAGCAGGGACTTCCTGCCCGTCCACGGTGAGGTAGAAGCCGGCCGTGTCTGCCGAGCCGTTGAGGGTGAACTTGGCCGACGCCGGGGTCGGGTTGGTCCACTCGCCGTTGGTGAGCGTGTCGGAGGTGACCGTGACCTCCGGGGCGGTCACGTCGACCTTGAAGACCTTGTAGATCTTGGCCTTGCTCTTCAACGTGCCGTCGTGGGCGTGGACCAGCACGGTGTAGATGCTGCCGTCGAGGAGGACGCCCGCGGGCATCGTGGCGCTGGCCGTCTCGCCCGAGGCGACCGGTTCGCTCGCGCCGCTCCAGACCAGGGGGGCCAGGACGTTGTTGCCCTTGCGGACCTCGAACAGGGCGTGCACCGCGTCGCCCTCGGGGTCGGAGACCTTGGCGGAGAACGTGGGAGTCAGCGAGGGCACGAGGCCGACCACCTCGGACTCGGGCTCGACAGCGAGCTCCTCCGGCGTGGCCGGGTAGGAGTTGTAGGTGACGGTGATCGTCGCCGCCTTCGCGGCGTCACCGTTCTCCGCGGAGCGGTACTTGCGGAAACCGGTCTTGGCACCCTCCTGGACCGCCGCGACCTGGACGCCGCGCTGGGCCCCGCCGCTCAGCCACGAGTTCACGATCGCCGTGGCGTCGAACGCGACAGCACCCTCGGCCGGGCACGCCGCCGCGCCGTACGACTTCACCGAGGTCGCGGAGCCCGTCGTGGTGACCGCGGGCTGCTTGGTCCACGTCAGGCCCGGGACCGTCCACAGGCCGGTGACCCGCGACACCTTGATCGCCGATCCTGCACAGGACCCGGTCTCGAAGTTGGACAGCGTCAGGGCCGCGCTCTGCACCACCGCGTCGGCGGGGATGTCAGCGAGTGCCGAGTAGTCGAAGTCGAGATAGGAACGCGCCTTGGTGATCCCCAGGTTGGTCGAGCCCACCCGCAGCTCCGGCGAGGTCGCCTGGCTGGTGGTCTGACCGATGTTGCTCACCCACGTGTCACCCGTCAGGTCCAGCGTCACGGTGTGGGTGGACACCGGCTCCTCGAGCACCGCGACACCCTGCGCCGGGGACGCCGCGAGGGCTCCCGACGTCATGGCCGCAACAAGACCGATCGCGGCCGTCGAGGTGATCGAGCCCAGCCAGATACGTCGAGACATCCAAGTCCTCCATCGCCGCCCGAGCGGCCACAGCGGCCACCTGGATGCGAACCCCCAACTCCCCGGCGCGCGGCAAGTTACGCACGGCTCACCAATTGCCCTCGCGCGCTCACGGTCAGCCGTGCTCGTCGAGGAGCCGGGCAACCGCGCGGTCGAGTGCGTCCGGTCCGCCGGGGACCGGATCCAGCACGGTCCCGGAGTCGAAGAGGTCGATGACCCGGGGGTCGACGTACGCCGACCGGGCAACCGTCGGTGTGTTCCCCAACAGTTCCGAGGCTGCCACCACGGCCTCGCGCACCCGCCGGGCTCGCGCCGTCTTCGAACCGGGGAGCGGTTGCCGGGCAAGTACGACGGCCGCGGTGACCGTCGCGTGCCACGTACGGAAGTCCTTGGCGGTCACGTCGAGTCCGGTCAGCGTGCGGATGTGCTCGTTCAACTCGTCGGCGGCGACCGGTTGCCACCGCGGGCCGACCTTCGACGCCAGGAGGCGGGCACCCGCGGGTCGCCTGCTGGCCGCGTCCAGCGCGGTGAGGACGGCGCCGTCGTCGACGCTCACCTCATGGTCGATGCCGGCCTTGCCCACGAAGCGGAACACGAGACGGCCCCTCTCACGACGGAGGTGACGCCGTTCCAGGGTGGTGAGCCCATGGCTGCCGAACTCCTCCGCCGACCCGTCGGACCCCGGACGGAAGCAGCCGAGGTCGATCAACCGCACGCCGACTGCCAGGATCCGGCGGCGCTCGACCTCGTCGTCGCCCGGCGGCGCGAGCAGCTGGTGGCGGAGCTTCCTGCGCAGTCCGGGCAACGTCGCCGCCAGGGTGCGGACCCGCTCGAACTTCTCCAGGTCGCGTTGCTCGCGCCAGCTCGGGTGATAGAGGTACTGACGCCGGCCGGCGTCATCGGTCCCGACGGCTTGCAGATGGCCCCGCGGGTGCGGACAGATCCAGACGTCGGTCCATGCGGGCGGAATGACGAGCCCGCGGATCCGTGCGACGTCCGCCTCCGGGAGTGCGTCGCCCTGCGCGTCGACGTACCGGAACCCACGGCCGTGCCTGACCCGGCGCCAGCCAGGCTCCTGGCACGAAACAGTCCGCAGCCTCATTGCGCGCCCCTCACCGGTCGACTCCCGAGCACTACCCGCCGGGCCACTCCCCATTCAGGAGGCATGACCGGAGTCAGGGCTGCAGGACCTGCTGGAGCCCCGAGGTGTCGATGGTCGCCGCCAGATCGGCGATGGTCGTCCCCGAGAGGGACGTCCGCCAGGCACGCTCCGCCTCAGCCATGGCCTTCGCGACCCCGCAGGCGGTACGGCACTCCTCGGGCGGGAGTGCGAGCTCGCCCTGCTGACGGATCTCGGTGCAGCGGAACGCCGGTCCATCGCCATCGATGGCCTGGACGACGTCGAGCAGCGTGATGTCCGACGCCGGACGCAGCAGCACGTAGCCGCCGTCACGGCCCTCGGTGGGCTGCGCGATCCCGGCGCGCGCCAGCGCCTGCAGGTGCTTGGCGAGATAGGTCTTCGACACACCGTGCAGCGCGGCGAGCCGGGAACTGGGAACGGGATGCTCGGCCTGGCTGAGGACGACGCAGCAGTGCAGCGCCCACTCCACACCGGCGGAGAGCTTCACCTCGTCACCCCCTCGAGGACGGTCCTGTCGTCATGGGCCGTCGATCGGCGACGGCAGGACCATCCTCGCAGGCGATGCGCGACGGATCAGGCGTGGTCCGCAAGCCACCTGTCCAGCGTGGTCGGGGCGATCCAGGCATCCGCCCCCGGGGTCGGCGTGAGGGCTGCGTCGTCCAGCAGCGCACCGAAGTAGCCCGCCTCGGGGTCGCTGACCACCGCCCGGGTGTCGCCGGTCGACGCGAACCGGCGCCGCACCAGTTCGTCGATGCCCAGCGCCTCCGGTCCGGCGATCTCGACGGTGCCGTTCACCGGCGCGCCCGTCACGATCTCGGCCAACCGGACGACGACATCGCTCGATGCGATGGGTTGCAGGTGACCCGGCGTCGCCCGGACCACCTCGTCCCGGACGGCCGCTTCGGCAATGCCGTCGATGAACTCGAAGAACTGGGTGGACCGCACGATGGTGTACGGCACCGTGCCTTCCCGGACGCCCGCCTCCTGGGCGAGCTTCGCCCGCATGTAGCCGGCCTCGGTGAGCCGGTCGGCGCCCACGATCGACAAGATCACGTGGTGCCCGACACCGGCGCCGGCCTCCGCTGCGAGCAGGTGACGCGTCGAGTCGCGGAAGAACGCCAGCACGTCGTCGTCGGCCCACGACGGAGAGTTCGTCAGGTCGACCACGACATCGGCACCCGCGACCGCTTCGTCGATCCCCTGGCCGGTGGTGGTGTCGATCCCTGCCTCGCGGCCGAGCGCGACCGCGTCATGACCGGCATCGGCAAGATGCACCTGGAGCTGGCTGCCGATCAGGCCCGCACCGAAGATCACGACCTTCATTCCGTCCTCCAAACGTAGACAATGTGTATCGCAGTTTACTACGACAAGTATTGTCCGAGTCAAGACAGGACTTGACGACTCCGCCACCATGGCGCCATGAACCCCGCAGCAGAGATCGAGATCGACGCCCCCCTCGACGTGGTGTGGGGCGTCATGACCGACACGGCCCGCTACGGCGAGTGGAAC
Source organism: Nocardioides sp. (assembly GCA_036675765.1). GTDB lineage: Bacteria > Actinomycetota > Actinomycetes > Propionibacteriales > Nocardioidaceae > Nocardioides. The sequence goes on along the minus strand of JAKFEI010000106.1, from coordinate 138 downwards.
CCGTTCGTGGAGCGCGCCGAGACCGCCGTGCCCGCACGGGTCGGCAACCCGATCGTGCTGCACGTGGTCTGGGCCAACGGCAGGAAGACCCGGTCCCCCGAACGGATCACCGCACTGGACGGTCCGGCCACCGACCCG
>JAKFEI010000319.1:0-5290 GCA_036675765.1 Nocardioides sp. | reverse complement strand
CACGGTGGGTACCCCCGAGGAGTCCGCCCAGTTCACGGCCGAGCAGTGGCTCGCCCAGGTGGAGGTGGACGCGAACGCCTCTCCCGTGCCCCGGGCAGATGCGACGCCGGTGGAGGGGTGGGGTGACGCGGCCTGGGTGACGGGCGGGTTCAACGCCGACACGAGTGCCGCCGGAGGCGGCGCGGTCGTTCGGGTCGACAACGTCGTGGTTTCGGCGAGCGTCGTGCGGGAGCGCGCCGACGAGTTCGACGTGTCGCTGACGCCGGCCGATCTCGACCGGACTGTCCTGCGAGCCGTGGGCGAGGTCTTCTCGAGCCTCGGCCTCGAGGTGGACGGTCCGGACGAGGTGATCGAGGGAGCCGACCTTCCCGATGGTGTCGTGTGCGGTGACCTCACCGACGACGTACGACGATGGGCGGGCGGGCGCCAGGTTCCGGTAGGGAAGGTCGACGGTCCTGTGGCCTCCTGCTCCTGGGAGGGCGCCAGGATCTCCGCCTACGTGGTTCCTGACGGCCTGCTCGACGCGAAGCCTGCTGACGCCCGGGCCGATGCTGCGTTCCTCGGCACCCGGGAACAGTTGGACGGCACGTCGTTCGATCTCGGCGATGACGCACAGATCAGCGTCTTCGACGACGGGGCCAACGGCGGATCCACTGTCGTGGTCCGTCAGGGCAGTCTGCTCGTCCAGGTCGACCTCTGGTCGGCGCCCCGTGATCGAGCCGCCGCCGAGCGTGGGGGACGCGAGCTTGCGCGGGCGGCGCTGCACGCGTTCAGCGACCACCCCTAGCGCGAGTTGGGGTTTGTCACCCCCGAGTTGTACGAAAACACCACACCCCACGACCTACGGGCCGCGGGGTGTGGTGTTTTCGTACAACTCGGGGGTGACAAACCCCAACTCGGGGGTGACAAACCCCAACTCGCGTCAGATGAGGCCGAGCTCCGTGACGGCAGCCTTCTCGTCGGCCAGCTCGGCGACGGACGCGTCGATCTTGCCGCGCGAGAAGTCGTCGATCTCGAGGCCCTGGACGATGCTCCAGTCGCCGTTCGCGGTGGTGACCGGGAACGAGGAGACGAGGCCCTCGGGGACGCCGTAGGAACCGTCGGAGACGACGGCCATGGAGACCCAGTCGCCGGCCGGGGTGCCGTTGAGCCAGTCGCGGGCAGCGTCGCAGGTCGCCGAGGCGGCCGAGGCGGCCGAGGAGGCGCCGCGGGCGTCGATGATCGCCGCGCCGCGCTTGGCGACGGTCGGGATGAAGGTGTCGGCGATCCAGGCCTGGTCGTTGACGACCTCGGCCGCGTTCTTGCCGCCGATCTCGGCGTGGAAGATGTCGGGGTACTGGGTGGCCGAGTGGTTGCCCCAGATCGTGATCTTCTTGATGTCGGTGACGTCCGAGCCGGTCTTGGCGGCCAGCTGCGAGATCGCCCGGTTGTGGTCGAGGCGGGTCAGCGCCGAGAACCGGTCCTTGGGGATGTCGGGGGCGTTCGTCGCGGCGATCAGCGCGTTGGTGTTGGCCGGGTTGCCCGTGACACCGATGCGGACGTCGTCAGCAGCGACCTTGTTGAGGGCCTTGCCCTGCGCGGTGAAGATCGCGCCGTTGGCGGCCAGCAGGTCGCCACGCTCCATGCCGGGGCCGCGCGGGCGGGCGCCGACGAGCAGGGCGAGGTTGACGCCGTCGAAGACCTGCTCCGGGTCCGAGCCGATGACGACACCGGCGAGGTTCGGGAACGCGCAGTCGTCGAGCTCCATCACGACGCCCTCGAGGGCCTTGAGGGCCGGCTCGATCTCGAGCAGGCGGAGCTCGACGGGACGGTCACCGGCGATGGCGCCGCTGGCGATGCGGAAGAGCAGGCTGTAGCCGATCTGGCCGGCTGCGCCGGTCACGGCCACCTTGAGCGGGGTGGTGCTCACAGGAAGACTCCTAAGGGGATACGTGCGGACGCCAGCGACGCTAGCAGCGCTCGGGCGGGCGTGGGGACCCGGGCAGCGATGCGAGACGATGGCGCCATGTGGACCCAACGGTGGACCCAACAGTGGACCCAGGGGCGGACGCAGGGGCGGACGCAGGGGTGGACCCGCGGTCGGTCATCGGTGGTCGCTGCGGCGCTGGTCGCGACCGCGCTCTCGGGCTGTGGATCGGCCTCCGAGCCGAGCCCGCCCACGGGCGTCGACGGACTCGAGATCCCGACGCCGACCCTGACCGCGGGGGACTTCGTGCCGCGCATCGACAACCCCTGGCTGCCGCTGGTGCCCGGCAACGAATGGGTCTACCGGTCGACGTCGAGTGACGGCGAGGAGACGATCACCGTCACGGTCCTCGACGAGACCCGCACGATCGGCGGCGTCACCGCGACCGTCGTCCACGACGTCGTCACCGACGCCGAGGGCGAACTGGTCGAGGACACCTTCGACTGGTTCGCCCAGGACACGGCCGGCAACGTCTGGTACCTCGGCGAGGCCACGACGGAGTACGACGAAGGCGCGACCTCCACCGAAGGTTCCTGGGAGGCCGGGGTCGATGGGGCAGAGGCCGGCCTCGCGATGGCGGCCGCTCCACGGATCGGCGACGGCTACAGGATGGAGTACCTGCGCGGCGTGGCCGAGGACCAGGCGGCCGTGCTGGCGCTCGATGCCACGGCGACGGTCCCGGCGGGCACGTTCGAGGACCTGCTGGAGACCGAGGACACCACGCCGCTGGAGCCGGGCCTGGTCGAGCACAAGCTGTACGCACAGGGCACCGGCCTGATTCGCGAGGAGACGACCGCGGGTGGCGACGAGGTCGTCGTACTCGTGTCCTTCGCCCAGAAGTAGCCCCGGAAATGACCACGGGGCCCGTCGCGATGACGGGCCCCGTGGGGAGTTCCCGGTCGGCAGCGCGGCGGGAGGCGTCGAAGGCGAGCTTGCTCGCCCGGATCAACGCCGGAGACGCGCTCGACCAGTTCTACTGCGGAGGACGGACCTGCGTCTGCTCGCCGGCGGGCGGCGCCCAGCCACCGGCCTGCGGTGCTGCGGGCGCGGCAGGCTGCGCGGGGATCCACTGCTGCGAAGCGGGGTCCCACTGCCAGCCGTCCTGGATGATCGGCTGCTCGGCCGGTGCACCCGGGGCCACCTGGCCCTGGTTCCACTGCTGCGTGAAGGCCGGGTTGGAGGAGCCGCCGCTGCCGAAGTTCAGGCCCGATCCGGGGACCGGGTCCTCGCCGTGGCCGAACAGGAGCGGGTAGAGCAGACCGGCCACGGCACCGCCGATGAGCGGGGCGGGGATGAACGGCCAGAGCTGGACGAGCCAGTCGCCACCGCTGAAGATGGCCGGACCGATCGAACGCGCCGGGTTGAGCGAGGTGCCGGTCAGCGGGATCAGCATGAAGTGGATGACCGCGAGGGTCACACCGATCGCCAGCGGCGCCATCATCGCGTTCGCGGCGTTGCGCTTGTCGGTGACGGCGAGGATCACGAAGACGAACAGGAACGTGAAGATGACCTCGATGAGGAACGCCGCCCACCACGCGTAGTCGTAGCCACCGGCACTGAAGCCGTTCGTGCCGAGCGGAGCGTCGACGTCGAACGCCTCGAAGCCGTCGATCCCGAGCAGCAGGATCATCAGCACGAGTGCGCCGGCGATGCCGCCGGCGATCTGGGCGCCGATGTAGGCACCGGCGTCCTTCCACGACGTGCGTCCGCCCAGCGCTGCGCCCACCGAGACGGCCGGGTTGAAGTGGCCGCCGGAGACCCGTCCGAAGGCGTAGGCCATCAGGGTCACGGTCAGGCCGAACGCGAGGCCGGTCTGGACGATCTCGCCGCTGTTGACCACGGCGACGCCGCAGCCGATCAGGACGAGCGCGAAGGTGCCGATGAACTCGGCCAGGAGCTTGTGGACCGTGGTCGGTGGTGCTTCGACGGAGGCGTCAGCCATGGCTACGTCAGTCATATCTCTTCTCTTCCTCGGATCGGGTCCCGAAAGCGAACCGGGTTACGCCATTCACTCTAATCACTAGGGTGGGGGTCGAACGGGACGCCGGTCCCACGCGTCAGGTATCTTGACGTCAAGAATCCCAAACCCACGGCCCAGGAGCGACGCCCGGAATGTCGAGCATCATCTACACCCACACCGACGAGGCGCCGCTGCTCGCGACGTACTCCTTCCTCCCGATCGTCGAGGCGTACGCCGCCAAGGCAGGTGTCGCGTTCGAGACCCGCGACATCTCCGTGGCTGCGCGGATCCTCGCCCAGTTCGGCCTCGCTGATGACGCCCTGACCGAGCTCGGTGAGCTGGCCAGGACGCCCGAGGCCAACATCATCAAGCTCCCCAACGTCTCCGCCTCGATCCCGCAGCTCAAGGGCGCGATCAAGGAGCTGCAGGGTCAGGGCTTCGACATCCCGGACTACCCCGAGGCGCCCTCGACCGACGAGGAGAAGGCGGTCCGCGCCAAGTACGACAAGATCAAGGGCTCCGCGGTCAACCCGGTCCTGCGTGAGGGCAATTCCGACCGTCGTGCCCCCGCATCGGTGAAGAACTACGCGAAGAAGCACCCCCACACGAACAAGCCGTTCGCCGCAGGTTCGAAGACCAACGTCGCCACCATGAGCGACAACGACTTCGCGCACAACGAGAAGTCCGTGACCCTCGCCCAGGACGACACCCTGTCGATCGTCCTCGAGACGTCCGCGGGCGACAGCATCGTGCTCAAGGAGGGCCTCAAGGTCCTGGCCGGCGAGATCGTCGACGGCACCAAGATGGAAGCCGCGCACCTGCAGGCCTTCCTCGTCAACGCGCTGGCGAAGGCGAAGGCCGAGGACGTGCTGTTCTCGGTGCACCTCAAGGCCACGATGATGAAGGTCTCCGACCCGATCGTCTTCGGCCATGTCGTGAAGGCCTACTTCGCGGACGTGTTCGCGAAGTACGGCGCCGACCTCGCCGCTGCTGGCCTGTCGGCCAACGACGGCCTCGGTGCCATCCTGTCCGGCCTGGACGCGCTGCCGAACGGCGCCGAGATCAAGGCCGCCTTCGACGCCGCGCTCGCCTCGGGTCCGCGCCTGTCCTACACGAACTCCGACAAGGGCATCACGAACCTGCACGTGCCGTCCGACGTGATCGTGGACGCCTCGATGCCCGCCCTGGTCCGCAACGGCGGCCGCCTGTGGGGCTCCGACGGCGGCGAGGACGACACCCTCGCGGTCATCCCGGACTCGTCGTACGCCGGCGTCTACCAGGCCGTCCTCGACGACGTGAAGCGCAACGGCCCGCTCGACCCGGCCACCATCGGCACCGTCCCCAACGTCGGCCTGATGGCCCAG
>JAKFEI010000195.1:0-5325 GCA_036675765.1 Nocardioides sp. | reverse complement strand
TCGAGGCGGGTCTCGTCGAGGTCGAGGCGGACCCGCTCGCCATCCTCCAGGGCGACCCGTTCGCCGACGCCAACAAGATCGCCCAGGACTACGGCTTCGAGGTCTGCGGCGCCAGCTGACCGGGTTTCGATCCGCAGCCGTCCGCGAGCAGCTAGGTTCTCCGGATGCGTAGAACCGTTGCCGCCCTGTCCGCCACTGCACTCTGCCTGGTCCTCGCTGCCTGCGGCGATGACACCGCGAAGGATCCGGCTGGCAGCGACGAGCCGAAGGCGTTGACCAAGGCCGAGCTCATCGAGCAGGGCGACGCGATCTGCAAGGCCAGCAACGACAAGATGAAGGCCGCCAGTGCGCCTCTCGAAGCTGGCGACCCGACCGAGGCTGAGGCGGTGGCGTTCATCACGGAGACGCTCATCCCGGAGGTTGAAGGGCAGGCGCAGGACCTGCGCGACCTGGTGCCGCCCGCCGAGGACGCCGCCGCGATCGACGCGATGCTGGACGCCCTCGAGGCGGAGCTCGCCAAGGTGAAGGCGGACCCGGCGTATGCCTTTTCCGCCGAGGGGGGCTTCGTCGAGGCCAACAAGCTGGCCGTTGACTACGGCTTCAAGGAATGCGGCGAGGAGTAGTCAGTCGCCCGTCGGAACGATCGCCGAGATCACCGTTCCGTCGGCCCGCTGGATCCCGGCCGGGTACGGCGGTTCGCCCTCCAGGCGCGGTCCCTGGTGCTTCAACGACAGGGTCACCGGTGACCCGGCGCTGACCGTGACCAGTTCCGAACGCACCGAGAAGGTCACCGGATCCGTGCCGTCCTCGACGAACAGCTCGAGCTCCTCGGGGCGGACGGTGACCCGGACCCGGGTGCCGTGCAGCGTCACCCGGTAGACGAGCGACGACCAGTCGTCGGGAAGTCGTGGATCGATCTGCCACTGCTGGTCGCCGGCGGCGGTCCCGATGTCGCGGAAGCCCCCGAAGCCGGACACCAGCGCGCTCCACACGCCGCCGGTCGACGCCACGTGCACGCCGTCGGCGGTGTTGTTGTGGCGGTCGTCGAGGTCGACGTACAGGGCAGAGACGAAGTAGCGCAACGCGAGCTCGTGGTAGCCGACCTCGGCGGCGACGATCGACTGCATCACCGCGGACAGCGTCGAGTCGCCGGTGGTGATGGGGTCGTAGTAGTCGAAGTCCGCCTTCTTCTGCTCGGGCGTGAACTCCTCGCCCTGCAGGAACAGCGCGAGCACCACGTCGGCCTGCTTGAGCACCTGGAACCGGTAGATCACCAGCGGGTGGTAGTTCAGCAGCAGCGGGCGCTTCTCCAGCGGTGTGTTCTCGAGGTCCCACATCTCGCGCTCGAGGAAGTGGCCGTCCTGCGGGTGGATGCCGAGGAACTCGTCGAACGGGATGAACATCCCCTGCGCACAGTCGGCCCATTCCTGGGGCTCCCCCGGAGTCAGTCCGGTGCGACGAACGAGGGCCGCGTGCGCCTCGGGGTCGTCGCGCTCCAGCTCCCACACCGCCCGGGCCGCGCGACGGAGGTTGAAGCGCGCGAGCACGTTCGTGTAGAGGTTGTCGTTGACGACGGTCGTGTACTCGTCGGGCCCGGTGACGCCGTGGATGTGGAAGGTTCGGCGACTCTCGTCGCGCCAGAAGCCCAGATCGGCCCACAAGCGGGCGGTCTCGACGAAGATGTCGACGGCGGCGTGGGCCAGGAATTCGTCGTCACCGGTGGCGCCGACGTACTGGCTCAGGGCGTAGGCCACGTCCGCGTCGATGTGGTACTGCGCGGTGCCGGCGGCGTAGTAGGCCGAGGCCTCGTGGCCGTTGATGGTCCGCCACGGGAAGAGCGCTCCCTTCTGGGAGAGCTCGCGGGCGCGGGACCGTGCGCTGTCGAGCAGGGCGTGGCGGAAGCGCAGGGCGTTCCGGGCGGCCCACGGGATCGTGTAGGTGAGGAACGGCATCACGTAGATCTCGGTGTCCCAGAAGTAGTGGCCGCCGTACCCGGAGCCACTCACTCCCTTCGCTGCGATGCCCCGGCCCTCGGCGCGCGCCGAGGCCTGCAGGATCGAGAAGAGGTTCCACCGGATCGCCTGCTGGATGGCGGGTTGTCCGGGCACCTCGACGTCGGCCCGTTGCCAGAAGTCGGCCAGCCACGCCTCCTGCGCGGAGTACTGGTGGGCGATGCCCTCCTCGTGCGTCCGGTCGAGGGTGCGCTCGCAGCGGTCGATCAGCTCCCGCGGCGGCACGGTCTCGGCGGTGTGGAAGGAGACCACCTTGGTGAGCTTCACGGTGACCCCGGGCTCGGCGGCGACGCGGTAGATCACCTTCGCCATGTCGTCCTCGGAGTGCACGCTCATCGACGTGTGGGCGACGGTCTCCAGGGTGTGATCGGCGACCACTCCGATCGTCATGCCGCTCTGGGCCGTGCGGTAGCCGAGCTTGATCCGCCCGGTGTTGGGGTCGGCGTCGTGCAGGCGGGGCACCAGCACGCGGCCCTTGAACGACTCCGCCTTGCGGGGGTCCGAGCCGGCGCCGGTGTCGCCGTTGTCGGTCGGGGCCTCGGGCTCGATGTCCTGCCGGTTGATCAGCTGCGACGAGATCGCCAGGGACGCCCGTTCGTCGAGGAGGGTCACCTCGAAGGTGAGTACGGCGAGGTGGCGCTGCTCGAGCGGCACCATCCGGGTGCTTCGCACCCGCACCCGCTTGCCACCGGGGGTGCGCCAGATCATCTCCCGCGTCAGGACGCCGGTGCGGAAGTCGAGCGCGCGCTCGTACTCGATGAGGTCGGCGGCCGACACCTGCAGCGGCTCGTCGTCGACGTACAACCGGATCACCTTGGGATCGGGGACGTTGACGATCGTCTGTCCGATCCGCGCGAAGCCGTAGGCCTCTTCGGCGTGCGAGATCGGCCAGGTCTCGTGGAACCCGTTGATGAAGGTGCCGTCGAGGTGGGCGTCGCGGCTCTCGGAGTAGTTGCCGCGCAGGCCGAGGTAGCCGTTGCCGACGGTGAACAGCGACTCGGTGGTGCCGAGGTCGTCGCCGCAGAAGCGGGTCTCGACCAGCCGCCACTCGTCGACCGGGAAGCGGGTCCGGTCCAGCGGATCGGCGACCGGCGGGGCCTTGTGGGAGGGCCCGGGTCCTTCGGGAGCGTTCATCAGGACTCCTCCAGCAACTGGTGGAGATCGGTGACGACGAGGTCCGCGCCGGCCTCGACCAGGGCCTCCGGTCCGGCGCCGCGGTCGACGCCGATCACCAGTCCGAAGGCGCCCGCGCGTCCCGCGGCCACCCCGCTGGTGGCGTCCTCGAGGACGACCGATCGCGCATCGGTGGCGCCGAAGTGGGCAGCCGCGTAGGAGAAGGTGTCGGGTGCCGGCTTGCCCGGCAGTCCGAGCTCGGCGGCCAGTCCGCCGTGGACGATGATCCCGAAGTAGTCGGTCAGCCCCGCTGCGGCCAGCACGGCCGGTGCGTTGCGCGACGACGACACGATCGCCATCGGCTTGCCGCGGCGGTGCAGGTCCTCGACGAGGGCGACCGACCCCGGGTAGGCGACCACCCCGTCGGTGGCCAGCACCTCGGAGAAGACGTCGTTCTTGCGGTTGCCGAGACCGCAGACGGTGGCCGCGCTCGGCGGATCCGACGGGGAGCCCTCGGGAAGCGTGATGCCGCGCGACGCGAGGAAGGCCCGCACGCCGTCGTACCGCGGCTTGCCGTCGACGTGGTCGAAGTAGTCCTGCTCGGTGTACGGCGGATACGCGACGCCGTCCTTCGCCGACTGCTCCACGAGGAAAGCGCTGAACATCGCCGCCCACGCGTGCATGTGCACCTCGGCGGTCGGCGTCACCACGCCGTCGAGGTCGAAGAGCACGGCGTCCCAGTCATCCCAGCGCACGGTGTGATCAGCCACGCGGTCAGGCTAGCCCTCAGTGGCGAGCGCATCGGTTTCGCGCGTGTCACGAATCGTCTGGTGGAATGGAGCCATGCGTCGCCTCCCCCTCGTCGGTCCCGTCATCGGGCCGGTGTTCGATCCCGTCTTCGGACCGCTCAAGCAGCGCGTCGGCATCTGGCTCCTCAACCGGACCATGCGCAACGGCATCGACCTGCGCAAGCTGCGCTTCCTGCCCGACTCGGTCACCCTGCCGCTCAAGCGCGACGGCCTCGACCCGTTGCCGGCGTTGATGGACGTCCAGGCCGAGGCGCCGGTCAAGAAGCTCGCCGACATGTTCGGCAAGACGGTCTGGCTCGTCAGCGGGTACGACGAAGCCCGCGACGTCCTCGCCGGCGACGCTGCGTCCTGGTCCAACGACCTCGGCCAGTTCGTCTCCCAGGAGGGCAAGTCCGACGAGGAACAGATCGGCGGCCTCGGCATGATCGACCCGCCGTTGCACACGCAGCTGCGGAAGTACCTGACCCCCGAGTTCACGATGCGCCGCCTCGCGCGGCTGCAGCCCGGCATCGAGACGATCGTCACGCAGCGCCTGGACGCGATGGCTGCGGCCGGAGCCAACGGCCAGGCGGTCGACATGGTGCAGGAGTTCGCCTTCGCCGTACCGTTCGACGTCATCTGCGACCTGCTCGGACTGCCGGTCGACGACCGGGCGCGGTTCCTCGAGCTCGGCGTCGCGCGCTTCGACCTCACCGAGGGGGGAGCGGGTGCGTTCGGCGCGGCCGCCCACACCCGCGAGTTCCTGATCAATGCCGTGCGCGAGCAGCGCAAGAACCCGGGCGACGGCCTGATCGGTGCGCTCCTCAAGGAGCACGGTGACGAGCTCGACGACGTCACGCTCGGCGGCATCGCCGACGGCGTCTTCCTCGGCGGCTACGAGACCTCGGCGAGCATGCTCGCCCTCGGCACCTACCTGATCGCGACCACTCCCGAGGCCGGCCGGATGCTTCGCTCGGACCCGGACTCGGTCGACCGGGTCGTGGAGGAACTGCTGCGCCACCTGTGCGTGGTCCAACTGGCCTTCCTGCGCTTCGCGAAGACCGACGTCGTCGTCGGTGGGGTGAAGATCAAGGCAGGCGACGCGGTGGGTGTCTCGCTGCTCGCCGCCAACCGCGACCCGAAGCTCGGCGAGGGCCTCGGCGACTTCGACCCCACCCGCGAACCCACCCGCCACCTGGCCTTCGGCTGGGGCATGCACCGCTGCGTCGGAGCCGAGCTGGCCCGGATGGAGCTGCGTACGTCGCTGCGGATGCTCGCCGAGCGCTTCCCCGACCTGACCATGGCTGCCGACATCTCGGCGCTGGAGTTCCGCAAGCTCTCGGCCGTGTACGGCGTCGAGGCGTTGCCGGTCCACCTCAACGGCAGTGACCGGGAGTCCGTCACCGCCTGAT
>JAKFEI010000206.1:0-5338 GCA_036675765.1 Nocardioides sp. | reverse complement strand
TGACCCCGGTCCTCACGGACATGTGGGACGTCGAGCAGGGCTGGAAGCTGGCGCCGTACGCGGCCAGGGGCGGGTACGCCGCCCTCGACATCGCGTTCGGCATGAGCCAGGACGACGTCATCACCGCCGTCAAGGACAGCGGCCTGCGGGGCCGTGGTGGTGCCGGCTTCCCGACCGGGATGAAGTGGTCGTTCATCCCGCAGGACAACCCGCGGCCCAAGTACCTCGTCGTCAACGCGGACGAGTCGGAGCCGGGAACCTGCAAGGACATCCCGCTGATGATGGGCAACCCCCACGTCCTCGTCGAGGGCGTCATCATCAGCTCCTACGCCATCCGCGCGAACAAGGCGTTCATCTACATCCGCGGTGAGGTCCTGCACGTCATTCGTCGGGTGCAGGCGGCCGTCGAAGAGGCGTACGCCGCCGGCCACCTCGGCACGAACATCCACGGTTCCGGCTACGACCTCGACATCGTCGTCCACGCCGGCGCAGGTGCCTACATCTGTGGCGAGGAGACTGCGCTGCTCGAGGGCCTCGAAGGCCGTCGCGGCCAGCCGCGGCTGCGCCCGCCGTTCCCCGCGGTCGCCGGCCTCTACGCCAGCCCGACCGTCATCAACAACGTCGAGTCCATCGCCTCAGTGCCTGCCATCGTCAAGAACGGCGCGACGTGGTTCGCGTCGATGGGCACCGAGAAGTCCAAGGGTCACGGCATCTTCTCGCTGTCGGGCCACGTCGAGAAGCCCGGCCAGTACGAAGCCCCGCTCGGCATCACGCTGCGCGAGCTGCTCGACCTCGCCGGCGGCATCCGCAACGGCCACGAACTGAAGTTCTGGACGCCCGGTGGCTCCAGCACGCCGCTGCTGACCGCCGAGCACCTCGACATCGCGCTCGACTTCGAGGGCGTCGGCGCGGTCGGCTCCATGCTCGGTACCCGCGCCCTGCAGATCTTCGACGAGACCGTGTGCGTCGTGCGTGCTGTGCTGCGCTGGACGGAGTTCTACAAGCACGAGTCCTGCGGCAAGTGCACCCCGTGCCGCGAGGGCACGTGGTGGCTGGTGCAGGCGCTCACGCGCCTCGAGAACGGCCAGGGCTCCGAGGCCGACCTCGACCAGTTGCTCGACCAGTGCGACAACATCCTGGGTCGCTCGTTCTGTGCCCTCGGTGACGGTGCGACCAGCCCGATCTCCAGCTCCATCGCGCACTTCCGCGAGGAGTACCTCGCGCACCTGTCGCACGGCGGGTGCCCGTTCGACGTGGCGAAGTCCACTGCCTGGGCCGGTACGGAGGTCAGCGCATGACCACGAACGAGATCGAGAAGACCGACCTGGTCACCGTCACCATCGACGGCGTCCAGGTCAGCGTCCCCAAGGACACCCTGGTCATCCGCGCCGCGGAGCAGATCGGCGTGCAGATCCCGCGATTCTGTGACCACCCCCTGCTCGCACCCGCCGGTGCGTGCCGGCAGTGCCTGGTCGACGTACCCGATGCTGGCAACGGTCGGGGATTCCCCAAGCCGCAGGCGTCCTGCACGCTCCCGGTCGCCGAGGGCATGGTCGTCAGCACCCAGGAGTCCAGCCCCGTCGCCGACAAGGCGCAGCGCGGTGTCATGGAGCTGCTGCTGATCAACCACCCGCTGGACTGCCCGGTCTGTGACAAGGGCGGCGAGTGCCCCCTGCAGAACCAGGCGATGTCCAACGGGCAGGGCGAATCGCGCTTCTCCGACGACCGCAACCGTGGAGTGAAGCGGACCTTCCCGAAGCCGATCAACCTGTCGCCAACGGTCCTGCTGGACCGCGAGCGCTGCATCGTGTGCCAGCGCTGCACCCGCTTCGCCGACGAGATCGCCGGTGACCCGTTCATCGAGCTCCTCGAGCGTGGTGCGCAGCAGCAGATCGGCATCGCCGAGGACGCGCCCTTCCTGTCGTACTTCTCCGGCAACGTGATCCAGATCTGCCCGGTCGGTGCACTCACCTCCGAGCAGTACCGCTTCCGGTCCCGCCCGTTCGACCTCGTCTCGACGCCCGGTGTGGCCGAGCACGACGCCTGCGGCTCGGCGATCCGGATCGACCACCGTCGCGGCAAGGTGCTCCGTCGCCAGTCCGGCAACGACCCGGCAGTCAACGAGGAGTGGATCACCGACAAGGACCGCTTCGCGTTCGCCTACGCGCAGTCCGATGACCGCCTCACCTACCCGCAGGTGCGCGACGACGACGGCAGTCTCCGTCCGGCGTCGTGGCCCGAGGCGTTCGCGGTTGCTGCGCGCGGCCTGGCTGCGGCGAAGCAGGCCGGCGGCGTCGGCGTCCTCACCGGTGGTCGGCTGTCCGTCGAGGACGCCTACGCCTACAGCAAGTTCGCCCGCGTTGCCCTCGGCACGAACGACATCGACTTCCGTGCCCGTCCCCTCTCGGCCGAGGAAGCCTCCTTCCTCGCCTCGTCGGTGGCGCTGACCGGCCCCGGCTTCGGGGGAGTGACGTACGACGACCTCGAGTCCGCCGCGAAGGTGGTCCTCGTGGGCCTGGAGCCCGAGGACGAGGCCGGCGCGATCTTCCTGCGCCTGCGCAAGTCGGTGCTGGCCGGTGGCACCGAGGTGATCAGCCTTGCGCCGTACACGACCCGCGGGCTGGCGAAGCTCTCCGCCCGGGTCATCCCGACCGTTCCCGGGGACGAGGCTGCCGGCCTCGACGCCCTGGCCGACGAGCTCGACGCGGGCAGCGTGCTGCTCGTCGGCGAGCGCCTCGCCACGATCCCCGGTGCCCTGGCCGCGGCGGCCGAGGTCGCCGCCTCCAGCGGTGCCCGTCTGGCCTGGGTGCCGCGCCGTGCCGGTGACCGCGGTGCGGTCGAAGCCGGTTGCCTGCCGAACCTGCTCCCGGGCGGACGCCCGGTGGCCGAGGCGGATGCGCGGATCGACGTCGCTGCCGCCTGGGGCGTCGACTCGCTGCCCGAGACCGCTGGCCGCGACGCCGACGGCATCGTCGCCGCGCTCGGTGCCGGTGACCTCAACGGACTCGTGATCGCCGGCGTCGACCCCGACGACACCGCCGATCCTGCTGCCACGCGCGCCGCGATCGCAGCGGCCGGCTTCGTGGTCGCCTTCGACCTGCGCAGCACCGAGGTGACCGACGTCGCCGACGTGGTGTTCCCGGTCGCGCCGACCACCGACAAGTCCGGAACCTTCGTCAACTGGGAAGGCCGGGTGCGGCCCTGGGAGGCTGCCCTGCGCAACCCGGCCTCGCTCCCCGAACTGCGGGCGCTCGCCGGTGTCGCCGAGGAACTGGCCCAGCTCGGTCACGGGAGCCCGCTCGGGTTCCGCACCGTCGACGAGGCTCGCGCCGAGATGTCGCAGCTCGGTCCGTGGGACGGCGCCCGCCCCGCGCTGGTGCTCCCGGCGAAGAAGGCCGCCAGGAAGGCTGCGAAGAAGCCCGCTCGCGGCGGCGTCACCGTCGCGCTGGCCACCTGGAAGCAGCTGCTCGACAACGGTTCGCTCCAGGACGGCGACAAGTACCTCAAGGCGACCGCACGCACTCCGGTGGCCCTGGTCACCCGGGCGACCTACGACGCCCACGGCCCGACCGTCACGCTGAGCGGCGATCGTGGATCGGTGACCCTGCCGGCCGAGATCTCCGACGACCTGGTCGACGGCGTGGTCTGGGTGCCGGCGAACTCGGTCGGGAACGGCGTGCTCGCTGACCTCGCCTCGCCGGGTACCGCAGTCACGATCACGGGAGGTGCGGCATGAACACCGGACTCGGTGCGTTCGGCAAGGACGTCTGGTGGGTGGTCGGCATCAAGACCCTGCTGGTCTTCCTGGTGCTGGTGCTCCTGACCCTGTTCAACATCTGGCTGGAGCGCCGGGTCGTGGCCCGGATGCAGCACCGGATCGGCCCCAACGTGCACGGACCCTTCGGTCTCCTGCAGTCGCTGGCCGACGGCGTGAAGCTGGCGTTCAAGGAGGACCTGATCCCGAAGGCCGCCGACAAGGTGGTCTTCGTGCTCGCGCCGGTGATCTGCGTGGTGCCGGCGTTCGTGACCTTCGCAGTCATCCCCTTCGGTCCCGAGGTGGGCTTCTTCGGTGAGCGGACCCCGCTCCAGCTCACCGACATGCCGGTGGCCGTGCTCTTCGCGATGGCGATCGCCTCCATCGGGATCTACGGCATCGTCCTCGGTGGCTGGTCCAGCGGGTCGACGTACTCCCTGCTGGGCGGGCTGCGCTCGAGTGCGCAGATGATTTCGTACGAGGTCGCGATGGGCCTCGCGCTCGTCGCGGTCTTCATGTACGCCGGCTCGATGTCGACGAGCGAGATCGTGGCCGCGCAGGACGACGTCTGGTTCGGCCTGATCCTGTTGCCGTCGTTCGTGATCTACGCGATCGCGATGGTCGGCGAGACCAACCGCGCGCCGTTCGACCTCCCCGAGGCCGAGGGCGAGCTGGTCGGCGGCTTCCACACCGAGTACTCCAGCCTGAAGTTCGCCCTGTTCTTCCTCGCCGAGTACATCAACATGGCCACCGTCTCGGCCCTGGCCACGACGCTGTTCCTCGGCGGCTGGCACGCACCCTTCTGGATCGACGAGGTCTGGGCGGGCGCCAACGAGGGTTACTGGCCGGTGCTGTGGTTCTTCGGCAAGGTCTTCTTCTTCATCTTCGTGTTCATCTGGCTGCGTGGCTCGCTCCCGCGGTTGCGCTACGACCAGTTCATGGCATTCGGCTGGAAGCGGCTGATCCCGATCGCGCTGGTCTGGATCATCGCGGTCGCCACGATGCGCGTTGCCCGCAACGAAGGCGTCTTCGACGGCGGCTTCAGCGACAACCCGCAGTTCTGGATGATCGCGATCGGCGTGGTCCTGGTGGTCATGCTGCTGACGTTCCTGATCCCCGAGGGCAAGGACGACTCCTCGATCGTGTCCGTCACGACCCCGCGGCCCGGGGGCTACCCGGTGCCGCCGATGCCGGCCGGTGGAGCCGTCCAGGGTGCAGCAGCGCCGCTGACCTTCCGGTCCGACGTCCACACCACCGACGACGCCGCCGACAACACCGACGTCAACCCGGCCGACAACCCAATGGATGCAGGGGTACCCCATGGCTGACCAATCGGGGCAGAACGGCCCCACGCTCAAGGAGCAGCTCTGGGACCCGGTTGCCGGGTTCGGAGTGACCTTCCGGACGATGTTCCGCAAGGTCGTCACCGAGCAGTACCCCAAGGAGAAGTTCCCGACGGCACCGCGCTTCCACGGCCGGCACCAGCTCAACCGCTGGCCCGACGGTCTCGAGAAGTGCATCGGTTGCGAACTGTGCGCATGGGCCTGCCCCGCGGACGCGATCTACGTCGAGGGTGCCGAGAAC
>JAKFEI010000209.1:0-5338 GCA_036675765.1 Nocardioides sp. | reverse complement strand
TGAGGTCGCACTCGTGGTCGGCAGCGCGGTGGGAGGCGTCGGCTGGCAGCTTGCTGCCCGCTGCTGCGCCGAAGACGCGCTCGACCCAGACGGTTCAGTCGCGGAGGATCAGATGAATGGCTGTGTCCATGTGGGCGGCGGTCTCCGCCGCGGTGGAGCGGCCGGTCACCCAGGCGACCAGCGCCGAGAGCCACACGTCACCGAGGACCCGCGCCACGGCGACGTCCTCGTCGGTGATCGAGCCCTCGACGGGCACCCCGCCGTGCATGGCGTGGGTGACGATCGAGGTCATCGACATGCCGACGACGTGGATCTCGTTGGCGACGCTGCTGTCGGCGAACATGAAGGCCCGGGTCAGCGCCTCGGTGAGCTTCGGGTCCCCCTGCATGCCCCGCGCCATCCGCTTGAGGACGTACAGGACGCGGTCGGCCTGGGTGTCGCCCGGGATCTCCCGCTCGTTCAACCGGACGGCCGTTTCCTCGAACTGGCGTCCGAGGGCGGAGACCAGCAGGTGGATCTTCGAGGGGAAGTAGCGGTACAGCGTGCCCAGGGCGACGTCGGCCTGCTCGGCCACCGCTCGCATCTGGACCGCGTCGAAGCCGCCCGCCGTGGCGAGTTCGTAGGTGGCGTCGAGGATCCGCTTGCGGCGATCGCGCTGGGCGGCAGAACCAAGGTCGTCTGTCGACGTCGAGTTCGCGATGGTCACCGTGTCTCCTGTGTGGGTCTGACGTTGCGGTCCCGTTGGGTCCACAGATATAGGCTACTGGCAGGTAGCGCATAATTAGAAACACGTTCCAGTTTTGTTCGGCCCTGCTCCACCGGGAGCTCGGCGCCGTGACTCAGCGCAATGAGCCAGCGCCTGAGCAGTACCCCAGTGAGATTAAGGAGATCCGAATGCGGATCGCAATGCTGTCCTACCGCAGCAAGCCCCACGTGGGCGGGCAGGGGATCTACATCCGTCGGTTGACCCGGGAGCTCGCTGCCCTGGGTCACACGGTCGAGGTGTTCTCCGGCCAGCCCTATCCGGAGCTCGACGAGGGGGTGACCCTCACCAAGGTGCCGAGCCTCGACCTGTACCGACCGGGTGACGAGTTCCGCAATCCGCGCCCGAGCGAGTACCGCGACCTGATCGACGTCGAGGAGTGGCTCACGATGCGCAGCGGCGCGTTCCCGGAGCCGCTGACCTTCAGCAAGCGCGTGGTGAAGGTGCTCAAGGGGCGTCGTGACGACTTCGATGTCGTCTTCGACAACCAGACCCTGGCGATGCCCCTGCTCGGCATCGAGGATCCCGCAGTCGTGGGCCTCCCGCTCGCCGCGACCATCCACCACCCCATCACCATGGACCGCCGCATCGAGCTCGCCGCCGCCGTGTGGGCCAAGCGCAAGGCCGGCTCGAAGTGGCGCTTCGAGCTGCCGAAGATCGGCGTGTGGCGCTGGTACTCCTTCCTCTCCCAGCAGAAGCGGACTGCGCCCCGCCTGCGCCGGGTGATGGTGCCGTCCGAGTCGTCCAAGCGCGACATCGTGCGTGAGTTCAACGTCGACCCGGCGCGGATCGAGACGATCCTGCTGGGCGTTGACGATCGATTCGTGCCGCCCACCGAGCCTCGCGTCCCCGGTCGGGTCCTGGCGATGGCCAGTGCCGACGCGCCCCTGAAGGGCATCTCGGTCCTGCTCGAGGCCTTTGCCAAGCTGGTCGTCGAACGCGACCTGGAGCTCGTGCTCGTGACCAAGCCCAAGGAGGGTGGCGTCACCGAGAAGCTCATCGACCGCCTCGGCATCGCCGACCGGGTCTCGTTCGCCAACGGCCTCTCCGACGACGAGCTCGTCGCGCTGATGGGCTCGGCCGAGCTGGCCTGCGTCCCCTCGCTGTACGAGGGCTTCTCGTTGCCGACCGCCGAGCTGATGGCGTGCGAGACGCCGCTCGTGGTCTCGCGGGCAGGAGCCATCCCCGAGGTCGTCGGTCCCGACGGCCTCTGCGCGGACGTGGTGGAGCCCGGAGACGTCGGAGCGCTGACCACTGCGCTCGCCGCGCTGCTGGACGACCCCGCCCGCCGTGCCGAGATGGGCGCCGCGGGACGCCGCCGCGTCAAGGAGCTGTTCAGCTGGACCGCCGTTGCTGTGAGCACCGCGGCCGTCCTTGAGGACGTGATCGCCGAGTACAAGGCCGAGATGGCCGAGAAGAAGGCCTGAGGAGAACTGACATGCTGACCGTTGACTTCGACCGACTGGGCCTCAAGCCCGGTGACCGGGTGCTCGACATGGGCGCCGGTGCCGGCCGCCACAGCTTCGAGATGTACCGCCGCGGTGCGGACGTGATCGCGTTCGACATCGACGCCGACGAGCTCGAGGGCGTGCGTGACCTGTTCGTCGCGATGAAGGAGGCCGGTGAGGTCCCCGAGGGTGCCGAGGCCGACGTCAAGCAGGGCGACGCGCTCGCGCTGCCCTTCGCCGACGGTGAGTTCGACCGGATCGTGTGCTCCGAGGTGCTCGAGCACATCCACGACGACGTCGCGGCGATCCGCGAGCTGATCCGCGTGCTGCGGCCCGGCGGAACCCTGGCCGTGACCGTTCCCCGCTGGCTGCCCGAGGTCATCAACTGGAGCCTCTCGGCCGACTACCACAACGCCGAGGGCGGGCACATCCGGATCTACACCGACCACGAGCTGGTCGACAAGGTCACCAAGGGCGGCCGCTTCAATGACGGCACGCCCGGCGAGGCGATGCAGTTCGAGGGCAAGAGCTACACGCACGGCCTGCACTCGCCGTACTGGTGGATCAAGTGCGCGGTCGGCGTCGAGAACGACAACCACCCGCTCGCCAGGGCCTACCACAAGCTGCTCGTCTGGGAGATCATGAAGCAGCCCAAGGCCCTGCAGGTGGCCGGCAAGGTGCTCGACCCGATGATCGGCAAGAGCATGGTCCTGTACTTCCGGAAGCCGGACGCCGGATGACCGGGGTGATCCCTGAGGTGCCGCTGAGCCGGCTCCCGTACGTCGAGGGCGTCATCAGCGCCCAGCAGGTCGCCGACACCGCTGCGGCGATCGCGGCGATGCAGGAGCCGTGGGGCGCCGTTCCGTGGACCACGGGCGAGCACGTCGACATCTGGAACCACGTCGAGGCCGCCATGGCGATGCTCGTCGGCGGCCAGGTGGAGGCCGCCGAGCGCGCCTACGCCTGGATCCCGACCGTCCAGCGCGCCGACGGTTCCTGGCCGATGAAGCTGGTCGGCGGCGTGGCCGACGACGAGCGCGGCGAGGTCAACATGTCGGCGTACTTCGCTGTCGGCCTGTGGCACCACTGGCTGGTGCAACGCGACCTCGCCTTCATCCGGAAGTACTGGCCCTCCGTGCGGGCCGGCCTGGACTTCGTCGTGTCGCTCCAGCAGAGCTTCGGTGGCATCCGCTGGACCCCGGTGGACGACTTCTGCCTGCTCACCGGCAACTCGAGCATCTATCACTCGCTCCGCGCGGGTGTTGCGCTCGCCGACCTGATGGACGACCCGCAGCCCGAGTGGGAGCTGGCGGGTGGCCGCCTCGGTCACGCCGTGCGCACCCACCCGGACCTGTTCGAGGACAAGTCGACGTACTCGATGGACTGGTACTACCCGGTCCTCGGCGGACCCGTCCGTGGCGGCGCGGCCCGCGAGTTGCTGGCCCGGCGCTGGAACGACTTCGTGGTCCCCGGCCTCGGCATCCACTGCGTCGACACCAACCCCTGGGTCACCGGTGCGGAGACCTGTGAGCTCGCGATGGCGCTCGACGTCATCGGCGACCACACCCGTGCGCTGACACTGCTCACCGAGATGCAGCACCTGCGCGAGGACGACGGCCGCTACTGGACCGGTTGGGTGTACGACGACCCGAAGCGTCCGTCCGACGGTGAGCCCCGCAACGTGCACTGGCCGGTCGAGCACACGACGTACACTGCGGCCGCGGTGCTGCTCGCGGTCGACGCCCTCGGGGAGACCTACGGACACGCGTCGCCGGGCTCGGGGATCATGCGCGGGACGTCGCTGGCCCCGCACTTCGAGGAGATCGCCCTCGAGTGCGACTGTCCCTCAGCCGACCGGGTCTCCAGCCACGCCTGACGTGCGCTGGAGGATGCGCATCGAGCCGACCACGGCGATCTCGGTGAACTGGCCGCTGGACAGCGCGGGCAGGTAGATCAGCTCGTAGGGCGGGCGACCGCCCTCGGCCGGGTCGGGGAAGACGTCGTGAATGGCGAGGTAGCCACCGGCGTCGACCCAGCGGGTCCACCCGAGGAAGTCGTCGCGGGCGGGCTGTTCGCCGTGTCCGCCGTCGATGAAGAGCAGCGAGAGTGGCGTGCGCCAGTGCGCGGCGACGGTCGTGGACTGGCCGACGATCGCGACCACGTGGTCCTCGAGTCCGGCGCGGGCGATGTTCTTGCGGAACTGGCCCAGGGTGTCCATCAGCCCGAACTCCTGGTCGACCACGGTGGTGTCGTGGTGCTCCCAGCCTGCCTGGTTCTCCTCCGACCCGCGGTGGTGGTCGACGGTGAAGACGGTTGCGGGTGTGCCGGCCGCGCTCACCTCGCGCGCGGCGGCGCCGAGGTAGATGCCGGACTTCCCGCAGTAGGTGCCGACCTCGAGGGCCGGGCCGTGGGGGAGGCGTTCGCGGGCCACCCGGTAGAGCAGGTCGCCCTCGTCCTCGGGCATGAAGCCCTTGGCGCGGCGCGCGTGTTCCAGCAGGTCGGACGGCATGGTGTCGGGCACGGATGCATTCTAGTAGAGTTAGAACGCGTTCTAGTTTCGCCATGGTCGTCGAGTAGCCCGCGAGGAACGAGCGGGCGTATCGAGACGCTCCGGGCGCGATCATCCCAAGGAGTCCCATGTCCCTCGGCATCACCGACGACCAGGTCGAACTGGCCGACAGCCTGCGCAAGTGGGCGGCCAGCCTCGACCCGATCGCTGCGGCCCGGGCCGCCGAGGGCGACGCCGCGGCCCGGTTCGACGAGGTCTGGTCGGCCGCGGACGCCATGGGTGTCACCACGATCGCGGTGCCGGAGTCGGCAGGGGGTGGTGGCGGCACGGTGCTCGACCAGGCGGTCGCGCTCGAGGCCTGTGCGCACGAACTGGTTCCCGGGGGGCTGCTGAGTGCCGCTGTCGGAGCAGTCCTCACCGGACGCCCGGGCCGCTACGGCATCCAGGTCCGCCCCGATGGTGTGGTGTGGGACGGCGGCACCGCTGTCGAGAACCTCCTGCTCGACGGAGCGGGGGAGGTCACTCCTGAGGCCGGGATCGACCTCAGCGCCCGTCACGCCCGCGCTTCGCTGGTTGAGGTGCGAGCGCAGCGAGCCTCGAAACCCGCCGATGACCGCC
>JAKFEI010000395.1:0-5364 GCA_036675765.1 Nocardioides sp. | reverse complement strand
CGCCCGCGGCGAGGGGCAGGCGGCGTACCCGGGCAACCCGGGTGTCGAAGACGACGAGGCGATCCGTTCCGAATCGTTCCGGGGTTGCGCCCACGATCCAGTCACGCAGCCCGATCGTGGCTCGGGACGGGGGTGCACCCTGGTGGACGGCGTCCTGTCGGCTCTGCGCGCGGCTCAGCGTGAAGGCGTGGGTGGGCGCTCCTGCCACCAGGAGGTCGACCCTGATCGGACCAGTGGCCGCGAGTGACGTGACGGGAACGGCGTGGGCCTCGAAACCGGCTCGCTCCAGGCCGCGGGCGATCGCCTCGGCCACGTGGGCGGTGTTGTCGAACATGGACTCATAGACCACCAGGGCGCTGCGGTCGGCTCCGGTGCTCACGGGAGCATTCCGCCCCGGGATTCCGGAACCACACAGACAACGGTATGGGCTCGCTCCACCACGGCAGTGGCCACCGACCCGGTGACCAGACGCTTCACGCTGTCGATCGGGTGCCGCCCGACGACGACCAGGTCCCACGCCGAGGTGCGTCCGCCGATCACGTCGTCGACGAGTCCGTGGGTGACGCGAAGCGACACGGTGACATCGGGGTACTTCTCGGCAAAGCCAGCGATCGACTCCGCCAACAGGCGGTGCGGATCGTCCCCGGTGCCGAGGTCGGCACCTTCGAGGGAGACGTTCCGGTCACCGGCCACAGCCGCGACGACGTCCCAGATGCAGTGGACGACGGTCAGCGCCATGCCACGCACGGAGGCCTGGGCGAAGGCGAACTCGAGGACCGCTCGGGACTCCGGTGTGCCGTCCGCACCGACCAGGACCCCTCGGCCAGGACGGTCGTCGGGCCGTGCCCGGCACACGATCACCGGGCACCACGCGAGCCGGCTGACGGCGGCGCTGACCGAGCCGAGCAGCATGCCCTGAACGGCCCCGCGGCCGCGGGATCCCAGAACGAGGAGGTGGGCATCGCGGGACAGCTCGACCAGGATGGACCGGGGATCGCCCGCTGCGGTGAGCGGAACAACCTGGACGCCGGGCGCGGTCTCGGAGGCCAGCCGCACGGCCTCGTGATTGACGCGGTGGTTGTGCCCGTCGACGGTGACGACCACCAGGGTCCTGCGTTCGAGCCGGGCCTGTTCGGCCGCCCAGGTGACGGCGCGGTTGGCGTGCTTGGACCCGTCGGCGGCGACGACGACGCTGCCGGGGTGCATGAGGCGGTTCATCTCTCGACCTCTCGACTCTCGAGTGCGGGTTCGGACTGGGGTACGACGACGACGGTGGTTCGGGCGCGCTCGACGACGGCAGTCGCGATCGAGCCGGTGAGGAACTGGAAGAGCGTGTCGACGGGGTGTCGCCCGACCACGATCAGGTTCCAGTCGCCGCTTCGGGTGGTCAGGCAGTCCTCGGCGAGTCCGTGAGCGAGGCGGAGGTCGACGGTCACCTCCGGGAACTTGGTGGACATGCCCGCGATGCTCTCGGAGAGGAGCAGGCGTTGCTCCTCGAGTCCCGACTCGTCGGGCGCAGCCGGAACGACGCCATGGACGGCTGCGATCTCGTCCCACACGGAGTGCACCACGGTCAGCGGCAGGTTGCGCAGGGAGGCCTGGAGGAACGCGAACTCGATGATGGGCACCGATTCCGCCGTCCCGTCGGCACCCACGAGTACGCCGCGGGCCGCCTCCTGTTGCTGGGGGCGACACACGACCACCGGGCAGCCGGCATCCCGGCTGACGGCGGCGCTGACCGAGCCCAGCACCTTGCTACGGAAGACGCCTCGTCCCCGGGAACCGAGGACGAGCAGGTGGGCGTGCCGGGAGATGTCGACGAGCGCCTGTCGGGGGTCGCCGTGGAGCACCCTGGCCTCGACCTGCAAGGCAGGACGAAGGTGGCGTGCGAGGGCGATTGCCTCGTCGGCGACGGCCTGGCCGTGCGCGATCATCTCGTCGGGCTGGTACGCATATGCGGCGCCCATCCCAGCCCAGGTGACGGCAGGGACTCCGGCGGTGCCCACTGCGGTCACGACGGTCAGTGGTCGGCGCTCCAGCCAGGCGTGCTCAGCAGCCCACTGGACGGCGCGGTGGGCGTCGTCCGAGCCATCAGTCGCGACGACGATGGTGCTGGGATTGATGGTTGTCTTCATGACTCCACCTTCCTCCCGGGCAACCCCGATCCGGCACGGGCCGAGGCCCCGCAACTGCCGGGACCTTCGACCCCTTCGCTGCTCGTGCGGGGCTCGAGGGTGATGGTGCGATCCACCAGGTCCAGGCCTGCCGTGCCGTGCGTGATCCACAGCACCGACCTGGTCCGGTCACCGCCCAGGACCTCCTCGGCGAGCGCCACGGCGGTCGCGTGGTCCAGGTGCGCGGTCGGCTCGTCGAGCACCAGCACGGGCTGGTCGGCGAGCAGGGACCGGGCGATCCCGAGCCGGGCCCGTTCGCCCCCGGAGACCGACGCGTGGCCCTCGCCCAACCAGGTGTCGAGGCCGTCGGGCAGGGTGTCGAGCCAATCACCGAGGTGCGCCCGGCGGAGCGCGTCCTCGACCTCGGCGTCACCTGCTCCGGGCCGGGCCAGCCGCACGTTCTCGACCAGGGTCGTCGCGAACACGTGGGGATGGTCGTCGACCAGGCCGACCCGGCGCCGGATGTCGTCGATCCCGACACAGGTCGTGAGCGACCCACCCACGCGTGCTTCGCCCGCGGTGGGATCCAGGAATCGCAACAACACCGAGGCGAGGGTGCTCTTGCCCGACCCGGAGACGCCGACGACGGCCACCCGGTCGCCCTCGGCGAGGTCGAAGGACGCAGGGCTGGTGAGCGGGGAACGGAGGTCCCATCGCGCACTGAGGTCGCGGACCGTGACGTCGTTCGCGTGGGGCGACGTCAGGCCGGGACGGTCGAGGACGGCCGGATCGGTCCGCTCGAGGGCCTCCAACCGTGCCCTCGCCGCGTCCGTGCGGGTGGCGAGGACTCCGGCATCGGCGCACGGCAGCGCGACCTCCAGGAGGGCGAGGGGGAGCAGGACCAACAGGGCCATGATCGGTCCGGACAGGCTCCCCGAACCCACCTCGTCGACGGTCAGCGTCGCGATCGCGGCCATCGCGAAGCCGCCACCGACGAGCAGGAGGGCCCGGGCGGCGGCAAGCCAGTCGGCCGCGATCGTCGCGGTCGCGCCGATCCGGGAGCTGGTCAGCGCGATGGCGTCAGCTGTCGGGAGGATTCGCTGCCACATCCGCAGCTCGTCGGCCACCTGGACGGCCTCGACGACTTCGCGCGACAGCTCCGCCCGCAGCCCGACCAGCTCGTGCTCCGCAGTGCGTGTCCCTCGGCGCGCCAACAGGTGCGCCGCGCCGGCGAGCAGCGAGAACGCGCCGATGACCAGGCCGCTGACCGGATGGAGCAGCGCGGCGATCGCCGTGGCGCCGAGGGCGACCAGGGCGAACTGCGCGAGGGGCATCCGGACCCGCAGCTGCCGATCCACGACGCTGTCGACGTCGTCGACGATCGAGCTGAGGAGGTCTCCCCGCCGCCGGCCCAGCCGGCCCGGGACCAGTGGCACGAGGGCGTCGTACACCTCGACACGCCGTCGGGCCAGCAGGCGCAGTGCGGCGTCGTGCGCACGGAGCCGTTCGACGTACCGCAGGACCGGGCGGGCCAGGCCGAAGGCGCGTACGCCGACGACGGCGACCAGCAACGTCAGGACAGCAGGCCGCGAGGAGGCCTGCACGATCAGCCAGCCTGCGGTGGCGGTGAGCGCGACGCCGGACGCAGAGGCCAGTGCGCCCAGGACGGTCGCCCCGGCGAACCGGGTGCGTTCCTCGTGCAGGGGAGGGGTCGTGCCGGACGGCAGGCCCGACGGCGGCGACACGGACGGCGCCGGGATGCTGGCGGACACGGCTCGCGTCACGGGTGCGCCGGCGAGGACAGGGGCCGCCGCGGGGAGGACGATCCGATGATCGGCGAGCGCGACCAGACGGGGCTGGTGCGCCACCACGATCACGCCGCTGCGACGCCCCAGCGCCACGATCGTGTCGGCGATGACCTGTTCGGTCAGCTGGTCGACGTGGGCCGTGGGCTCGTCCAGCAGCACCCACGGGCGGTCGGCCAGCACGACACGTGCAAGGGCGAGCCGTGCGCGCTCGCCGGCGGACAGGGTTGCGCCGTCCTCGCCGAGGGGCGCGCTGAGCCGGCCGGGCAGCTCGCGGATCCGCACCTCCAGCGCGACCTCGCGCAGCACGGACCACAGGTCGTCGTCCGTTGCCTCCGGACGGGCCAGGCGCAGGTTGTCGGCGATGGAGCCCGTGAGGAACTGGGGTTGCTGGGGCAACCAGGCGACCTGGGCCTGCCAGGCCGGTCCGCCGACGGCGTGGCCCCCGGATGCGACCTGTCCGGTGTCGAGGGGGACCAGACCGGCGATCGCGGCCAGCAGCGTCGACTTCCCGCACCCCGACGGGCCGGTCAGGGTGGTGACGCCCCGGGCGGGGACGAGGGCGGACACGTCGTGCACTGCCGGCACCGTCCGTCCGGGGTAGGTGATGGTGACCCGGTCCAGCAGGAGCGGGACACCGTGCGGAGCGGCCTCGTCGGTCCGTGTGCCTTCCGGGGCGTCGAGCAGCTCGTGGGCTGTTGCGAAGGTGGCCGCGCCTTCGGCCGCGGCGTGGAATTCGGCGCCGACCCGTCGCAGCGGCCAGAACGCCTCCGGCGCGAGGAGCAGTACGACGAGCGCGGTGTGCAGGCCGAGCGAGCCCGAGGCCAGCCGGACTCCGACGGTGACCGCGACCAGGGCGACCGACAGGGTCGCGACCAGCTCGAGCACGGCCGACGAGGCAAACGCGATGCGCAGTGTGCGCAGCGAGGCCTGGCGGTAGCGGTCGGTCACCTCGGCGATGCGCGCCGACTGGGCCCGGGCCCGGCGGTGCGCGACCAGGGTCGGCAGGCCGCGGACGACGTCGAGGAAGTGGCCTGACAGCGAGGCCATCGCGCGCCACTGCTCCTCGGCACGGTCGCGCGTGGCGAGGCCGACCAGGGCACCGAACACCGGCACCAGCGGCAGGGTGCACACGACGATCAGCGCGCTGAGCAGGTCCTGGGAGGCGATGGCCACCACCGTCAGTGGCGGCAGCACGGCCGCCACCACCAGCGCAGGGACGTAGCGGGTCAGGTACGGCTCGGCGGCTGTCACTCCACGTGTGGCCAGCACCGCGACCTCGCCCGGGGACACCGCCGAGCTCGACTGGTCGGGCCGCCGGTCCAGGGCCGCCCGCACCAGACGGTGGCGCAGCACCGTCGCCACCACCGTTGCGGCGCGCGCGGCGAACAGGTCGCTCGCGGCTCCGGCGAGGCCGCGCAGGGCGAGGATGCCCACCGTGGCCA
>JAKFEI010000012.1:0-5365 GCA_036675765.1 Nocardioides sp. | reverse complement strand
CTCGGCCTTCTTGCCCGACAGGTAGAGGTCCTGGATGTCCTTGGCCTCGGCTTCGTAGCCGTAGCGGCAGGCGAGCTGGTTGTAGAAGTTCTTGTCGCGCGCACCCATGCCACCGATGTAGAGGGCCAGCTGGTTGCGGACCGTCGCGGTGATCTCCGGGGTCGGCTCGCCGACGTGGAAGCTGACCTGGAGCTGGATGTCGAGCTCGCCGAGCGAGGGATCGCGCTTCGCGAACCCGGCCGCCAGGGAATCGCCCCACGCCTGCTGCGCCTTGAGCGGGTGGAAGAACAACGGCTGCCAGCCTTGTGAGATCTCCGCGACCAGCTCGACGTTCTTCAAGCCCAGCGCGGCAATCGAGACCGGGATGTCCGCTCGCAGCGGGTGGTTGATGATCTTGAGCGGCTTGCCCAGGCCCGAACCGCCGTGCTCCTTGGTGAGCGGCATCCGGTAGTAGGTGCCGTCGTGGTCGAGCGGCTCGCGACGCCAGACCTTGCGGCAGATCTCGACCGCCTCGCGCGTGCGACCCAGCGGGGCGTCGTACTTGATGCCATGGAAGCCCTCCACGACCTGGGGGCCACTGGCGCCCAGACCCAGCGTGAACCGGCCACCCGACACGAAGTCCAGGCCGGCCGCGGTCATCGCGGTCAGGGCGGGGGTCCGCGAGTAGACCTGCAGGATGGCCGACATCAGCTCGACCTTCTCGGTCTTGGCAGCCACATAGCCGAGCTGGCTGACGGCGTCGAAGGAGTAGGCCTCCGGTATCGCCACCATCTCCAGGCCGACCTGCTCATAGGCCTGGATCAGCTCGACGCTCTCCTCGAAGCCACCGGCGTAGTCAATGATCATGCCCAGCTTCATCGGCCGGCCTCCTTCGGGTAGCGGCCGGCGATGTCGCGGCCGATGATCTCCTTCATGATCTGGCTGGTTCCGCCGTAGATCGTCTGCACCCGGCAATCGCGGTAGGCCCGGCCGATCGGGTACTCGTTCATGAAGCCGTAGCCCCCGAAGAGCTGCAGGCAGCGCGACGTCACGCGGACCTGCATCTCGGTCGCCCACAGCTTCGCCTTCGACGCCTCGGCCGTGGTGAGGGTCTGGTCGTTGAGCGCCAGGGCGGCGTTCTGGATGTAGGCACGGGTCATCTCGACCTCGGTCTCGATCTCGGCCAGCTCGAACCGGGTGGCCTGCAGGTCACCGATCCGCTTGCCGAACGCCTCACGCTCGAAGACGTAGTCCTCGGTCCACGCCAACGCCGCCTCCGCACCCGCGAGCGCCTGCGCCGCAAGCGACAGCCGCTCCTTGGGCAGGCGCTGCATCAGGTAGATGAGGCCCTCGCCGATCTCACCCAGCACGTTCTCCGCGGAGACGCGCACGTCCTCGAACACCAGCTCCGCGGTGTCCTGACCGGCCAGGCCGACCTTGTCGAGCTTGCGGCCCCGGGAGAAACCCGGGTCGTCGCGCTCGACGACGAAGAGGCTGTAGCCGCGGGAGCCGGCGTCGGGGTCGGTCTTCGCAAAGACGATCACCAGGTCGGCGTTGATGCCGTTGGTGATGAACGTCTTCTGCCCGTTGAGGACCCAGCTGTCGCCGTCGCGCACCGCCGTCGCCCGGATGCCCTGCAGGTCGCTGCCCGCACCCGGCTCGGTCATCGCGATCGCGAGCACCAGGTCGCCCGCCACCGCGCCGGGCAGCCAGCGCTGCTTCTGCTCCTCGGTGCACAGGTCGAGCAGGTAGGGCAGCACGATGTCGTCCTGCAGCCGCAGCCCCAGGCTGTACGACGTCGCGCCGACCGCCGCGAGCTCCTCGGCCACCACCATCGGATAGCGGAAGTCGGGCTCGTCGCCGCCGCCGAACTCCTCGGGAACGGCGAGACCGATGATGCCGTTCTTGCCCGCGGCCTGCCACGCGCTGCGCGGCACGAGGCGCTCCTCCTCCCACTCGAGGTGGAAGGGCTCGACCTCGCGACGGATGAACTCACGCACCGAGGCCCGGTAGGCGTCGTGGTCCTCGGTGTAGAAACCGCCGCGCGCGTTGAGTGAGGGGGCCTTGCTCATCGAGGTGCCATCCGGATGGCACCGTCGAGGCGGATGGTCTCGCCGTTGAGCATCGGGTTCTCGACCACGTGGGCGGCCAGGGCGCCGTACTCCTTGGGGTCGCCGAGACGCGAGGGGTGCGGGACCTGCTGGCCGAGGCTCTTGCGGGCGTCCTCGGGCAGCGAGGCGAGCAGCGGGGTGTCGAACAGGCCCGGCGCGATGGTCACGACGCGGATGCCGATGGTCGACAGGTCGCGGGCGATCGGCAGGGTCATGCCGACCACGCCACCCTTCGAGGCTGCGTACGCCGCCTGGCCGATCTGGCCGTCGAAGGCCGCCACCGAGGCGGTGTTGATGATGACGCCGCGCTCCTCGCCGACCAGCTCGAGACCCGCGATGTGAGCGGCCGCGAGGCGGATGACGTTGAAGCTGCCGATCAGGTTGATCTCGATGATCCGCTGGAACTTGTCGTACGGGTAGGGGGTGTTGCCCTTCCCGACGGTCTTGATCGCGTCGCCCGTGCCGGCGCAGTTCACGACGACGCGCAGCTCGCCGAGCTCGGAGGCAGCGGCGATCGCGGCCAGCACGTCGTCCTCGCTGCGCACGTCACCGGGAACGAAGCGCACAGCGTCGCCGAGTTCCTTCGCAGCGACCTCGCCCGGACCACCGGGCAGGTCGAGGATGACGGCCTTGCCGCCCTTGGCGAGCAGGGCCTCGACGGTGGCGCGGCCCAGGCCGGAGGCGCCGCCGGTGACGAGGGCGACGGTGTTGTTGATCTGCATGGTGGAGTGTTTCCTTCTGTGTGCGGGTGAGGAGAAGCGTTGGTCGAGGAGGTCGCGCAGCGACCGTCTCGAGACCCTCAGAGCTTCTCGATGATCGTGGCGTTGGCCATGCCCTGCGCCTCGCACATGGTCTGGATGCCGTAACGGCCGCCCGTGGCCTCGAGCTGGTTGACCAGCGTAGCGAGCAGGCGGGTGCCCGAGGACCCGAGCGCGTGGCCCAGTGCGATCGCGCCACCACGGGGGTTGAGCTTTGCGGGGTCCGCACCCAGGTCGTGCGCCCAGGCGAGCGGGACCGAAGCGAATGCCTCGTTGACCTCGTAGGCGTCGATGTCGTCGATGCCCAGGCCCGCCTTGGCGAGCGCCTTCTGGGTGGCCGGGATGGGCCCGGTGAGCATCATCAGCGGGTCGGAGCCGACGACGGCGTACGACACGAAGCGGGCCCGCGGGGTGAGGCCGAGCTTGCTGGCCATCTCCTCGCTCATGATCAGTGCGGCCGAGGCGCCGTCGGTGAAGGGCGAGGAGTTGCCGGGGTGGATCGACCACTCGACGTCGGGGAAGCGGGCGGCGTACTCGTCGGTCCGGAACGCCGGCTTGAGGCCACCGAGGCCCTCGGCCGTGGTGCTCGCGCGGACCGTCTCGTCGACCTTGTGCTCGACGGTGTTGCCCTCGGCATCGGTCACGGTGATCGGGAGGATCTCCTTGTCGAAGAAGCCCGAGGCGATGGCCTCGGCGGCACGACGGTGCGACTCGGCGGAGTACTCGTCGAGTGTCGCGCGGTCGAACTTCCAGTCACGGGCCACGAGCTCGGCCGACACGCCCTGGTTGACCAGGCCCTCGGGATAGCGCGCGTGCAGCTCGGGGCCGAAGGTGTCCTTGCCCTGGGTGGTGCTGCCCATCGGGACCCGGCTCATCGACTCGACGCCGGCGGCGATCACGATGTCGTAGGCACCCGCCGCGACGCCCTGCGCTGCGAAGTGGACCGCCTGCTGGCTGGAGCCGCACGCCCGGTCGATGGTCGTCGCGGGGACGGACTCGGGGAAGCCGGCGCCGAGGACAGCGGTGCGGCCGATATTGAGGGCCTGTTCGCCGCCCTGCATGACACAGCCGGTGATGACGTCGTCCACCAGCGCCGGGTCGAGGCCGTTGCGCTCGACGATCGACTTGAGGACGTGGACCAGCAGCGAGGTCGGGTGCGTGCCGGACAGGGCACCACCCATCTTGCCCTTGCCGGACGCGAGACGGACGACGTCGACGATGACGG
Organism: Nocardioides sp.; assembly: GCA_036675765.1. GTDB lineage: Bacteria > Actinomycetota > Actinomycetes > Propionibacteriales > Nocardioidaceae > Nocardioides. Next base: position 1,292 of record JAKFEI010000012.1, on the reverse strand, counting down.
GAGTGGGCACCGTGCACCTCCAGGATGTAGGTTTGTTAACCAGTCAGTCCTGACTGGTTAGTGCACTGTAGCCTGTCGCCGCTGCCCTGTCACCCACGAGGTCATCCACGAGAAGGACGAGGACCCGATGCCCGGTACGTCGTCCACGGACCATCCCTCCGACGAGAAGACGCCGACGAAGCGCGCCCTGCAGAGCCGCACCGTCGACGTCCAGCGCCGGATCCTCGACGCGGCCGTCGACGTACTCCTCGAGGACGGGTACGGCGGTGCGACGACCCTGCGCATCCAGGAGCAGGCCGGTGTCACTCGCGGCCGGCTACTGCACCACTTCCCGTCCCGCGACGCGCTCCTGACCGCGGCAGCCCACCACCTGGCAAATGCACGCGTCGGCGAGATGGCCGCCGACCAGACGTGGCCGACCGACGCCGGAGACCGTATCGACGCCGCGGTCGAGGCCATGGCGCTGACGTTCACCCAGGGCTACTTCTGGGCGGCCACCGAACTGTGGATCGCAGCGCGCCACAACGACGAGCTCCGCGCAGCCCTGCTGCCCGGAGAGCGCGAGCTGGCCCGGGTGATCCGCCCCGGGCTCGACGCGTTCTTCGGCCCCGAGCTCAGCGCTCATCCGGCGTACGAGGACCTGCGCGAGATCCTGTTCACCAGCCTGCGCGGCATGGCGCTGACCACTGCGTTCGACCCGCGGGACGAGCCGACCCGCCGCCACATCGCGCGGCTCAAGAACCTGGCGCGCTCGATCCTGCTGGGCTGAGCAGGGCCAGAAGCGTCTCGACGACGGCACTCCGGGCGGGACGGGCGACCGGACTGGTCGTCGACGTGCTGTTGAGCGCTCCCACGACGAGGTCACGCAGCACCCGGAGGTCGACGTCGTCACGCACGACCCCGTCGTCCCTTCCCCGGGAGAGGACGTCGAGCCAGACCTTTCCGAACCGGCGCTCGTGCCGCACGTGGTCGGCGCGCAGGTGCGGCGGAAGGGTCTCCACCATCCGGACCACCGCGGAAGCACGGTCGTCACTGGCATGGAGGGCGTCGAGGTGCCCGCGGAGTGCAGCTCGCAACCGCTCGACGGGCGTGGCGTCGTCACAGACAGCGGCGACCGCGGCGACCAGCGCCTCGCGCGCCGAGTCGACCCCCTCGGCCAGCGCGGCGGCCACGAGGTCGTCCTTCGTCGCGAAGTGGAACGCCAGGCTGCCGACCTTGAGGTCGGCCGCGTCGGCGATCCGACGGAGGCTCGCGCCGCCGTACCCGTGCAGGGCGAACTCGTGCGCCGCCGC
>JAKFEI010000411.1:0-5395 GCA_036675765.1 Nocardioides sp. | reverse complement strand
CATCTGGGTGATGGAGTCGCTCACCTGGACCAGCCCGAAGACCCGCGCCACCTTCGGCACCAGCGCCGAGGAGGCCGAGGCGACGAAGGAGATGGCCTACAACCAGGGCTTCTACAACCTGTTTCTCGCGCTCATCGCCGCCGGCGGCATCGGCGCGATCCTCGCCGACAAGGACGACGTCGGCGCGACGCTCGTGTTCTGCGGCGCCGGCTCGATGGTCGCAGCCGGCCTGGTCCTGCTGATCTCCTCCCCCGACAAGGCCCGCGCCGCCCTGACCCAGCTGACCTTCCCCGCGATCGCCGTCATCCTGCTCGCGATCTCACTCGTCTAAGTTCGTCGAGTAGCCCGAGCCGCCAGGCGAGGGCGTATCGAGACGCCCAGCACCAGCTCACCACGTCTCGATACGCCGCTCGCTGCGCTCGCCGCTACTCGACGACCTTGACTCCACCGCCCCAAGCTCGTCGAGTAGCCCGAACCGCCAGGCGATCTGTCGTGAGGGACGAGCGAAGATGTATCGAGACGCCTCGGTGTCGCTACTCGCCGACGGCTGCAGGCGGTTCATCCTCCTCTGACGTCGCGGGTCCGCCGAAGTCCTTCTTCGCCAGCGCCGGCAGTGCTTCGTAGTCCCCACGAATCAGTGCTTCGCGTTTCGCTCGCGACCAGCCCTGCACCTGCTTCTCGATCGCGAACGCATCAGCGACATTGGCGTACTCGAACGACCACACGAGCGTGACCGGTCGCCGCCCCGGCCGGCTCGTGTACGCCGACCCGAGGCCCTCGTTGTGTTGCCAGAGCCGCTTTTCCAAAGAGTGCGTGCTGCCGACGTAGTAGGAGCCATCGGCGCATTGCAGGATGTAGACGAATGCCATCCCGGAACCATGCTCCGGGGCAAGGACGTTGTCGAACGGCTATCCACAGGCGTCTCGATACGCGACGACCATGAACCACCCGCAAGCTCGTCGAGTAGCCCGAGCCGCCAGGCGAGGGCGTATCGAGACGCCCAGCACCAGCTCACCACGTCTCGATACGCGGCTCGCTGCGCTCGCCGCTACTCGACGACCTTGAGCCCGCACCTCAACCAGTGATCGCGCCGACGGTCTCGGGCTGGAAACCCGGGAACACCTGCGCGGACGACGCGCCCATCCGTTTCACGGCGACTTCGGCGAGGACGCTGCGGTAGTCGGTGGTGACGAGGAGGTCGGCGTTGGCGGTGTTGGTGAGGCCCGGCCAGGTTCCGTGGTAGCCGCCCTTCACGCCCGCACCGAACAGCATCATGGCGGTGCCGTAGCCGTGGTCGAGGCCGTGGTTCGCGTTCTCCTTGGTACGACGACCGAACTCCGAGAGCGTGACGAGCGTGACCTTCGCGGCCAGTGGTCCCAGGTCGGTGAAGAACGCCGCCACTCCGCGGGCGAACTCGGTCGTCATCTTCTGCATCTGGCCCCAGGCGAGTGGTCCGAGGTCGGCGTGGTGGTCCCAGGAGCCGTAGTCGACGGCGATCACCTCGGCGCCGACGTCCCCACGGATGGTGCGCGCAGCGGCGGCCATCACCTTGCCGAAGTCGCCGGAGGGATAGGCCGCACCGTTCGCGGGAGCGGCCGGCACGGCCCTGACGGGGGCGAAATCTCCGACCGCCTGCATGGCGGCCCGCGCGCCGACGCCCAGCGGTCCGGGCGCCCCAGCCCACATCGTCCGCATCGACTTCGGGCGCCGGCGCGCGGTGTCCCACTTGTCCGCTCCGGCCAGTTGCATGTCGGCGATGGTGTCGACGGCAACGCTGGCCTGCGGACCGGCGAGCGCGACGGGTGTCACGGACTCGCCGAAGCTGATCGCCTGCAGCGGATTGGTGTAGCTGTCGCGGCCGATCAGCCGGTTGAGCCAGCCGACGCGGGCGGCCGATCCGGGGTCGGCGTCCTCGACCTCCTCGATGGCGGCGAAGTGCGATCGGTTCGGTGCGGGCAGTCCGGTGGCGTGCACGGTGGCCATCTGGCCGGCGTTCCACAGCGGCAGGAGGGGGGCGAGGTGGGGGTGCAGGCCGAAGAACCCGTCCTTCGCCAGCAGCGTCTCGGACGGCACCGCGATGCGTGGCCGGGCGGCGTAGTAGACGGGGTCGCCGTGCGGGACGACGAGGCTCATTCCGTCGACGGCGCCGCGCATCGAGAGCACGACCAGGACGGCGGGCGCCGATCGCGTGGCGGCGTACGAGGTCTCCATGAAGGCGGTGCCGAAGGCACCGACCGCGGTCACGCCGACCCCGGCACCGATCGAACCGCGCAGCAAGCCGCGACGCGACATCCGCGCGAACTCCGGGCACCCCTCAGCACATCCAGCCAATGCAGTCACGAACGCCACCTCATCTCGTCATGTGGGTCGGTGAGTCGAGGAAGACGGTGAGCAGCCGCGCCCACTCCCAGCGCACGATCCGGTGGGTGGAGCTGATCACCTCGGACGGCCGGCACCCGGTTGCCTCACAGGCGACCTGCAGCAGCAGGGCATTCGATCCGGCGCCGTGCACACACCGGGCGACGTGGTCGACGAGCTCGTCGAACCGGATCCGCCGCTGGGGAAGCCAGCTGACCGCGCTCCGGTAGCCGGTGCCGACCTTGGGCCACCAGCCGCCGGCCATCGTGAAGTGGACGTCGAGCGAGGCGAGGAACCGCGACGTCGATCCCCAGTCGGCGGCGGTGTCGGGCCGCCCGTCGGGTCGTTGCCAACCGAACGGGGTGAGCCCGATCGACTGGCTCTGCCACAGGATCGCGTTCGCTCCCGACGAGTCACCGCTGGTCCGCGGAGGCGCCGTGAAGCGAGCCCCCACCGCCCGCCAGGTCGCGACGACGTCCTCGGGTGGGGTGCGGACCTTCCTGCCCCGCGAGGACCCGAACTCCGAGGACGCCACGAGCGCCTTCAACACCGGCCGGATCGCCGTACCGTTCGCGAGGTAGACCTCGGCGAGCCGGGTGACGAGCGCGTCGGAGGGTGTGTCGGAGACGAACCTCCGTGCGAGCTTCAGCGCGATACGCCGTGCCGTCGCAGGGTGGTGCGCGAGGTACTTCAGGTAGGCCGTCAGCGCCTCCCGCCCGTCGGGGTCGCTGTTGGCGTGCGCGAAGCCCATCACCTGCACCGGTCCGGTCCAGTGCCGGGCCGGGTCGTAGGAGAACGCCCAGTCCGACCAGAGCCCCACGCGGTAGCCGGTGAGGATGCGCGCGGAGTTCTTCACGTCGTCCTCGCCGTACTCCCCCCGCCCCACCGTGTGCAGCTCGAGCAGCTCGCGCCCGAGGTTCTCGTTGGGGGCGGACTTCGAGGAGTTCGCGTTGCTGAGGTAGACCGCCATCGCCGGATGCGTGATCGCGGCGGGCAGGAGCTCGTCGAAGCGACCCAGCGCGTGCGTCCGCACGGTCTTTCCGTACGACGACCGGAACGGCCCGACTTCACCCGTCGCCGGCACGTGGAGGTGGTGTTCCCAGAACTCCGCCATCACTTCCCGCACCTGCCGCTGGGAACCGAACCGGCGCACCAGCGCCCAGCACTGGTAGTTCGCGTCGGCCCGCCACAGCTCCTCGACGTCGTCCTTGTGCCGCTGCCACAGCGTCGCGGGCGACGCGTTGATCGAGGGCCACCAGCGGGCGGTCTGGATGTAGACGTTGTCGTCGTACGCGTCGGCCAGTTGCCGGTTGAACCACGCGCCGAAGCCGCCGGCCGCCGTGACCTGGTTGCGCAGCGCCGGTGTGTACCCGCTCGTGAACCGACGCAGACCGTGCAGCGTTGCGGCGCTCGGAATCGTCGTTCGGCGGTAGGGACGTGGCGTGTACGTCACCTACGGGTCATCGACCGGCGGACGGCCCGCCTGAGTTGTTGTGCGCCTCGGCGCGCTGCTTGATCTCGGCCCACGGGCAGCGCTGGCGCAGGGTCGCGCCACTGGGCGCCCCGTCCTGCTGCCGGGCCCACTCCGAGTAGTCCGCGAACGTGCCGGTGCTCCCCGGAGCCTTGAGGTACGACGCCACGATGGCCACGACGTCCTCGTCGCTCCAGCGACGGGTGGTCGAGCGGGTCTTGTTGGTCGCGATGCCCGCCCGGGCGCAGGCCTCGTTCCAGGAGCCGAAGCGGCGGATCAGCAGCGCCGGGGAGGCCGCGTCGTGGCTGCGCTGCCAGGCGTCGTACGCGCCGGCGGTGAGGGGTTGTCCGAGCTCGCCGGCGGCGGCCGCGAGGTCCGCGGCGAGCCGTGCGTCGGAGTACTCAGGTGCCCGCATGCCGGTCACGCTAGCGCTTTGTCGCTCTGCCAGCATGGCGAGGTGACGCCGACGATCCTGTGGTTCCGCCGGGACCTCCGCCTGGGCGACCACCCGGCCCTGCTGGCGGCCGCGGAGTCCGGCCCGGTGCTGCCCGTCTTCGTCCTGGACGAGGTGCTGCTCGCGTCGGCCGGACCGGTGCGGACGGCGTTCCTGCACTCCTCTCTCAGCGCCCTCGACGCCGATCTGCGCCGCCACGGACCCGGCCTCGTCGTCCGCACGGGCCGACCAGCCGCCGTACTCGCCGACCTGGTCCGCGAGACCGACGCGCGCGAGGTCCACGTCAGCGCCGACTTCAGTCCGTACGGCGTCCGGCGCGACCAGCACGTCGAGGAGACGCTCGACGTCCCACTGGTCCGGACCGGCTCCCCCTACGCCGTCGCACCGGGCCGCCTCACCACCGGCGCGGGCAAGCCGTACCGCGTCTTCACGCCGTTCTACCGCGCCTGGGTGGAGCACGGCTGGCGGCACCCGGCGGACTCCGACCCGGCCGCCGTCGACTGGGTGCGTGCACCGGGCGAGCAGATCCCCACGACCACGACGACCACCAACGCGACGCTCCCCGAGGCCGGTGAAGCAGCCGCCCTGCAGCGCTGGCGCGACTTCGTCGGCACCCCGTACGACGACATCCGGGACCGCCCGGACCTGGACGCCACGTCACGACTCTCCACCGCGCTGCGCTGGGGCAGCGTCCACCCGCGCACCCTGCTCGCCGGTCTCGATCCGGCCGACCCGCACAGCGAGGTGTTCCGGCGTGAGCTGGCGTGGCGGGAGTTCTACGCGTCGGTGCTGCACGCCTGGCCGGCGTCGGCAACGGAGTACTTCCGCCCCGAGCTCCGCGACCTCCCCTACGTCACCGGCCCCGAACTGCGCCGCCGACTCGACAGGTGGGCGACCGGCACCACCGGCTTCCCGATCGTCGATGCCGGGATGCGCCAGCTGCTGGCGGAGGGCTGGATGCACAACCGGGTGCGGATGATCGTGGCGTCGTTCCTGGTCAAGGACCTGCAGGTCGAGTGGCAGCACGGTGCCGCGCACTTCATGGCGCACCTCGTCGACGGCGACCTCGCCAGCAACCAGCACAACTGGCAGTGGGTGGCGGGTTGCGGCAC
>JAKFEI010000456.1:0-5417 GCA_036675765.1 Nocardioides sp. | reverse complement strand
GCGATCGTCTCGGGCAACGCGGCCGAGATCGCGCGCCGGCTGGTCATCACGTACGACACCCCCGACGGCACCCGCACGTTGTCCTCGAGCACCCGGAACTCGCCGAGGTTGTCGCGGATCAGGTCGATGCCCGCCACGTGTACACGCACCCCGTTGGCCGGGCGGACCCCCGCTGCCTGCCGGTGGAAGTGGGAGCTGGTGGTGATCACGGCCCGGGGGATCACCCCGTCGTCGAAGACGTTCCCGGCGTCGTACACGTCGGCGAGGAGCATCTCGAGCGCCTGGACCCGTTGCTGCAGGCCCTTCTCGATCACCGACCACGTGTCCATCTCGATCACGCGCGGCAGGATGTCGAGCGGCATGGCGCGCTCTTCGCCTCCGATGTCGAAGGTGATGCCCTGGTCGAGGTAGCTCGCCTGGAGTGCCTCGACCCGGCTGATCAGCTCGGGCGTGCTCATCTTGTCCAGCGAGTCACGCATCCGGAGGTACGGCGGCCGCAGCTGGGCGCCGTCGAACATCTCGTCGTAGGCGGGTCCGGCGGTCCCGTAGCCCTCGAACATCGTGCTCATGTCCGGACACTACTCAAGTTCGGTAACACGGATGTTGCAGGACATGACCTGCTCGCAACCCGCGCGGTAGTTTCTTGCCATGGCGTACTGGTTCTGCCTCACCCACCACACTGTCGAAGGCGCCGAAGGGTGTCCCAACAAGGATCGTCTCGGGCCCTACGACACCGAGGCCGAGGCGTCACGTGCGATCGAGAAGGCCGCGGAGCGCACGGAGGCCTGGGACGAGGACCCGGTCTGGAACGACGACGTCAAGCCCCAGTGATCGGACGCTAGGTGCCCTTCTCCCGCCGCCGCCGGATCCGTCCGGTGGTCATCGACCCTGCCACGGGCAAGCAGATCTCGGCCGCGCCGTTCATCGGCCTCGGCCTGGTGGTCTCGTCCGCCTTCCTCTACGGCGTGGCCTTCTGGCTGGTCCCGATCTGGGTCGCCGCCTTCCTGCTGCTGACCTGGCTCGTGATGCTCCTGTCCTGCTTCGCGTGGTGGACACCCGTCCCGGAGCGCCTGGTGCCCCTCGGGGTCTTCTCGTTCGTGTGGTGGTTCGTGGCCGTCGCCGCGGCTGGGGTGCTTCTCGACTGGAAGGCGTGACGTGCCCGCCCGTCAACGCTCAGAGGAACCCGGGACCCGGCGTCGTCTCGCGCCCGAGGCTCGTCGTGCCCAACTCCTCGCCGTCGCCGAGGACGTGTTCGCGCGGCTCGGGTTCCAGGGCACTGCGGTGGACGACATCGCTGCGGAGGCCGGCGTCACCCGCACCCTGATCTACAAGTACTTCGCCGACAAGGACGAGATCTACCTCGAGTGCGTTCGCGTCGCGCGCGAGACGCTGGATGCAGCAATGGTCTCGGCGGCCGGGCAGCACGACGCCCCGGAGCAGCAGTTGCGCGCGGGATTCCACGCGTACTTCGGCTTCGTGCGCGACGGTGGCTCCAAGTGGGACGTGCTGTTCGGGGGTGGCTCGGCCGCCACCGGATCGGTCGCTGATGCCGCCGCCGCGTTCCGCTTCCAGACCGTCGAGGTCGTCACCGCGCTCCTGCGAGCGGCGGCACCCCGGCTGCCCGAGGACGCGGCAATGACCTACGCCCACGCCATCTCGGGCGCGGCCGAGCAGGCAGCGAAGTGGTGGCGACGCAACCCCGACACGACCGTCGACACGCTCGTCGAGCGGATGATGGACGTGCTGTGGGCCGGCCTCGAACGGATCGCTGCCTCGAACGCCTGAGACCTGCCAGGTCTCAGCCGCGCTTGGCCTGGAACGCGCCGGGTCCGTTGCGCAGGCCGAGCATGATGGCCGTCTCGATCCACGAACGGTCGGGATCGGGCTCCTTGCCCGCACCCAGCCGGTGCAGCTGGTCGGTGTGCCACGACAGGTCGAGCGCGCTGTCCACGGTGCGGAGGTTGGTGACCTTGCCGAGGAGGGCGCGGGCGCCGGTGCGCACCTGTGCGCTGGGCAGCGAGGTCCGACCGTTCTCGAGGATGGAGCGGGGAGCATCCGGAACGACACAGGTCGGCCGGCCGAGGCCGATGAGGTCGCAGTCCCCGGAGGCGACGGCCGATTCCATGGCCGCGGTGGACCGGAAACCACCCGTCACGGCAATGGGTACGTCGCCCGCGAGATGCCGCACCGACGCGGCGTACTCGAGGAAGTAGGCCTCGCGGGCCGCCGTCGACGCGCGCATCGCGCCCATCATCGCCGGGGCCTCGTAGGAGCCGCCGCTGATCTCGATCATGTCGATCCCGCGATCGACCAGCGCAGTCACGACGTCGCGCGACTCCTCCTCGGTGAATCCACCCCGCTGGAAGTCCGCCGAGTTGAGCTTGATGCCGACGGCGAACCCGGGCCGGGTCGCTGCCTTGATCGCACTGACGACCTCGAGGGCGAACCGGCGCCGCCGTTCGGGGTCGCCGCCCCAGGCGTCGTCGCGCTGGTTGGTGAGCGGCGAGAGGAACTGGGTGACGAGGTAGCCGTGCGCGCCGTGGACCTGCACGCCGTCGAAACCGGCCGCCTCGGCGATCGCGGCCGTCGTGGCGTACCGCTCGATGATGTCGCGGATCTCGGCTTCCTCGAGTGCGCGTGGCTTCACGGCGCCGGGGATCTTCGCGGCGATCGCACTCGGCGCGACGGGTCGGTTGCGGGTGATGAGCGCGTTGGCCTGCCGACCGGGGTGGTTGATCTGCATCCACAGGGGAGTGCCGCTGTCCTGGAAGCCGCGGGCCCAGTGCTGCAGGCGATCGAGGTGCCGGTCGTCCTCGACCGCGACATTGCCGGGCTCGCCGCGGTGGCGGCGGTCGACCATCACGTTGCCGGTGACGACGAGGCCGTAGCCACCGTCCGCCCAGCGCGCGTAGAGGCGCTCGAGCCGGTCCGAGGGCCCGCCGTCGCGATCACCGAGGGACTCGCTCAGCGCCGACTTCATGAACCGGTTGGCGAGCCGCTGGCCATTGGGCAGGTCCAGGGGTGCGGCCAGGTGGTCGACGACCGGCGTGATCTGGCCCGCGCTCATGCCGACACCTTCTTCAGGGAGCCGGTGAGGCGGCGGGAGACCGCCGCGAACGGGCGCTGGTACGCCGATCCGAGGACCCGCACGACGAGGTCGACCGCGACGGCGTCCGCGCCGATGAGCACCTTGGCTCGCCGCCGGGTCACGCCGCGGAGGATCGTCCGCGCGGCCGTCTCGGGCGACGTACGGGTCAGCTTCTCCTCGAAGAGGCGCGACAGCCCGGCGGTGTCGCCGTCGTTGCTCGCCGTGGCGTTGTTGACGATGTTGGTCCTGATGCCGCCCGGGTGCACACAGGTGACGCCGACCGGGTGACCGGCCACCAGCATCTCCTGGCGCAGCGCCTCGGTGAACCCGCGGACCGCGAACTTGGCCGCGTTGTAGGAGCTCTGCGTCGGCACGCTGAACAGCCCGAAGATGCTCGACACGTTCACGACGTGGCCGTCCCCGGAGGCGATCAGGTGGGGGAGGAAGGCCTTGGTCCCGTTGACCACGCCCCAGAAGTCGACGTCGATGACCTTCTCGATGTCGTCGTACGGGCTCTCCTCGATGGTGCCGAAGATGGTGATGCCGGCGTTGTTGATCACCATGTTGACCGAGCCGAAGTGGGCAGCCACGGTGTCGGCCCAGGCATGCACGGCTGCCCGGTCCCGCACGTCGAGGACCTGGGTGTGGGGAGTCCCGCCGATCTCCTTGCAGAGCAGCTCGGTCTCGGCGAGGCCGGCAGCGTCCCAGTCGCTGAGTGCGACCAGGGCGCCCTCGTCGACGAGCTGCAGTGCCAGCGCGCGGCCGATGCCTGAGCCGGCGCCCGTCACGGCGACGACGCGGTCCTGGAAGTTCTTCATGTGACTCCTCCTGTGTGGTGCGTCGACAGTAGTTGCCAGTCAGGCGACTGGCAAGTCACCTGACTTGCAAATGCATCGGGACCTGCACCACGATCGGCGCATGTCCCCGACCGCGTCATCGCCTGCGTCATCGCCTGCGTCATCGACTGGGCCGCGCCGCCAGGTCGATCGCCGCTCGGCGACGACCGACAAGCTCCTCGACGCCACGATCGAGTGCCTCGCCGAGCTCGGGTACGTCGCCACCACCACGCGGCGGGTGGCGGAGCGGGCAGGTGTGAGCCAGGGGGCGCAGCAGCACTACTTCCCGACGAAGGCGGCGCTCGTCGACGCCGCGATGGTCCGGCTGACCGAGCAGTTGATGGCCGACGCGATCCAGCGCGGGGTCAAGGCGGACGACGAGCTCGAACGTGCGGGCGAGCTGCTCGACATGATCTGGGAGATCCACAACCTCCCGGTCACGCCGGCGGTGCTCGAGCTGTTCACCGTCGCGCGCACCGACCCGAAGCTGGCCCGACGGGTCGCCGAGCTGACCGGCGCCGGCATGGCCGGCCTGCAGCTCGTCGCGGCCCAGGCGATTCCGACGTACGCCGCCCGTCCGGGCTTTGCCGAGCTGTTGCAGATCGTGATGGCCACCCTTCGTGGCACGGTCATCATCGCCGCGATCCCCGGAGCCGAGGCGTCCCACCCGTCGTGGTCTGCCGTGCGGGCGCACCTGATGGCGAGCCTCGAAGCGCTCTGATCGTCCGCCCGTTCGGTCGGTGTTGGAGGATGGCCCCATGGCCATCCACATCACCGACAACCCCGAAGCCGACGAGCTGCTGTCGACCAACCCCTTCGCTCTGCTCGTGGGGATGATGCTGGACCAGCAGTACCCGATGGAGCACGCCTTCGCCGGCCCGCAGAAGGTCGTCAGCCGGTTCGGCCCGTTCGACCCCGCGACGATTGCGGCAGCCGACCCGGAGGAGTTCGCTGCGCTCTGCTCGACGACGCCGGCGATACACCGGTTCCCGGGATCGATGGCCGCCCGCCTCCAGGAGCTGGCCCGGATCGTGGTCGATGAGTACGACGGCGACGCGTCCCGCATCTGGACCGAGGCCGCCGACGGCAAGGACCTCGCGAAGCGGATCCAGGCGCTGCCCGGCTTCGGTGCCCAGAAGGTCAAGATCTTCGTCGCGCTCGTGGCCAAGCAGCTCGACGTACGACCGACCGGGTGGGAGAAGGCCGCGGGGGACTACGCGCTCGACGGATTCCGTTCGGTGGCCGACGTCGTGGATCCGGTGTCGCTGCAGAAGGTGCGGGACCACAAGAAGGCTGCGAAGGCGGCAGCGAAAGAAAAGTAGGAATCACCTGCTTCCGGGAATCGCGTGATTCCTGTATGGTCGTCGCATGCCCTCCGCGACGACCGCTGCTGACGCATCCTCGGACGCACCCGCAGGACGGCTCTGGCAGGGCCAGACGCCCGACGCCCGTGAGGCGGACCGTCGCCATCGGCTGGTCGAGGCCGGCCTCGA
>JAKFEI010000344.1:0-5427 GCA_036675765.1 Nocardioides sp. | reverse complement strand
TTGAAGCCCGAGGGCGACACCCACTACCCGAAGTTCAGCCGCAACCGGTGGCGCGAAGGTCGTCGCGATCAGCGTGAGGGCTTCACCGTGGTGTGGTGGGAGCGGGTCTTCGCCTGCGGCTGAAGGCTGCCGGGACCTAGTTGCGGGTCAGGGCGAAGGTCGCGATCGTCCGCATGCCCGGGCGTGCCCCCATCAGAGGGCCGGACTGCCCGTCCGGTGCGCCGCCACGGAAGCACGCCGGTGCGTAGCCGATGGCAGTCACGCAGATCCGGGCGGTCCCGAACTGCGGTCGCCCCGGGTTCACGCTGATTCCGTCCCGGGGCGGATTGACGGCGGTGTACGGATAGGAGAAGCCCTGGACGTCGGTGTGCCAGTTGTGAGTGGTGAAGTAGTCCCCGTTGGGCACCGAGAGCGCCACTCGCGCTCCGTCGATGGGTTCGCCCGTACTGGCGTCGCGGACCCAGGCGCCGAAGGCGCCCCCGAACCCGACGACGACGGTGGTGGTTGCGGTCTGGCCGTCGGTGAGGACAGGCAGCCATCCACATCCCGGCGTGTAACCGGCCCGGGTTCCAGGGCCGACGTTTCCCAGACCCGCGCAGACGGCCTCGTGCAGGGGGTATTCGGACGGAGTGAGGCCCTTCAGGGTGCCGAGGCCCTGGGAGTCGGTCCGCACGTCTCGGTAGGCGAGGTCATCCCTGAGGGCGAGGCTCACGCCGGGTGCCGGACGCCCGTCCGGCGTGACGACCTTGATCCGGACTGCCGCCGCCGGCAGCATCGCAACGTTCGCTGTGGTGTCCTGGCCCGCGGACACCTCGACGGTGAAACCGTTGGTCGCGGTGGTGTGATAGCCGCGCGGACCTGCGGTGTTCGCGCTCGCCCGTAGCCGGTACGGCCCCGGACGCAGCCGGTCGAAGGAATAGCGCCCGTCGGCGTCGGTCGTGGTCAAGCCCCCGTTGTCACCGTCCAGCTCGACCCGCACGCCGGCGATCGGGTCGCCAGTGTCGGCACCCGTCAGCACGCCGGAGATGGTGCCCTGCTCCGGGACGAGGAGCGGCCCGGCGTGCGCGGTGGTGCCGACCGACAGGGCCGGGATGCCGAGCTCGTCCAGAGTGGCGCACGTCCTGGCGCGGCCGGGTCCGCCCGCGCACACCCGGTAGGACCGGCCGGCTTCCGGACGGATCTGCCTGAGTGTGTAGGAGCCGTCCGCAGCGGTGGTCGCGGACCGGACCGTGCCCCCGGTGTTCTCCTGCTCGAGTTCGACGGTGATCCCGGCCAGCGAATCGCCGGAGACGCTGTCCTCGACTGCTCCTGCGATCGCGGCGGCCGGCTGCGCCACGAAGTCGACACCGGTCGTCGGGGTGGTCGACCAGGCGTACTTCTGCAGACATTCGGGGGATGCATAGCCGCCTGAGGAGGCTCCACCGCTGGCTGCGGCCGGGTTCGCGCAGATCGCGATCGGGAGGGTCGCGCCGGTCGGCGAGGCGCCGATGCGGAGCACGAACTTTCCGGCGGTGTCCGTGGTGGTCGTGCGTCGGACATCCCCGTTGTGCTTGATCACCGTGACGACGACCCCGGCGAGGGCGGCACCTTCGGGGGTGACGACCTTGCCGCTCACGGTGCTGGCCGCCGCGAGGGCGACGTCGACCTGTGACGAGGTCGAGACCGGGGTCGTCGTGCCGAAGACGGACGTGTCCCCCGGGCTCGCGGGAGGGCCGGGGGCGAAGTCGGCCCCGCCGAAGCACTGGTTGCCGTAGCCGGTCGCCGCTGCGGGGGTGCGATGCCGTTCGGCGTCGAAGCAGACCGAGACCGCATCGTCGGCCCCGAGGGCGGTCGTGACCGTGTACCTGCCGTCTGCTCCGGTGAAGGTCAGTGGGATCCCGTCGTCGACTCCGAACCTGTCGACCAGGTGGACCCCGACTTCGGGCACTGCCGCTGCGCCCGATGCGTTCGTGACGCGACCGCTGATGGTGACGACCATCAGTGGCGTGATGGTCGCGTCATGTCGGACCGTCTCGCCCGGAGTCGAGGTGGCAACCCAGGTGGTGGGGACGTCGGAGTCGTAGCCCTGCGGAGCCCCGTTGGTGGCCGTCGTCGGGTTGACGTGGACCTTCGTGTCCGGCGTCGCCTTTGCGGAGATCCCGGTCAGGAGATAGCTGCCGTCAGCCGCGGTCGTGGTGACGACGGTTTCGTACTGGTACGGCGGGGGCCGAATCGTGCTGACCCTCACGCCGGCAACCGGGGCGCCGGTGCTGCCGTCGGTGACGATGCCGCGGATGGACACGGACCGGTCGATCGGGACGTCGAGGGACGTCGTCGGTGCCGATGGCACGTCGGCGGGGGTGCAGGAGTCGACGTAGCCGGGGGTGCTGCCGGTGACCGAGGTGCCGTCGACGCAGACGCCGTACCTGCCGACCGGCAGGTCGATGTCGTAGCTGCCGTCGGGATCACTGGTCGTCGAGAAGGTTCCGCCTGCCGGTGGGGCCTGGTCCGAGCGGGAGTGGAACGTCAGCGGTACGGACCCGACGGCTGCACCGGAGCGGGAGTCGATCACGCGCCCATGGACTGCCCGACGAGTGTTGGGATCACTGCGCACCGTGGTCGTCGCCACCGTCGAGTAGGTGCCGTCCTGACCCACGGCCCAGACGGCGTAGGAGTACACGGTGTCCGGGGTGAGCTCGTTGTCGAGCAACCTGTCCACCGGCAACGGGAGGTTCCACCCTCCGGCGACGAGGGGTGATGCCGGAGCCGTCGAGCCTTCGGTGCGTGCCACGACGATGGCGTCAGCACCGGGCGGGTTCGTCCAGTGGAGCCGGACCCGCTGCGGGTCGTAGCCGGTCGTGCCCGTACCGACCGTGGGTGAGAGTGCCGTGGCCGTCAGGCCGGTCACCGGCCCGGGAGGCGAGCCCCGCGGTGTGGTCACCGTCACGGAGGATCGCGTCGAGTAGTTGCCACTGGAGTCGACGGCCCAGAGCCCGTAGGTGTACGTGCGCCCCGGTTCGACCATGTCATCGGTCGTCGTCTCGGTGGACGACGTGCGACCGACGATCCATCCCGAGGTCGGCGACGCCGGGGGGATCGCGCCCTCGACCCGGGTGATGGCGACATCCGACCTGGGAGCCGACTCAGGGCTGGTCCACCTCAGTGTGACGGCGTGGGGAAGGGCATCCGCGATCGGTGCGGTGACGGGGCCGGACGGTGTGTCCGTGCCGTCCGGGGACCGTGCTCCGATCCGGTGGTTCCCCTGGAAATTCCCGGACGCATCGAGCGTGTAGATCGTCAGGTACACCCACTGGTGTGACGTCAGGCCACTCACCGTGAAGCTGTCGACCGCTCCCAGCCTGGTACCCGTGGGCGGTAGACCGGGACCCAGCCACACGCCGCCGGTGTAGCTCACGTCGACGACGACATGGTCGACGCCCGCCGGGTTGGTCCAGTGGAAATTGACCTTGCCCGGCACCGCCGTGTGCCACCCGCCCGTGGCCGGGGGAGGGCCGGGGCGCACGGTCGAGACCGGTGGCGACGTGCCTGCTGCGGTCGTGGCGAACACCGAGTACGCGTAGGACCGGTCCTCCTCGACGGCGGAGTCGGTGGCGGCGTTGACGACGCCGGTGGTCGGCACGGCCGTTCCTGCACCTGCCGTGGCCGGCGGCGTGCTGCCCTCGGAGCGCCTGACCGTGACGCCCGTCGTACCGGCCGGGTTCGTCCAGTTCAGTTGGACCTGTTTGCTGGTGGATGCGGCCGTCAGGCCGGTCACGACAGCGGGGCCGTTCGCCACGGGCGTGACCGTCACGGCCGCGGAGAGCGCGGAAGTCCGGTAGGTGCGCGGGCCGACGTACACCCGGTAGCGGGAGACGCTGCCGGCTTGGGGGATCTCGCTGAGCCGGAACCGGCCGGTCGAGTCAGGCACGATGCTTCTCGCTGTGGACCAGGTGGACGCCGCGCCGACGCGCTTCTGGAGTGTGACGGGCGTGCCAGCGAGCCAGGGCGACACGATGCCCGACAAGGTGACCGGGCCGGCCTCGACCGGGGTCAGGTTCGACGCCACGAGTGAGGCCCTGACCTGGACGCGAACGACGATCGACCGCGCCACGGACACCACCGCGGGCGACCGTGAAGTGCGTGGCGCGCTGGCGCGGTACTTGTAGGTGCCGCCCGTGGTTGGCGCCCTGATCCGGAACGCGAAGTCCCCGTAGCGGTTCGTCGTACGGGTCGCCGTGACCTTGACCCATCGTGTTCCCGACTTTCGTCGGAGAACCACGGAACTTCCCTTGGGGCTGCGCGTCACCCTGCCCCGGACAGTGATGATCGCACCGGTCGTCGTCGCTGACGGAGCCTGGATCGAGATCGTTCGGGCGGCCGCGGCCGCCCTGGCGTCGGCAGGCGTCGAGGGGAGCACCAGGAGAACGGCAAGTGCCGCGGCGGCGCACCACCGAACCTTCTTCGTCACGTCTCTCCATGGTTGTTCGGTTGAGAGCGTAGGCCGAGGCGGCGACGGCCGTGCCAGTTCCGGCAATCTCGTCGGCAGGAGGGCGGGCCCATGTCGGAGGCGGACCCATGGCCTGCGGCAAGGTGATAGCACGAGTGCTATCATCGTGGCATGCCGGCGCTTCACATCCGCGATGTTCCGCCTGAGACTGTCGCGGCGCTCAAGGAACGTGCCGCCCGTCATGGGCGTTCCATGCAGCAGGAATTGCGCGAAGTGCTGGACCGCGCCGCCGTGGAGCCCGTCGTACGGCGGCGTCGTGGACCCCTGCGCCTGACGACCGTCACGACCGGAATCAGCGAGCCGTGGTCGCGTGACGAGATCTATGACGACGACGGACGATGAAGCCCGTGTCGAGCGAGTCCTGCTCGACACCAATGTGTTCCTGTCGGCGACCGACACCTCTCGGAGGTCGCACGCCGCGGCGTTGAGACTTCTGGAGAACGATCAGCGCGCCCTCGTCGTCATCCCTCAGATCATCCGCGAGTACCTCGTCGTGGCGACGCGGCCCACTGATGTCAACGGGTACGGCTTGCCCGGACCAGTGGCAGCAACGAACCTCGACGAGCTGCTCGTGGGCGTTGATGTGCTGCCCGAGACCACGGAGGGCTCGACACTTCTTCGCGCCCTGGTGGTCACGGGTCGGGCGACGGGAAAGCAGGTGCACGATGCGAACCTCGTGGCGATGGGCCTGGTGCACCAGGTCGATGTGATCGTCACTGACAACGCCGGGCACTTCGAGCGGTTTGCGTCGACGATCCGGATCGAGTCGCTGGCCGACTGACCGGCGTCGCATGACCGGGCGACTGGCAGGGTTGGTGCATGACTGTCGAACTCCGTGTCTTCACCGAACCCCAGCAGGGTGCGACGTACGACGACCTGCTGACCGTCGCCCTCGAGGCCGAGCGGCTCGGCTTCGGTGCGTTCTTCCGCAGCGACCACTA
>JAKFEI010000154.1:0-5480 GCA_036675765.1 Nocardioides sp. | reverse complement strand
GCTGGGGAGGGTGACCCATCGCACCGCGCTGACGATCGCCCGTGATAAGCCTCACGGCCCTAGGCTGAGGGGTGTGAGTGAGCCTGCAGAGCACGAGACCGCCACGTTTGCCGACCTCGGTCTCGGCGAGCGGATCCTGAAGTCCTTGTCGGACGTCGGTTATGAATCGCCGTCCGCCATCCAGGCGCAGACCATCCCGCACCTCCTGGCAGGTCGCGACGTGATGGGTCTGGCGCAGACCGGAACCGGCAAGACGGCCGCCTTCGCGCTGCCGATCCTGGACCGGCTCGACCTGACCCAGAAGACCCCCCAGGCGCTGGTCCTGGCCCCGACCCGTGAGCTCGCGATCCAGGTCTGCGAGGCGTTCGAGAAGTACGCCGCCACGATGAAGGGCGTCCACGTCCTGCCGGTCTACGGCGGCCAGGGCTACGGCATCCAGCTGTCCGCGTTGCGCCGTGGCGTCCACATCGTCGTCGGCACCCCCGGCCGGATCATGGACCACCTCGAGAAGGGCACGCTCGACCTCACGCAGCTGCGCTTCCTGGTCCTCGACGAGGCCGACGAGATGCTCAACATGGGCTTTGCCGAGGACGTCGAGACGATCCTCGCCGACACCCCGGACTCCAAGCAGGTCGCCCTGTTCTCCGCGACCATGCCCAGCCAGATCAAGCGGCTGTCGGCGAAGTACCTCAACGACCCGGTCTCCATCTCGATCGAGCGGAAGACCCGTACGGCCGAGAACATCAAGCAGCGCTACCTGATCGTCAGCTACCCGCAGAAGGTCGACGCCCTCACCCGCATCCTCGAGGTCGAGAACTTCGAGGGGATGATCGTCTTCGTCCGCACCAAGAGCGAGACCGAGCTCCTCGCCGAGAAGCTGCGCGCCCGCGGCTACAGCGCCGCGGCAATCAGCGGTGACGTCCAGCAGGCCCAGCGCGAGCGGACCGTCAACCAGCTCAAGAGCGGCAAGCTCGACATCCTCGTCGCCACCGACGTCGCGGCCCGTGGCCTCGACGTCGAGCGGATCAGCCACGTCGTCAACTACGACATCCCCACCGACACCGAGGCCTACGTGCACCGGATCGGCCGTACCGGTCGCGCCGGCCGCAGTGGTGACGCGATCTCGTTCGTCACCCCGCGCGAGCGCTACCTGCTCAAGCACATCGAGAAGGCCACCCGGTCGACCCTCGAGCAGATGCAGCTCCCCACGGTCGAGGCCGTGAACGTGACCCGTCTGGCCCGCTTCGACGACCAGATCACCGCAGCCCTCGAGTCGCCGAGCATCTCGTTCTTCCGCGACGTGGTCAGCCACTACATCCGCGAGCACGACGTCCCCGAGGTCGACGTGGCCGCCGCCCTGGCGATCGCGATGCAGGGCGACACCCCGCTGCTGCTCGACCCGGCCGCCGAGCGCACCGTGCGCGCCAAGTCGTTCGACCGCCCCGACAGTTCTGACCGGGGCGATCACCGCAAGCGCGACAGCCACGGCTCCGACCGTGGTGGCTCACGCGGCGACCGGCCGCGCCCCGACCGGAGCGACCGTCCGCCGGCAGCCGGCCTGGCGGCGTACAAGATCCAGGTGGGCAAGCGCCACAAGGTGGAGCCCCGCCAGATCGTCGGCGCGCTCGCCAACGAGGGTGGTCTCGACCGTCGCGACTTCGGCCGGATCACCATCCGCCCGGACTACTCCGTCGTCGAGCTGCCCAAGGACCTCTCCGCCGAGACCTGGGCGAAGCTCAAGACCACACGGATCAGCGGCAAGCTGATCGAGCTGCAGGTCGACCAGGGCCCGCCGAAGCGCTGATCGGTCTGGTTGTGAAGCAATGGTCGCGTCGCGCGAGGGCAACTGCCCTCGTCGCGGTCGCGACCACTGCTGTCTCGTGGGGCGCAGGGTGCGCGGCCACGACGGCTGATCCCGATGCCCGGCCCTCGCCGAGCGTTGCGGGTACGACGACCACAGCGCCCGCCGCGACGCCGACTTCCCCCGCACCGGCCACGTCGGCGGCCCCGACACGGACCGGGGCGAAGGCGGGTGGTGCCCGCGCCGACGTACCCCTGGTCGAGATCATGGCCCAGCTCGCCCGCCGGGCCGAGCGGATCGCGAAGAAGCTGCCCAAGGTGGTCATCCCCACCGACGTCGACCGCGGCAGCAACCGGGCGCTCGGCTACCAGCTGATGATCGAGTTCGGCTTCCCGGAGGACCAGTGGCCCTACCTCGACGCGCTGTGGCACCGCGAATCGGGCTGGAACCAGTTCGCTGACAACCCCACCTCCAGCGCCTACGGCATCCCGCAGTCCCTGCCCGGCACCAAGATGGCCGTCGTGGGTGCGGACTGGCAGACCAACCCGGAGACCCAGATCCGCTGGGGCCTGGCCTACATCGCCGCGCGGTACGGGAACGCCCAGCGGGCGTGGGCCCACTCGGAGCAGGTGGGTTGGTACTGAGCCGGGGTTGCAGGAATACCCGGTTCAGCGGGTACGCCTGCGCTCCTTGGCTGTTGCAACGGCCAGGAAGCGCAAGAACAAGTCAGGAAGCTGCTGCGGACGAGCCCTGGTGGACGTCGAGGTGGAGGGCTCGCGCGATCAGGTCGACGAGCGGGCCGAGCAGCACGATGACGGCGAGCGTGCCGACGCCGACCGTGGCGCCGAGCAGCCACCCGATCAGTGCGCCGCCACCCTGCACCGCGCTGTAGGTCCACCGGAACGGGACCGGCGGGTCCCACGCGAGCGCCGCGGCCTCGGCCGGCCCGGCGCCGGTCTGGCTGCCGAGGTAGGTCGCGATGCCGATCGCGAGCACCGGGAACGCCACGGCCAGGAACACGATCCGCAGCGCCAGGTCGTCCGGTCGGGCCAGTACGTCGAGGGCGACCGACACGGTCAGGCCGACGAGGAACACCTGGACCACGGTCCCGATGCCGGGGAACACCTTGCGCGTCGCGGCCAGTGCCACGAACAGCACGCCGATGCCGAGGTTGGCGACCCAGAACTCGACGTCGAGCGACATCGCGACGCCGTTGACCAGCGTCGAGTAGCCGTCGGAGCCGAGGTCTGCGCGGAGCAGGAAGCCCACGCCGATGCCGAGGACGACGCAACCGCCGAGGAGCAGGCCGTAGCGGCGGAGGAGGGGGGCCACGGCCCCACCTTCTCAGGTGGTGGGTACGACGGCCGCCAGGTCGGCCATCACCAGGTCCCGGTCGCACGCGGCGCCCGCGACCAGTCCCGCCGCCGCAGCGGTGAGCACCGAGGCCATCGGCATCGGCAGGTCGCGGTGGTGCGCGAGGTCGCCGGCGGCGTACACGCCGGGACGGCTCGTGGCGCCCATGATGTCGACGTGGATGCCGCCGAGGGCGCCGGTCTCCAGGCCCAGTTGCTCGGCGAACGGTGCGGCCTGGCGCCAGGTCGGGGCCACGAACATCCCGCCCAGCTCGACGGAGTGCTCGTGGTCGAGCAACGCGCGCAACCCGTCCCCCGCAGCCTCGACACCGAGGACCGGGCCGGTGTGCATCTCCAGGCGCAGCGCCTTGATCGCGGCCAGCACCTCGGGTTCCGGCTCCGCCCCGTTGGTGAGTACGACGACCTCGCTCGCCAGGCGCGAGATCAGCTGCGCGAGCATCGGGATGTGCGGCCCGGCGCCGAGCAGGCCGACCCGGCGGTCGGCGAACTCGTAGCCGTGGCAGTAGGGGCAGTGTGCGACGACGGTGCCGAACAGGTCGGTGAGTCCGGGGACGTCGGGCAGCTCGTCGGACAGGCCGGTGGCGAGCAGCACCCGCCGAGCGGTCACGTCGGGCGCGCCGTCGACCGAGACCACGAACGCATCGGGCTCGCCGCTGATCGCCGTCACGGCGCGCTCCACGAACGAGACCGTGTCGTAGCGCTCGATGTCCTTGCGGGCGGCGAGGCGCAGCTCGGCGGGTGGTGTCCCGTCGTGGCCGAGGAAGTTCTGCATGTGTTCGGCGGGGTCGTTGCGGTACCGGTCGGTGCTGAACACCACCACGGACCGCCGCATCCGGCCGAGGGTCAGGGCGGCCTGGAGGCCGGCGGAGCCGGCGCCGATCACCGCGACGTCGTACTGCTGTGTCTTCTGTGATTGCTTCATGACCTCATCGTGTGAGTTCATGTTCACATGAAGTCAAGCCGTCAGGACGTGCGCTGGTCGATCGGTGATCTCGCGAGCCGGTTCGAGCTCGAGACGCACGTGCTGCGGCACTGGGAGGACAAGGGCCTGCTGCATCCGGCGCGCGACTCCGCGGGTCGGCGGTACTACGGCGAGGACGACGCCTACCGGGTCGCCGCGATCATCGCGAGCAAGGAGTCGGGGATGAGCCTCGACCAGATCCGCACCCTCGTCGACGCGTCGGCGGACGGACGTCGTGAGGCGCTGAAGCGGCATCTCGTCGAGCTCGACCGGCGTGAGGCCGAGCTCGCCCGGTCGCGCCACATGACCGAGCACGCGCTCGAGTGCCGGGCCCACGACATCACGACCTGCCCGTCGTTCCAGTCGCACGTCGCCGACATCGTCGAGGGCACCCGCCGTGGTTTGCCCTGGGTCAACGGACACGGCACCCACTCTTCATGAAGGAGGGGAGTGACCGGACGGCCTTCCTCGTGGTCTAGTGACCCAGGTCACATTCCTCGGCAGAAGGTGTCGCTCCCATGTCCCGGTCACTGCGTCTCGTCCTCTCCTCCCTCAGCGGTCTCGCGGCCGCGCTCGTCACCCTCGTCGGGGTGCCCGCCCCGGCCCAGGCCGCGGCGGCGCCGTACGTCGCCCTCGGCGACTCGTACTCGTCGGGCACCGGCACCCGCAGCTACATCAGCGACGGCACCAACTGCCAGCGCTCGAACTACGCCTATCCCAAGCTGGTGGCGGCGCAGAAGGGCTACGCGCTGAACTTCAAGGCCTGCTCCGGGGCCACGACGAGCACGGTGACCAACAGCCAGTTGAGCGCCCTGAACACGGGCACGGAGTACGTCACCATCTCGGTCGGTGGCAACGACGCCGGCTTCAGCAGCGTGCTGACCGAGTGCGCCCAGCCGGGCTGGATGTCCAACTGTGACGGCGCGATCAACACCGCCCAGTCGTTCATCAACAACACGTTGCCCGGACGGCTGAACACCCTCTACGCCTCGATCAAGTCCAAGGCACCCAACGCCGTGGTGGTCGTCGTGGGCTACCCGCGGATCTTCCAGGGTGAGGACTGCAACGCGGCCACCTGGTTCTCCCCGGCCGAGGAGACCCGGCTGAACGCAACGGCCGACCTGCTCAACGGCAAGCTCTCCGCGGCCGCCAGCGCCAAGGGCTTCAAGTGGGCCAACCCGACGTCGCGGTTCATCGGGCACGCGGTCTGCGACGACGTCGAGTGGCTCAACGGCCTGTCCAACCCGGTGAGCGAGAGCTACCACCCGAACAAGCTCGGTCACTCGTCCGGCTACCAGCCGCTGGTGGCAGGGCTGCTCGTCGGCTGATCCCTGCGCTGGCCCTG
>JAKFEI010000537.1:0-5490 GCA_036675765.1 Nocardioides sp. | reverse complement strand
CGGGCCCCGGAGCCCTTCTCGGTCGGTGTTTCCCTTCCTACGTGCGTCGCCCGGACCCCCACTGGTCGGCGACGCTGGTGCGTGCGGTCCGCTCAGTCCGTCGTCCGGCGCGAACGCGCCTGGAGGAGGGTGAGGACCGCAAGCACACGCCGGTTCAGGTGCTGTGAGGGTTCGAGCTCGAGCTTGTCGAAGATGTGCGTGCACAGCGCCTCGACCGACTTCCGCGACAGGCACAGCTGAGCCGCGATGCCTGCGTTGGACTGGCCCATGGCGATCTGGTGCAGTACCTGGCGTTCCCGACGACTGAGCCGGTCGAGCCGACTCGTCGCCGCCACGTACGTTGCCCCGAGATCCATCATCGTGGTCGTCATCAGGCCGGGATGACGGGTCCGCCGTGGAACTGGAACCGGCGGGACCGCGTACGGGGAGAGGGAGCGTTCCGCGGCCCCGCCAGTGTCAGGACCATGGACGGGGTGATCCCGCCCGCGGCGTTCTTGAGGATCTCGAGGATCCCGGCCTCGGACCGGCGGAGTCGGGCGCTGGTCTCGTCCAGCTCGTCCTCGTTCGTCCGGATGTCGAGCTGTGCCTCGCACATGTGGTTCCAGCGAGCGCGGAGGGCGGCCACCAGGCCGGCGGGGCCGTTGAAGTACGGCGCCCACTCCTCGCGCCACGGGACGGCGCCGCTCATGTCGGCGGCGGCGATCGCTTCGACCTCGTGGAAGATGCGGATGCGTTCGTGGGTCTCGTTCCAGGTCATGACGTTGTTCCTTCCGGGGAGGGGCGGTGGGGAGTCACCGCTCGGTTTCACGGAAGGAGGAGGACTGGCCACCCCCCGCTGATACGCCGACTTCGGATTTTCTTGGGAGACCTCGCCGGCGCAGGACGAGCTTCGCCAGTGCGCGCCTGCTGAGGTACGGCGTCGGCCGCAGCCCGAGCTTGTCGAAGACGGCCGTGCACAGCGCCGCTCCTTCCTCGGGTGTGATGCCGAGCCGGGCCGCGATGAGGGCCTCGGTGTCGGCCCCTGACTGGCCGAGCGCGATCACCCGGAGCAGTGAGCGCTCGGTGGGATCGAGTCGGTCCAGCCGGCTCGTGGCTGCGATGTAGCTGAGTTCGAGAGTCATCCGCCGTACCTCTTCCGGGACGGGTGCGGTGGGGGTCACCGCTCGCTTCTCTGGAGGAGGGGACGGCGCGGCCCGGTGATACCGGAAGGTGCCCTTGTTTCGACGTATCACCGGCACTGGTTCGCGGGTCCTATGTGCGGGACGATGCTCTCGACAGGAATCCTGCGCACGCTGGATGAGGAGGTCGGGAGTGGATGTGACTACGCCGTTGTCGACGCTCGTTCCCGCGGCTCGTGAAGGAGACCAAGATGCCTGGAACGCGATCGTCGACCGGTTCCTGCCCCTCGTCAACGCCCTCGTCCGCGGCTACCGCCTCTCGGAGGCCGACGGTGACGACGTCAGCCAGACCGTCTGGCTGCGCCTGGTCGAACACCTGGGCGCGCTCCGCGAGCCGGACGCCCTTCCCGGCTGGATCCGTACGACGACCCGCAACGAGTGCCTGCGCCTGCTCACCGCGCGGGGCCGGGTCCGCCCGGTCGACCCCCAGGACCACGGCGGCCTGGACGCGGTCGAGAACGACATCGCGGACGACGACCTGCTCGCTGCCGAGCGCCACCGGCTCCTGCGCGAGGCCATGGCCGAGCTGCCGGCAGCCCGCCGCGAGCTCCTGCTCCTGCTGCTCGCCGACCCTCCGGTCGGCTACGAACAGATCAGCGAGCGACTCGGGATTCCCATCGGCAGCATCGGCCCCACCCGGGCCCGCGCGCTGGAGCAACTACGACGTACCCGCGCCCTGCGCGGTCTCGGTCCGGATCTCGTGGGAGGGATGAGCTGATGACCAACTGGGACGAGCTGACCGACGACGAGCTGATGGCTGCGCTCTCCGAAGCCGTGACGGAGACTGCGCCGGAGGTCGTCGACCGGCGCCGCGCCGCTGCCCAGGCCGCCTTCACGTGGCGCACGATCGACACCGAGCTGGCCGAGTTGCTGCACGACTCTGCTCTCGAGGTCGGGGCTGCCGTCCGCTCGGCTGCCGAGGGACCGCGATCGCTGTCCTTCGGTCGCAGCGGCCTGACCCTGGAGATCGAGATCGACGGCGACCAGGTGTTGGGTGAGGTGATCGCCGAGGGTTCCGCTGCGTCGGATGCAGGTCCGGCCGTTGTCGTGCTGCGCCGCCCCGATGCCGACGACGTGACCGTCGAGGCCGACGCCGCCGGGTTCTTCCGGTTCTCCGACGTCGGGCCCGGGACCGTGCGGTTCGAGGTCACCCGGGGCGAGTGGTCGCTGACCACCCCCTGGGTCACCCTGTAGGTCGCCCGGTGGTTGAGGTGCGAGCGCAGCGAAGTCGCCCGGTGGTTGAGGTGCGAGCGCAGCGAGCCTCGAAACCCCCGGACTTCAGATCGGGCTTGACCTGCGCTGGCCACTCACCTGGTGCGTGCTGAGCGCAGGACAAGCGCTTGTCGCGCCCGGTGGTTGAGGTGCGAGCACAGCGAGCCTCGAAACCCCCGGGCCTCAGGTCAGCGGGCCGACGATCGTGATGTCCTCGTTGATCCGGTTGTCGTGGCGCGGCGTCCCGCCCTTGATCACGATGTCGGCCGCCTTGCGAGCGCTGTCGCCGGTGGCCTGCATGTGTGCGGCGATCAGCCCGGACACGAGCGGCGTCGAGAACGACGTACCGCTCCACTGCGCAAGGCCGTCGAACGTCCGGATCTGCCCGACGTTCGGTGGCTCGTAACAGGTGTAGGTGCCCTTAGGGAAGGCGTTGACGTGGTCGCGACCGCGGGCGTAGACGTCCACCCAGTTCTCGCCGTGGTTGGAGAAGTCGGAGACCTTGGCATCGGGATCGACCGAGCCGACGCTCACGACCCATGGGAATGCCGCAGGCCAGAACGGCGCTCTGCTGCCGTCGTTGCCTGCCGCCGCAACGATGACGATGTCGTCCCGCTCGGACAGCTTGTTGTGGGCGCCGAACATCTCGAAGCCGAGCAGGGCGAAGTCGTCGCGGGTGTGGGTGCCGGCCGAGATGCTGATGATCTGCGGATGGTCGTCGTCCTCGATGGCCTCCTGGAGCTGCTCAACGATCTGCGACTCGTAGACCGCTCCGCCGTGCGTGAGCACGCCCTCGACCTCGACCCGGGCGTCGGGTGCCATGCACCGGACCACCCCGGCGACGAAGGTGCCGTGGCCGGCGTACTCGTGGATGTCCGCGGGATTGACCTGTTCCTCGTCCGTCGGGTCGGCGACGACCTCGCCCTTCTCGAGCCAAGGCGACTCGGCGCTGCCCACCGCGGCGGTCCACAGGCCGGTGTCGACGACCGCGACCCGGATCCGGTCCTTGTCAGCGATCCGGTTGCGGGATGGGACGGGGGGCGGCCACGGCGTCGCGCGGCGGGTCTTCAACATCTCCGGCTCGGTGGCGGGGCAGAGCGCTCCACGAATGGTGACGTAGACGATGTGGTCCGGCGACACGGCCCCGGGCTCGATCACCCTCTCCCGTTCCAGCTCTTCGAGCGTGGCCAGCACGTCGTCACGCTCGTCGACGCGCGAGGGGAACTTCGCGAGCACGAGCCCGGGCACGCGTGTCTCCGATCCGCCGAACTCTCCGGAGTACCGCTTCTTGTTCTCCTCTGAGTCGAAGTAGTCCTTGAGGCGCCCGAAATGATCTTGGCGAACCAGCGCGTGACCGGGTCGGAACAGGTAGTGCACGTCGGCGTCGTCGCGTGGCGGCCGGCTGCCCTTGACCGGTCCGCCGGAGACGCCGAACTCCGTGTCCTCGAACGCCTTCCGGATCACCCGGACCTGGACGCGCCGGAGCTCGGCGTCGTGGTCTCGCTCCGGCACCGGTCGCCCTTCGTCGGGTCGAGTCCGGTCAGGTGTGGGGAATCGGAACTTGCGGATCAGGTCCCGAAGGACGCCGATCGGGAACTTGGGACGTGCGGGTTCATCCATGACCGCTCCTATGGGAGAACGACGCGGGCCCGTGGTCCGCTGGCGGCGCTAACGTAGTCCCGCCCGGCTCAGGGAGTAAAGCGGCTCACCACCATCCTTCAAGAGGTCGCACCGTGGAAGATCTGCTCGAACTCGCGATTGGATCGCCAGCGAGTGCAGCGGAGCGTGCCCAGCAGGTCCTGGCGGAGGCACCCAGTGCCCTCGAGCGCTCGTATGCCCACCACTGTCTCGGCATCGTGCTCCGGGATCAGGGGCGACTGGACGAGTCCATGATCGAGTTGCGACGAGCTGGCCGGGCGGCACGCGAGGCAGGTAGCCCGGACCGCGAGCGAGACGTCCGTGCCACTCGCGGCAGCGTGTTGGTTCTGTCCGGTCGCACTCGATCGGGCTTTGCGCAGCTCGACGGAGCGCTCGAAGGGGCGACCGGGGAGCTCGCGGCCAAGATCCTGGTGCGGAAGGCGGGCCTTCTGGCCATGGTGGGCCGGGTCGCCGAGGCGGCGCCCATGCTGCGGGCCGCACTGGTCGAGATCGAACTGGCGGGCAACGAGGGCTGGAAGGCCCGGATCCAGGTCTGGCTCGGGCATGTCGAGCTGACGCGCGGGAACCTCGATGGTGCTGAGCGCGAGGTGATGGCGGCTGCGGTAGCGCTCAGTCGGATGGGTGAGACGATCGAGCGCCTCCACGCTGTTGAAAACCTCGCCGAGATCGCTTTGGCGAGGGGCGACATCGCTGGCAGCCTGCGGACGTACGCAGAGGCCCTGCAGGGGTACGACGATGCCGGCGAACCGCCGCGCCAGCCGCTGATCGGGACCATGGCCCGCGCCCACCTTGCCGCCGGCCTCGACGACGAAGCCATCCGCCTCCTCGACGCGCAGCTCGGGTCTCCCGACGTGGCGCTGCTCGACGTCGCGGATCTGCAGATCCTCCACGCTACCGCGCTCTTGGGCGTCGGATCTCTCGACGAGGCCGAGGCTGCGGCCCGCACCGCGGTGGACCTTTGTCGCCGCCAGAAACGGCCGTGGTTCACGCTCCGGGCGCGGCTCGTCCTGGTCCGGGTCCGGAAGGCGATGCAGGACGCCCGAGGCCTGTCCGTTGCAGCGCGCCGCGTCGCGGAGGAGCTGCATGGGGAGTCGGCTGACGAGGCATCCTTGGCCCTCACGATTGCCGGAGGACTGGCCGGCGGTGAGGAACGGGCAGTCCTATGGGGAAAGGCGGCGTCGTACAGGAACCACCCCAATGCACTCGTCCGCGCCGGTGCCTGGCATGCGCAGTCCCTCGCCCGTGAGGAGTCCGGTGACCGGGGCGGAGTGTTGCGGGCCGCAGCGTCCGGTCTAGACGCGATCGACGAGCACCGCCGCCTGATCGGCTCCTCGGAACTGCGCGCCCTTGCGACGACCCACGGTCGCGAGCTGACGACCATCGCCCTGCGCCACGCGGCAACCGATCCCCGCACCCTGCTCCGCTGGAGCGAACGCACCCG
>JAKFEI010000211.1:0-5494 GCA_036675765.1 Nocardioides sp. | reverse complement strand
TCGGGGCCCCCCGATTCGTACTGGACAACTGAGAAGTTAGGGAGCGTCGGTAACGCAAGTCCCCGGCCGATCTGAACGCATGGTGAACAGTGGCGGTCGGGGCGGGATTGCAGCGTGGTGCGGGTCTCAGAGGACGAAGCGGGGGCGGTGCCGCTCGACGGCGACGACCGCTCCCTTGCGCACGTGGAGCACCAGCATCTCGGCGGCTTCCAGGGGCGGCGTGCCGCTCGCGCCGTCCAGCCCGAGGGCGTCGTACACGCACGGGAGGACGGGGCGGTGCGTGCACAGGACGACGCCCTGATCGGTGTCGACGAGTTCCTCGACGATCCGGGTGACCGCACGCTCCGTGGCGTGCTCCTCGCTGAGCCGCCGCCGCAGGTCCAGGTCGTAGCCGGCCATCTGCGCGAAGGGCTGGACGGTCTGCACGCAGCGGGTGCTCGTCGACGTCACGACCCGCGTGACGTCGTACGCGGCCAGCAGCGGGACGAGCCGGTCGGCCTGCAACTCACCGGTGCGCAGGAGGGTGCGGGCTGCGTCGTCGCCCTTCCAGGCGCTGCGGGACCGCGCCTGCGCGTGACGGAGTACGACGACCGCGCGGGTCTTGCGGCGTACCCGCAGCGCCGCGGCGAGGGTCTCGCGGTCGCGGTCGTAGGTCAGCAGCGCGGGCGCCTCGTCGAAGGGCACCCAGCGGACCTGGTCGATCTCGTGGTTCGGGCGGTACCGGGACACGTCGTCGTCGCCGACCACGCGGCCGGTCCAGTAGTAGACGGTCTTCATCCGGCGGCCGACCGGGTAGCGCTGGGTCGGCAGCGGCGGACCGAGACGCGCATGGATGCCCGTTTCCTCGGCCACCTCCCTCACCGCGGCTGCGGTGGGATGCTCGGCACGGTCCAGCTTGCCCTTCGGGAACGACCAGTCGTCGTACTTCGGGCGGTGGACGAGGAGCACCTCACGACCGGGACGGAACACCACCACGCCGGCAGCGAGGATGTCGGGCACGTGGCCTAGTCTCACATCAGATCGACCGAGTTGAGGAGACCCCTTCGGTGTTGCGCCGTCTGACCGCCTTCAGGGCCCGGTCGCGCTGGGTCGTCGTCGGCCTCGTGCTCGTGCTCGTCGCCGTGGCCGCCCTGGTGACCTGGCGGCTCACACGGGACGACGCCAGCCGGTTCGCCGCGGCCGCGGCGCTGGCCCCGGAATCCTCCCAGCGGTTCAGCTGGACCGACTGGGCCGGAGTGCGCGAGGAAGTCGGCGCCGACCTCTCGGCGTCCTCGTCGGCCGACGAACTCTCCGACTTCCTGCTCGCCGCCTTCGACCGCGACCTGTCCGCGACCACCGCCCTCGCGGAGTCGGCCCCCACACTGCAGTCGACGTTCGGGTTCTCCCCCGCCAACGTCGAGTGGGAACTGTTCGCGCAGGGCAAGGACGGCGCTGTCGTGATCCTCGGGTTGCCCGACGACTTCG
Source organism: Nocardioides sp. (assembly GCA_036675765.1). GTDB lineage: Bacteria > Actinomycetota > Actinomycetes > Propionibacteriales > Nocardioidaceae > Nocardioides. The sequence goes on along the minus strand of JAKFEI010000211.1, from coordinate 4,030 downwards.
ACTTCGACGGACTCCGCTCCCGCCTCGAGGAGATCGGCTTCGAGAAGCCCGACCAGGCCGACGGCGTCTGGCGCGGCGGGGTCGACCTGCTGGAGACCCTCGACGGCCCGGTCACCCCCGAACTCGCCGTCCTCCAGATCGACGAGGAGTCCGGACTCCTGTTCGGCAGCGACGACCCCAACTTCCTCGAGGAGCGCGGCGACGTCGAGCGCGGCGAGGCGGCCGACGGCATCACCGCCGTCGTCGACGCTGCCGGCCCGGCCCTGAGCGCGTCCGCCTACAGCGGCGACTACGCCTGCGCCGAGCTCTCGATGAGCGGGGCCGACCCGGCCGACCGCACGCGGGGTGCCGAGCTGATCGAGGCCGCCGGCGAGGTGCACCCGCTGACCGCCTTCGCGATCGCAGCGCAGCCCGCAGGCGACGTACGGGTGGCGATGTCGTTCGAGAACAGCGACCAGGCCCGCACCGACGCCGACACCCGCTCGAAGCTCGCCGCCGGCCCGGCCCCCGGCCAGGGCGGCACCTTCCCCGAGCGGTTCAGGCTCGGGAAGGTCGCCGCGACCGACAGCACCGTCACCATGGAGCTCGAACCCGCGGAGGGCGCCTTCGTGCTGTCCGACCTGAACCAGGGGCCGGTTCTCTTCGCCACCTGCTGAGCTCGACGCGGGCGTCGGGTCAGCTGGAGCAGGTCAGGCAGCGACCTTGTCGGCGATGTCCCGGGCGCCCTTCGCGGCGTCGGTCGGAACTCGGAACAACGCCAGGGTGGACAGGGCTCCGACGCCGGCGACGATCGCGGCGCCGATGAAGGCGGCCGAGAAACCGTCGGTGAGCGCTGCCTTGTCGCCGATCTGGTCGGACCCGTTGGCTGCGGCGATCGCCGTCATCACGGCCAGGCCGAGCGCTGAGCCGACCTGGTAGCTGGTGTTGACGATGCCGGAGGCCAGGCCGCCCTCCTCGGGTCGGGCCGCAGAGATCGCGGTGCCCAGGGTGGGGATGAAGGCGAGCGACATGCCGAGGGCTGCGACCAACGAAGCCGGGAGTACGTCGACGGCGTACGAGCCGTCGGGATCGATCAGCGCGAGCCACGCGAGGCCGGCAGCGAGCAGGACCAGCCCCGTCACCGTGGCGACCTTCGGACCGAGCGCCGCGAGCACGCGCGGGGCGATGGCGATCATCCCGACCATGATCAGCAGCGTCATCGGCAGCAGTGCCGCGCCGCTGGGGAACGCGGTGTAGCCGAGGACCTGCTGCAGGTAGAGGTTCAGGAAGAACCACATCGGGATCCACGCCGCACCCAGCAGGAGCTGGGCGAGATTGGCTGCAGCGAGGTTGGGCGCGCGGAAGATGCCGAGGCGCACCAGGGGGTCACGCCCCCGTGCCTGCCCGAAGACGAATCCGGCCAGCAGGACCGCTGCGACGGCGAGGACTCCCCAGGTCTGGCCGGCGTCCCAGCCGACCTCGGGCGCCCGGACGACGGCGTACACGGCGGCACCCAGGCCAGCAGTGACGGTGAGGGCACCCAACAGGTCCACCCGACGGCCGGTCCCGGCCCCACCGGCGGGCATGACGGAGGGAACGACCGCGAGGACGAGCAGCGCGATCGGGACGTTGAGGTAGAACACCCACGGCCAGGACAGGTACTCGGTGATCACGCCTCCGAGGAAGACCCCGGCAGTACCACCGGCCGGCGCCGCGGCGCCGTACAGCGCGAGCGCCTTGGGCAGTTCCCTGGGGCTGGCACCGAACAACATGAACAGCAGCGTCAGGGCCGAGGGTGCGATCAGGGCCGAGCCGACGCCCTGGACCGCGCGACCGAGCAGTTCGACCTCGACGTTGCCGGCGACCCCGGCAACCAGGGAGCCGCCCAGCAGGACGACCCATCCTGCCGAGAAGACCCGACGGGCGCCGAACACGTCGGACAGCTTCCCGCCGAGCAGCAGCAGCCCGGCGAGGGCGACGACGTAGGCGTTGAACACCCAGGACAGGTTCTCCTGCGTGAAGCCGAGCTCGGCCTGCATCTGGGGAAGTGCGACCCCGATGATCGAGGTGTCCATGATCACCATGAACTGGGCCGCTGCGATGACCGCGAGCCCGAGCCAGCGGCGGTTGGGCGCCGGCGAGGTGGTGGTTGACATCAGATTCTCCTTTGGCGGGACATCCCGGGGTTCCGGGACTTCGTGGTTGCATTCAATACCCTAGGGGGGTACCGTATTCCACGAAGCCGGACAGTATCACCGAATACCGGAGGGGGGTACCCTGAGAACGACGGAGACATCCACCGAGAAGGACAGCCCGATGCCCCAGGACCACGACGCGCACCAGCACAGCTACATCGCCAACAACAACAAGGCGGACTACCTCAAACGGCTGCGCCGCATCGAGGGCCAGGCCCGCGGGCTGCAGCGGATGGTCGAGGAGGAGAAGTACTGCATCGACATCCTCACCCAGATCTCCGCGATGACGAAGGCCCTCGAGGCCGTCGCGCTCGGACTGCTCGACGAGCACATGGCGCACTGCGTCGTGAATGCCGTCGCAGCGGGCGGCGACGAGGCCCAGATCAAGCTCAAGGAAGCCTCCGACGCCATCGCCCGCCTCGTCCGCGCCTGAACCCCACCGATCCACACCACCTGACTCCCGAAAGGAATCAGCCATGACCCGGACCGCCAGCAACACCGCCACCTACACCGTCACCGGCATGACCTGCGGACACTGCGTCGCCTCGGTCACCGAGGAGGTCCAGGAGATCCCCGGCGTCCAGGACGTCGCGATCGACCTGCCGACCGGCGCCGTCACCATCACCAGCGCCGAGATCCTCGACGACGCCGCCGTCCGGGCCGCCGTCGAGGAAGCCGGCTACCAGCTCGCATGAGCACCCCCATCAAGGTCGCCGGGTTCCTGGCCGCCATCGCCGCGATCTTCGGGATCGCCCTCCTGGTCGGCCAGGTCGTCGGCCCGGTGGACGACGAACCCGCGGGGACGCACGACACCGCCCACGGAGACGAGAAGGCCGCCGAAGGCGAGCACGGGGGCGGCCACGGCGACAAGTCGCCGACCGAACCCACAGCCCAGGAGGTCCCGGGAGGACTCATGGTTTCCCAGAACGGTTACACACTCGATCTCGCCGAGTCGGACTCCCGGCCCGGTCAGGACCGGGCGGTCGCCTTCACGATCACCGGACCGGACGGCAAGCCGGTGACGTCGTACGACGTCGAGCACGAGAAGCAGCTGCACCTGATCGCCGTACGGCGTGACTTCTCCGGCTTCCAGCACGTCCACCCCGTCCTCGACGAGACGTCCGGGGTCTGGTCGATCGACCTCGACCTCACCCCGGGGACGTGGCGCCTCTTCGCCGACTTCAAGCCGACCGGTGCCGACGCACTCACCCTCGGGACGGACCTCGCCGTCGACGGTGACTACCGGCCCGCAGGTCCCTCGGCCGAGAACCGCACCGCGAAGGTCGACGACTACGAGGTCACGCTCGACGGCGACCTGACCGCCGGGTCCGACGCGAAGCTCACGCTGAGCGTCGCCAGGGACGGCCGACCGGTCACCGACCTCCAGCCCTACCTCGGCGCCTACGGCCACCTCGTCGCGCTGCGCGGCGGCGACCTCGCCTACCTCCACGTCCACCCGGACGGTGAGCCCGACGACGGCACCACGAAGCCGGGTCCGGAGGTGGTGTTCCACGCCGCTGTCCCCACTGCCGGGACCTACCACCTCTACCTGGACTTCCAGCACGACGGCGTCGTTCGCACCGCGGCATTCACCGTCAACGCGGGCGGTGTCGCCACCCCGGGCGACGACGACCCGTCCGACGCCAGCCCTCCCGCCGAGCACGGCGGCCACGCCGGTCACTGACCGGCCCGCTTCCACAGGAGACAACGATGACCACGCAGAGTCAGTCAGGCACCCCCGCCGCCGGTTCGATCGAGCTGGCGATCACCGGGATGACCTGCGCGTCCTGCGCCAACCGGATCGAGCGCAAGCTCAACAAGCTCGAGGGCGTCAGCGCCACGGTCAACTACGCCAC
>JAKFEI010000047.1:0-5497 GCA_036675765.1 Nocardioides sp. | reverse complement strand
ATGTCGCGACCCTTGCTCTCCTTGACGAAGCGCTGGATCAGCACCTGCTGACGCGTGGACTGGAGCGTCTCGATGATCGCCTCGGCGACCTTCAGCGTGGGCGCGAGGATCACGCCGATGCCCTGGGTGCCCTCGAGGAGCTTGATCACGACGGGCGCGCCACCGACCCGTTCGATCGCTGGGATCACGTCGGCGCGGTCCCAGACGAAGGTCGTCGCGGGCATGCCGATGTTGTGGCGCGACAGGATCTGCGAGGCCCGCAGCTTGTCGCGGGAGTTGCCGATGCCGTTCGCCGTGTTGGGCGTGTAGACGTCCATCTGCTCGAACTGTCGTACGACGGCAGTACCGAAGTACGTGATCGAGTTGCCGATCCGCGGCAGGACCGCGTCGTAGTCAGACAGCTGGCGACCCCGGAACTGCAGGTCCGGATCCTCGCCCGACAGGTCGATCGCGAACCGGAGCGTGTTGAGGACCTTGACGTCGTGTCCGCGGTCGAGCGCCGCCGTACGGAGGCGCTGCGTGCTGTAGGACCGCGGGGCGCGCGAAAGGATGGCGAGCTTCATGATCGACCTGCTTGTTTCCCGACCTGATTGGATGGTCGTGTGGATGCGAGCGTGGTGAGACCCCATTCAAGCAGCCCGCAGGTCACTGCCGGCTGGCGAGAGTGGGTTCGTCTTCCCGGTCTCGGCGTCAACAACGTGAAGGCCAAGCTGGACACCGGCGCCCGTACGTCGGCCCTGCACGCCTTCGACCTCACCGAGTTCGAGCGGGACGGCGCCGAATGGGTGCAGTTCTCCGTGCACCCGTGGCAACGCTCGGCCGAGGACGCCGTCTTCGTCGAATGCCCGGTGCACGACCGACGTGTCGTCCGCAGCTCCACGGGCCACGCCCAGGAACGGATCGTCATCCTGACCGACCTCAAGCTCGTGGGTCGCAAGATCACCACCGAGATCACCCTGACCCGTCGTGACGAGATGGGGTTCCGGCTGTTGATCGGGCGCGAGGCACTCCGCCAGGGCTTCGTCGTCGACGCCAGCCACTCGTACCTCGGCGGTCGACCGACACGGCGCGTACGACGCAGGAACCGGGGAGTCACCAGTGGCGCGTGAGTCCTTTGCGATCGGCAACGTCCGGGTGCGCGCCGGGTCGTCCAAGGAGGTCGAGCTCCCCATCACCCGCCTCGTGACGGGCGGTGACGTCAGCCTGCCCGTCCGCGTGATCCACGGCCGCGAACCCGGCCCCACCGTCTGGGTGAATGCCGCGATCCACGGCGACGAGGTGCTCGGTGTCGAGGTGATCCGGCGGGCCCTCGCGCCCCTGTCGGCGAAGACGCTGCGCGGCACCCTGCTCGCCGTACCCGTCGTCAACGTCCTCGGCTTCATGACGGGCGACCGCTACCTGCCGGACCGTCGCGACCTCAACCGCTCGTTCCCCGGGTCGTCCCGCGGGTCCCTGGCGAGCCGGATCGCGCACCTGTTCATGACCGAGGTCGTCAGCAAGTGCGACGTCGGCATCGACCTGCACACCGCCGCCGACCGCCGCGAGAACCTCCCCCAGATCCGCGCGGACCTCGACGACCCGCGCACCCGCGAGCTGGCCCAGGCCTTCGGCGCTCCCGTGATGCTGCACGCGAAGCTGCGCGACGGTTCGTTGCGCCAGGCTGCCCGCGACCGCGGCGCCATCGTGCTGCTCTACGAAGCCGGTGAGGTGATGCGCTTCGACGAGGAGCCGATCGCCGTCGGCGTCGAAGGCGTACGACGGGTGCTGACCTCGCTGGACATGATCGACCCGACGACGGCGGACCTCGCCGAGGTCGTCGGGGCGATCGATCCCGTGCCCGCACCCGTGGAGGCGCGCGGCAGCGGCTGGGTCCGCGCCCGCGGCACCGGGATCCTGCACCTCGAGGTCGGCCTCGGGGAGTACGTCGACGTCGGCCGCCGTCTCGGCGGCCTCTCCGACACGTTCGGTCGCCGGGTCCGCCTCGTGCACGCCGACCGGGCGGGCATCGTGATCGGGCTGACCCGCGCACCAATCGTCAACGCCGGCGACGCGTTGTTCCACATCGCCACCCCTGCTTCGTAAGGCGGACCCATCCGCTGAGCCGTCGGCTCCGAAGCACTCGCATGAAGCTGCGACTGCTGTGGGCCTGGTACGGCGTCCTCGCGACCCTGGTCGGTATCGGGCTCGCCCACGCCGTCGCGTCCCTGACCGACCCCGCGTCCTCGCCCGTGCTCGCGGTCGGCTCCGCCGTCATCGACCTGACGCCGACGCCGATGAAGGAATGGGCGATCCGGAACTTCGGCAGCGCCGACAAGGTGATCCTGGTCGGCTCGGTCCTCGGCGGCGTGCTGGTCCTCGCCGCCGTGGCGGGTGTGCTCGCGCGACGGAGGCTGGCCTGGGGGGCCGGCCTGCTCGTCGTACTCGTCGGCATCGCCGCTGTTGCGGTGCTGAGTCGTCCCGAGGCCCGGGTGCTCGACCTGCTCCCGAGCATCGTCGCCGCGGTCACCGGCCCGCTCGCCCTCGCTTTCCTGGCCCGCCAACAGCACGAGGCGACCGCCGCGGACGGCACGAACGAGGGCAGCAACGGCCGCCGCGGCGTGCTGATCAGCATCGGCGCCCTGACCGCGATCGCGGCCGTCGGGGGCGTCGCCGGTCGCGTGATCAACAAGCTGCGCCTGCGACCCGAGGACGTCGACCTCCCGACCGCCGCCGATCCCGCACCGCCGCTCCCCCGCGGCCTCGACGACCAGGTTCCCGGGATCACGCCGTTCGAGACGCCGATCAAGGACTTCTACCGGGTCGACACCCGGCTCGACACCCCGATCGTGGGCGCCGACGACTGGACCCTGACCGTCGACGGCGACGTGGACAAGAAGCTCACCATCACCTTCGACGAGCTCCTCGCGATGCCGATGATCGAACGCAACATCACGCTCACCTGCGTCTCCAACAGCGTCGGCGGTCCGTACATCGGCAGCGCCCGCTGGCTCGGCGTCCCGCTCCAGGACATCCTCGACAAGGCCGGTGTCGGCACCAAGGCCGACCAGATCCTGTCCACCGACTTCGACGGCATGACCATCAGCACGCCGCTGGACCTCGCCACCGACGGACGCGACGCGATGATCGTCGTCGGGATGAACGGCAAACCGCTCCCGCGTGAGCACGGCTTCCCCGTCCGGATGCTCATCCCCGGCCTCTACGGCTTCATCAGTGCCACCAAGTGGCTCACCAGGCTCACCCTGACGACGTACGACGACCAGAAGGCGTACTGGACCGATCGGGACTGGGCGACGGACGCTCCCATCAAGATCTCCGCGCGCATCGACACCCCCAAGGCACTGGCCAGCCTCGACCCGGGCAAGGTCGTCATCGGCGGCGTCGCGTGGGCCCAGGAGCGCGACGGCATCTCCGGCGTCCAGGTCCGGATCGACGGCGGGGGCTGGGTCGACGCGACCCTCGGCCCGGACGGCGGCGAGAACTACTGGCGCCAGTGGTTCCACCCCTGGAACGCGACGAAGGGCTCCCACCGGCTCGCCGTACGGGCGATGTCGGGCAACGGCGAGGCCCAGGTCGCCGTACGCGCCGAACCGTTCCCGAACGGTGCCAGTGGGCTGCACGAGCTGATCGTCAACGTCTCCTAGGTCTCGAGACGGTTGCTGCGCAACCTCCTCGACCAGCGAAAAACATTCTTCCTATCCGGCCAATCCGGATCGGCGGCACCTCCGAATCACCTGCAACACCAACACGAACAGACTCAACGGAAGGCACCACCATGAAGCTCCAGAACCTCCGCCGCAACGCCGGGATCGCCACCGCGGTCCTCGCCCTGTCCGTGACCATGGCCGCGTGCGGTGAGGACGAGCCCACCGGCTCCGACAGCAACGACACCTCGAGCGAGACGAGCGACGCTGCCCAGGGTGCCGGCGCCCAGACCTTCGGCGACGGTTGTGCGAACGTCCCCACCTCCGGTGCCGGCTCGTTCGACGGCATGGTCAAGGACCCGGTCGCCACGGCCGCGAGCAACAACCCGCTCCTCAAGACCCTGGTGGCGGCCGTGACCTCGATCGACGGTCTCGCCGACACCCTCAACGGCGCCGAGGCCCTGACCGTGTTCGCGCCGTTCGACGGCGCCTTCGCCGAGATCCCCGAGGCCGACCTCAACGGTCTGGTCATGGAGGGCCAGGAGAAGGGCCAGGAGAGCACCCTCTACAAGATCCTCGCCCACCACGTGGTCGGCGCGAACGAGGACAAGGACTCCATCGCCGGCAACCAGGAGACCCTCGCGGGCGACGAGCTCACGATCAAGGGCGACGCCGAGTCGGGCATGACCGTCACCGACGGCACCGTGACCGCCAACGTCATCTGCGGCAACGTCCCCACCGCCAACGCCACCGTCTACGTCATCGACAAGGTGCTGACCGGGGTCAAGTGACCCAAGGTCAGTTGCTCAAAGCCTCGTCAGCCACCTCCTGAAAGCGCAAGGATCACCTCATGGGTCCGGTCCAGGACAACCCGATCGGCGTCCCCCTCCCGGGGGCGCCGGTCGGCGCTGACTCCGAAGCCTCTGACCTCGGCTCGCTCCTCAAGCGGGCGTCACGGGGCGACACGGAAGCGTTCGCAGCGATCTACGATGCCACCGCAGCGCGCGTCCACGGGCTCGTGCTGCGGGTGGTGCGGGACCCGGCCCAGTCCGAGGAGGTCACCCAGGAGGTGTTCCTCGAGGTCTGGCGCCAGTCCAGCAGGTACGACGCCGAGCGCGGCAGTGCCCTGGCGTGGCTGATGACCATCGCCCACCGCAAGGCGGTCGACCGGGTCCGCAGCGCGGAGGCCGCCAGCCGCCGGGACGAGACCTATCAGCAACGCAACCAGACACCCGAGCACGACAGCACCGCAGAAGCAGCCCATGCCTCCCTGGAGGCCCGCCGCGTGCGAGCGGCCCTGGCGCACCTGACCGACGTCCAGCGCGAAGCGATCGAGCTGGCGTACTTCGGCGGCTACACCCACACCGAGGTGGCCGCCCTGCTCGACCTACCGGTCGGGACCGCGAAAACCAGGATCCGGGACGGCCTCATCCGCCTCCGCGACACCATCGGAGTAGGACGATGACCGACAACCACCCCACGAGCGGAGGAGATGACGTGCACGCACTGTCCGGCGCCTACGCCGTCGACGCCCTCGAGCCCGACGAGCGTGCCCGCTTCGAAGCCCACCTGCGCCAGTGCGCGGACTGCCGCGACGAGGTCGACAGCCTCCGTGAAGCTGCTGCCGTCCTCGGCACCGACGACGTGGCTCCGCCCGCCTCGCTGCGCGACCGGCTCCTCTCCGACATCACGAACATCCGTCCGCTTCCGCCGCTGACCGTCGAGGGACCCGCCGAGGATGCGGCCCCGTCCGACTCGCCCGCCGCGCCCATCCAGCTCGACAGCCGCCGCCGGCTCGGCGCCCGCCTCCCGCTCCTCGTCGCCGCGGCCGCCGTACTGATCGCCGGTGTGGGTGG
>JAKFEI010000048.1:0-5498 GCA_036675765.1 Nocardioides sp. | reverse complement strand
GAGGCGCGTGCACGCGACGCCGGCGGCAGCGGCCTCGGACTGGCCATCGTCCGCGAGATCGTGGCGGCGCACGGTGGTGTCGTGCAGGTGTCGACCTCGCCCCTGGGCGGCGCGCGTTTCGTGGTGCGCCTTCCCGTCACTTCCCCTTCCTGAACGGGCTTTCAGGCGCGTTCAGGCTGGCTTCAGCGAGGTCGGGAGACGCTGAGGTCATGAACACGAACAAGCTCCGTAGCAAGCGAATCCTCCTCCCCGCCATCGCCGCCGTCGCCGTCCTGGCCGTCGGCGGAACGATCTGGACGGCCTCTGCCGACAACGACGTCAAGGGCGACGAGCGCGACCGGGTCGCCAGTGCGGCGACCGGTGCCGTGGGCGGCGGCACCGCCGTCGACGTCGAGACCAGCGACGACCAGGGCGAGGCCTACGAGGTCGAGGTCCGTCAGGCCGACGGCTCCGAGATCGACGTCACCCTGGACAAGGACCTGAAGGTCATCAGCAAGGACGCCGACGACGCCGACGACGCCGACGACGACCGCGATGGCGACACCGACTCCGATGACCGCAACGAGACCCCGGACGCCGACGACCGCGTGCTCACCGCCACGGAGCGCGCGTCCGCCGAGAAGGCTGCTCTCGCCGCCGTCGGTGGCGGGACGGTCCGCGAGGTCGAGGCCAGCGACGACCGCGGGGCCGCCTATGACGTCGAGGTGCTCGACAAGAACAACGTCGAGTGGGACGTCGACCTGGACGCCAACTTCAAGGTCCTCAACAAGATCGCCGACAACTGAACCATGTCGACCACGCATGGGGGCAGCCAGTAGGGCAGGCTGCCCCTTATGCATTTCGTCGGAGTCGACCTCGCGTGGGGCGACCGCAAGCCCACCGGCCTGGCCGTCCTCGATGCGGACGGCCAGTTGGTGTCGGTGGCCACGGTGACCAGTGACGACGAGATCGTCGAGGCCCTGGCGTCGTACGTCGACGGGGACTGCCTCGTCGCCATCGACGCGCCGCTCATCGTGGTGAACAAGACCGGCAACCGCCCCGCGGAGGCCGAGCTGAACAAGGACTTCGCCCGGTTCGACGCCGGCGCCCACCCGTCCAACACCGGCAAGCCGGAGTTCAGCGGGCAGCCGCGCGGTGCACGCATCGCTGGCCGTCTCGGCCTCGACATGAACCCGCGGTCGGGCCGCGCGCGCCGCGCGATCGAGGTCTACCCGCACCCGGCCACCGTGGCGTTGTTCCGACTGGGACGGACGCTCAAGTACAAGAACAAGCCCGGCCGCGACTTCGAACAGCTCCGGACGGAGCTGCTGGTCCTGGTCAGCCTGGTCGAGGGACTCGTCGCCGCCGACCCGCCCCTGAAGGTCACGAACGCGGCCTGGACGGAGTTGCGCGAAGCCGTCGAGACGGCCGAACGCAAGAGCGAGCTGCGGGTCGTCGAGGACCAGGTCGACGCCGTGATCTGCGCGTACGTCGCGTTGTTCGCCGCCCGTCGCCCTGAGCAGACGGTGACCTATGGGGACTTCGAGACCGGCTACATCGTCACTCCCGCACTCCCCGCCGACCTGGTTCCGTCGCCCCGGACCGCGCCGGTCGCTGCGAGTGGCGCGGGCGCCGCGATCCGCGAGTACGCCGAGATCCAGCCCCAGTTGCGCCAAGCGACCGAGCAGTTCGTCCAGCTCGTCACGGCGATCCTCGACGAGGCGGGCATCAACTACCTGACCGTGACCGGCCGCGCGAAGTCGGTGACGTCCTTCGCGGCCAAGGCGGCCCGGACGGCCGACGGGAAGCCGGTCTTCAACGACCCGTTGCGCGAGATCACCGACCAGATCGGGATCCGGGTCATCACCTACGTGCACAGCGACGTCCAAGCGGTGGCCGACCTCATGGAGGACCAGGTCGTCGTCCACGACGACCGCGACATGGGACGCGAGACCGCCAGCGAGGGGCGCTGGGGCTATGCCAGTCGCCACCTGCTCGTGGGCCTCGATCCGGCGCGCGAGGGAAACGACGAGTTCGCGGTGTTGCGGGGCCGGCAGGCCCAGATCCAGGTTCGCACCGTCCTCCAGCACGCGTGGGCGGAGTTCGAGCACGACATCCGCTACAAGGGCACGATCCCCGACGAGTACGTCCCGGACCTCGATCGCCGCTTCACCCTGGCGGCCGGCCTGCTCGAGCTCGCTGACCGCGAGTTCTCCACGATCCGCGACCGCCTGCAGTCGGGCATGACCGGACCGAGCGACGAGCCGGAGGACGACGACCCGCGGATCAGCCCCCGCGAGCTCGCCGCCTTCCTCGCCGGCCAGTACTCCGACTCCGGCTGGTCGCGCACCGACCACTACACGTGGATCTCCGCGCTGGTGCTGGAGCTGGGCATCACCTCGCTCAACGAGCTCGGCGAGACGCTGCGGTCCGTGGACGGTGAGGCGCTCAAGGAGCGAATGGACTATCGCTACCCGCCGGGCGCCGTACGACGGCTCGACGACGCACTGCTCTGGGTGTACGGCGACGCGTACGTCGACCTGCGCGCCAACGAGGACCGGGTGCCGGCGCTGCGGGCCAGGCTCGCCAAGATGCGCGGCGGGGTCTAGGAGCCGAGCTCGCGGACCTCGGTACGCAACCGGCCCATGGTCTGGTCGAGCGCTGACGCGGTGTCGGCGGCCCGGTGGAGCTCGTCGAGCAGCGTCGTGGGGACGATGCCGTCGTACTTGTAGTAGATCGAGTGCTCGACGCTGGCCCAGAAGTCCATGGCGATCGTGCGGATCTGCAGCTCGACCGGGACGTGCTCGGTGCGATCGGAGAGGAACACCGGCACCCGGATGATCAGGTGGAGGCTGCGGTAGCCGTTGGCCTTGGGGGAGCGGATGTAGTCCTCGACCTCGAGGACCGTGACGTCAGGCTGGCCGGTGAGCATGTCGCTGATCCAGTACACGTCCGAGACGAACGGGCAGACGACCCGGATCCCGGCGATGTCGCGGACCTTGGCCTCGATGTCCTCGAGAGTCGGCTCGCAGTCGATCCGGGCAACCTTCGCGAAGAGGCTCTCGACGGTCTTGAGTCGCGTGCGCACGTGCTCGATCGGGCTGTGGTCGTGCGACTGCTCGAACTCCTCGCGCAGGATCGAGATCTTCGTCGTCACCTCGTCCAGCGCGAACTGGTAGCGCATCCGGAATCGCGCCATGCCGACCTGGAGGTCGCGCAGTTGTGCGGCGAGGTCATTGGTCTGGGCGTCGGTCGCCTCGGTCCCCAGCAACCCCACGAAGAGCTCGCGGAGCAGCTCGGACCCGGTGCGTGCCGGCGGCAACAGCGGTACGGCGTCGGACGGCGTGGTCTCGGTGGCGCTCACGTGACGGGTCCTCCTGGAAGGTCGGAGTCCAGCATCCCTGATCGCTCAAGGCCCTCAGGCGTCGATGGGCCGTTCGTTGTACGCCTCGACCCGCTCCTGGCCGGTGAGGGCGTGGATCGCGTCCATGATCTCGTCGGTCACCTGGCGGCGGGCCCGTCCGGGCGCCACGCCGTCGAAGCGGCCCGTGAAGTCGAGCGGCTTGCCGAACCGGACGGTCACCTTCGCTCGTCGGGGCAGGGCGCCGTCGACCGGCTGCAGGTCCTCGGTGCCGATCAGGCCCACGGGCACGACGGGGACACCCGCGGTCAGGGCGAGCTGCGCGATGCCGGTGCGGCCGCGATACAGCTTGCCGTCGCGGGAGCGGGTGCCCTCCGGGTAGATCCCGAAGGCCTCACCGCGGCCGAGGACCTCGAGGGCGATGTCGAGCGACTTGAGTGCGGCCTGGGTGTCGCTGCGGTCGACGGGCACCATGCCCAGCCCCTCGAACCACGCCTTGCTCATCCGGCCCTTGATCCCGGAGCCGGTGAAGTACTCCGCCTTCGCCAGGAACACCACCTTGCGGGGCGCCACGATCGGGATCACCACGCTGTCGGCGAAGCTGAGGTGGTTGCTGGCGATCAGCACCGGCCCGGACATCGGGACGTGCTCGATGCCCTCGACCGTCGGCCGCCACACGGCGCGCGCGACGGGAGGGACGACGGCGTGGAGAACCTCGTAGAGCACGGGTCCAGCGTAGAAGGCCCCGCGGGCCGTCGTACGACCGGCACCGGTGGGTGGGCGTCAGCCGTTGCGATCGGCAAGGGCCACGATGATGCCCTCGAGCCCGCGCGGATTCTCGAAACGAGTCAGGCAAGACCTTCGAAGAGGTCCGTGAGCATCGGTGCATCGCTCTCGATCTCGGGCCAGGCGACGGCGTACCACTCGCGGCCGACGCGTCGCTCCCACTGCTCGGTGTCGGTCGGGTCGTCCGACATCACGTGCAACTGGCTCTCGTGTTCCCTCAGACCGGCCACGATCCGGCCCGCATGCTGACGGCAGTCCACGGTGATCCGGATCTGGTCGTCCGGGACGCCGCGCATGTGGAAGGTCTGCGTCGGGTCGAAGGTGGAGAGACCGAGTTCGGCGCGCTGGCGGTTCCAGCGTTCGAACACTGACTGGGGCACCGCGCCGTGCGCGAGGCGCTGGAAGCCGGACCTGTCGTCGGACCGCAGGCGCGCGAAGGCCTCGTCCGTGGCTGCACCGATCGCGATGTGGTCCGGGTGCCCGAAGATCCCGTCGGGTCCGAACGTGACGACGACAGCGGGGTCCTCTTCGTCAAGGATCTGCGCGACGGCGGTGACGACGTCCTCGAACGGCACGTCGGCGAGCGCGCCGTCGGGCAGGCCCAGCCACTCGTGTCGATCGGGTGCGCGACCGTGTGCCCGCCAGGCGGCCTCGTCCTCGCCCCGACGGATCTCACCCAGCGTGTCGCGCGTGGCCGGGAACCCGTCGCGGATCTCGCCCTGTTCGCCGTACGTCGCATGGATCAGGACGAACCTGAAGTCCGGGTCATCAGCGTGCAGCGCGACGCTGCCAGCAGCGCCGTACGCGTCGTCATCGGGATGTGCGAAGACGCAGGCAAGGGTCCGGTTGCGAGCCATGGGCCCAAGTTAGCGAGGACGGAGCGATCGTCCCATGCCTAGAACTGGATCGCGCGGTTGTGCTGGCGCCAGATCTCGATCTCATGGGGCGCCTGGGCGTAGGGAGCCCAGTTGGGCTGGGAGACCCAGGCGATGGTGGTCTCGACCATCGACTCGATCGAGTCGTAGTAGACGTCTATGCCCTGGAAGAAGCAGATGACCGGGTGCTCGGCGAGCGAGGTGAGACCTTGGGGGCCGCACGCCACCGCAAGGGTCGAGCCTTCATAGGTCGCCAGCGGCGCAAGGGTGCGGAAGTCGACGCCGTCGAACCAGTCGTAGACCTCGGCCAGGGCGTCGCGTTCTTCGTGCACGCGGGACAGGGGGAGGAGGCCTTCGTCGCGGAATCGCAGGCGTGGCGCGGTTCCCCACTCGTCGACTGTCCCGGCGCTCCAGCTGTACAGGTCGCGGTACGCGGCCGGCAGCGTGACATCGAGGCGAGCCTCCACCGCGGCGAGCTCGTCCGGGGTTGCTCCCGG
>JAKFEI010000524.1:0-5521 GCA_036675765.1 Nocardioides sp. | reverse complement strand
CACGATCTCGACGACCGGCCCGTCCGCAGCCGTGAGGTCGCGGGTCAGCTGCTGCCAGCGCAGCATGATCGGGCCGGTGCGGTGGCCGGTGGTCTCCAGCCAGTTCGCGACCGGTGCTCCGCCCGGGCCGGGCGGACGCTCCGAGATCACGAACCGCAACGCACCGTCGTCATCGGAGACCGCCTGCGCCTTGGTGAGCGACGTCTGGTGCGTCTCGTAGTCGGTCGACGCGTACCAGTCCGAGCCGATCTGGATCGCCTGGTAGGTGCAGTCGTCGCACCGCGGGACGGTCACGATCATCGCTTCGTCCTCGGCGAGCTCGTAGTGCCCGATCGACGAGAACTGCGACGACAGGCCGCCGGGGGTGGAGGCCGGCACGGTCAGGGTGTTGACCGGTTCCTTGAACTGGAAGAAGTGCGGGAAGGCGAACCAGGTCTGGATCGAGCCGACCAGCGACCGCGCCGCGACCTCGTACTTCTTCTTCAGTGTCGCTGCCGACAGCTCGCGACGGGCGTGACCGAGGGTGTCGGTCCGCTCGATGGTGACCGTCCCGCGCTCCTCGGTGTCCCAGTCGTTGAAGACCTCGCGCACGATCAGCGTCTTCGCGCCCGGCTCCGCGACATAGGTGAACTCGAAGTTCCCCTCGTCGTCCACCTCGAGCTCGCGCTCGTCGAACGCCATCAGCGACGTCGCGGCCGAGTCGGCGCTGTAGGTGCCGCCCATCACCTGGAACGACAGGTCCGCCGACGTGCCGCGGCGGCCGCGGACGACGTACTCCACGCCCTCGCGGAGGAACGCGTTGAGGTATACGGCGTCGGGGTTGTCGAGGCCCTGCTTGGAGAACTGGTGCGTCGGGTTGACGAAGAGCGGCTGCTCGAGGTCGTAGTCGAACGCCGTCTGCATCGCCATCCGGATCCGGCCGGCGAGGTAGTCGTAGCCCTCGAGGCGGTCTGCCTCGGTCCGGATGAACGGGGCGTTGGCGATCAGCTCCTCGGCCTCGGCGATGGCGTCCTGGAGGGGTTTGGTGAGGTCGAGCGATGCGGACATTCAGTTGACCTTGGCGATGATGTTCTCGGCGTAGCCCTCGAGGTGCTTGATCTTCGTCTCGAGCGGCTCGGTGTCCGGGCCCTTGATGTAGGGCACCCGGAAGCCGACGATGCAGTCCGTGACGCCCTTGTCCTCGAGGCGCTTGACGCCGTCGAGGGTGTAGGCGTCGTACGAGATCACGTGCACCTCGAAGTCGTCGCGGGTGTCGCCCTCTTCCTTGCGGATCTCCGCGAGGCGGACGAGCAGGCGGTCGAGCTCCTCGCCGTCGCCGCCGGCGTGCATCCAGCCGTCGCCCTTGCGTACGGCGCGCCGCAGCGCGGCGTCCGAGTGGCCGCCGACGAGCAGTGGGATCTTCTCGGTCGGCGCCGGGCACTGCTGGAGCGGCTCGAACTGGAAGAACTCGCCGTCGTAGCCGAAGAAGGTCGGCTCCTCGCCGGGCTGGGTCAGGCCGCGCACGATGTCCATGCACTCGTCCATCCGCTTGCCACGCTTCTCCCACGGCACGCCGAGGGCCGTGAAGTCCTCGGGCCACGGGGACAGGCCGACGCCGAGGCCGAGGCGGTTGTCGGAGAGGAACGCGAGGGACGACGCCTGCTTGGCGACCAGGACCGGCGGGCGCACCGGGAGCTTCAGGACGAAGGGCGTCAGCCGCAGCGTCGAGGTCACCGCGAAGAGCTGTGCGCACAGGATGAACGTCTCGATGAACTCCTTGCCGAGCAGGAACTCACGGTCCCCGGTGTCGGTGTAGGGGTACTTCGAGTCGGACTCCTGGGGGTAGATCAGGCTGTCCGCGACGGACATCGACGTGTAGCCGGTGGCCTCGACGGCCTGGGCGAGGGGCGCGTAGTACTTCGCCTGGGTCATGCCTTCGGCGTAGGTGAATCGCATGAGGCCCACACTAGAACGTGTTCTACATTTCTGCCAGAGTGAGCGCCATGGGACAGCCCAAGACAAAGCCTGACGGTCTCGACAAGCCGATCGTCGCGAAGATCATCAAGTACGCCGCCAAGGCGAACGTGAAGGTCTACCGACTCACCAATGGCCGGATCGGCGCGAAGTGGCGCGTCGGCGCGGGCTGGAAGAAGCCGGTCCCCGTGCTGCTGCTCGACCACGTCGGGCGCAAGAGCGGTACGACGTTCACGACCCCGCTGCTCTTCCTGGCCGACGGGCCGGACCTCGTCGTCGTCGGCTCCCAGGGCGGTCTGCCGAAGAACCCGCAGTGGTTCCACAACCTCGTCGCCACGCCGGACACGACCGTCGACCTGCCGCGCGAACGCAGGCGGGCGGTGCGCGCCCGGGTGGCCGGTGCCGAGGAGCGTGCGTCGCTCTGGCCGCGACTGGTCGACCTCTACGCCGACTTCGACAACTACCAGGCCTGGACCGACCGGGAGATCCCGGTCGTCGTCCTCGAACCCCGGGCCGCGACGGGCTCGACCACCGGAGGCACCCCGTGACGGACCTGCAGGAGCTGATCGACCGCGCGGAGATCACCGACGCGATCACCCGCTACACGCTGTCCGTCGACGAGGGCGACTTCGACCGCCTCGACACGGTCTTCACTGCCGACGCGCACATCGACTACACCGAGAGCGGCGGAATCGCTGACGCCTTCCCGGTGGTCAAGGGGTGGCTCGCAGAGAACCTGCCTGCGTTCTCCACCCATCGCGTGCACGCCGTGGCCCAGATCGACTTCGTGTTCGCTGGCTCGCGCGACGAGGCCGACGTGACCGCGTACTTCCACAACCCGATGCGGATCTCCGACGGTCAGGGAGGCGAGCGGGTCGTCGAGGTCGGTGGGATGTACCGCCACCACTTCATCCGCACCGCCGACGGCTGGCGTTCGAACCGGCTGCACGAACAGGTGGTCTGGACCCGCGGGTTCTGATTCGCGATTTCGGGCCGGGACGCAACCAAAGCGGCACGCGATCGCTCAAGGTGGATGAAGGCAGTTCACCGACGGACGAGGAACGCGATGGCGGGGCAGGGCAGGACCGAAGGGTTCAGCAACTGGGCGGAGCAGGCGCAGCAGCGGCTGTACCGCCAGGGCGTGCTGCTCACCGGTGACACGCACGCGGCACGTGACCTGGTCCAGGCGACCCTGGTCAAGATGTACGTCGCCTGGCCACGGATCGACACACCCGGCGCCTACGCGCACCGGATCATGGTCCGCACGTTCCTCGAGGGCCGGCGGCGCGAACAACGCGAGCGCGAGCTGCACCGATCCGTCGACGTCGTACGGCTCGACGGGGACCCCGCGCACGCGCTGACGATCCGCGACGCCCTGGCCGAACTCGCGCCGCGGATGCGAGCCGTGGTCGTCCTGCGGTACTGGGAGGACCTCAGTGTCGAGCAGACCGCGGCCGCTCTCGGATGCAGCACCGGCAACGTCAAGTCGACCGCGAGCCGGGGGCTGGACCGGCTCCGGGTGCTGCTCGGTGACGCCTTCTCCGAACGAGTGACGACCCCGACCGAGGAGAACTGATGAGCATCTCGACCGACGAACTGCGCGCCGGACTCGACCGTGAGCTGGACCTCCTGGGTCCCGGCCCCGATCTCGTCCCCACTGCGACTGCGCGGGGTGTCGTGCGTGTCCGGCGGCGCCGCGCCATGGCCGGCGCCGCGTTGGCCGTGGTGGCCGTGGCCGGTGGAGCCCTCGCCACGGGTGTGGTCGGCGGCGGGGCCGAGCCCGGTGGGGACCGCGGCCGGGCTCCCATCGCCAGCGACCCGAGCCCGACCAAGGCCGAGGCGGGTGCCCTCGATGACGGCCACGTCACGCCGGGCGAGTGGAACGAGGTCGTCCGGTCCACACTCGAGCGGGTGCTTCCTTCGCGGTACGGCGCCGTCACGATGCTGCCGACCGACCCGGTTCGCGCCGACCTGTTCGCCACGGCCGGCGGCCGTCCGCAGCTCCAGGCCCATGTCGGCATCCAGGGCTGGTTGAAGGTCGAGGACCCGTCGCGCAGGTTCGACGACCAGAGCTGCGCCGCCATCAACCAGGCACGCGAACTGCACGACTGCGCCGAGGCCGCATTCGGTGACGGGTGGTTCGCCGTCGCGACCGTCGACCTGCTGCCGCCGGGGAACGGCGGGACGCTGGCCGAGGGCGAGCGCCTCGAACTGCCCGAGCACGACGCCGCCAACCCGCCCGAGGACTGGTCCTACGGCACGGTGCTGACCGTCATGAACGAGGGCATTCGGGCCGAGGTCTACGTGTCCGAGCTCGGGTGGGACGGGATCGAGGACGGGGGGCCTCCCGGCATCAGCGTCGAGGAACTCGTCGCCGTGGCCCAGGAGCCGGCGTTCCTCGACCTGCTCGAGGTCGGTGCCCAGTGGTGGTACGACCGGCCGCCGCCGGCGGCCATGGTGGACCCCGACACCGGCGAGGAGATCCCTTCCATCGAGGTCGCCGATCAGCAGCGGCCGCCGTACGTCCGGTGACGCTCGTGGCGACCCCCGCGGTCCCACGCGGTTTGGTTGCGCCGCCCGCGTCACAGACAATGGCGAGGTGAGCGACCCCCAGCAGGAGCCCAGCGCCGACCGCCCCGTGCTCAACGGGCTGGTGGCACTGGTCGCCGTCGCCCTCGGCGTCGGGCTGATCCTCGCCCTGGTGGCGCTGATGGGGTCGCGGTTCCTCGGCATCGGTGACGGCGGCGGCTCGTCGGCAGCCGGATCGACCGCCCGCGAGTCGATGTACCTGCCGACGCCGGTGGAGACCGCGGGCTCACAGGGGCCGCGGATCACGCTGAACACCGCGACGCCCGAGGAGACCCAGTCCACCGAGCAGACCGACGTCGAGGAGACGGAGACCGCGGAGACCGAGTCGACCGAGTCCGAGTCACCCTCGGCCGGTGAGATCTCGCTCCAGGCGGTCGACAACAGCGTCGCGGCCGACGAGCGGATCTATTTCAGTGGCGTCTACCCCGGGGGCGAAGGCGCGATCCTGTGGCTCCAGCGCTTCGAGAACGGCGCCTGGGCGGACTTCCCCGCCAGTGTCGGCGTCACCAACGGGACCTTCTCGAGCTACATCTTCACGGGTCAGGGCGGGCTCAACCGGTTCCGCGTCATCGACCGTGACGACGGCACCGTGAGCAACGAGATCCGCGTCCAGGTCGGTTGACCCTGTCCGTCCCCTGACCCCTGTTTTCGCCACTTGGCGGGCGGCGAGAGCGGGGTGACCATGAGGGATGGGCGATCCGTCGACCCCGTCCGATCTCGAGCTCGACCTGTGGATGAAGATCCAGGCCGGCGACTTCGACCACGCGTTCGCGATGGCCGCCCGACTGCTGATCGTCAGCGACGACTCGGTGCAGCGTGGGCGGGTCGAGACGGCGATCGGCCTGATGATGCAGCGCGCCGGCCTGACGGCCGACTCCCGCGACCAGTTCGCCAGGGCCCTGGCCCTGGTGGGTGACTCCGGCCCGGACCGCGCACTGGTCCTCGCCGTCGGATCGCTCTCGAGCGTGCTCGCCGGAGC
>JAKFEI010000034.1:0-5534 GCA_036675765.1 Nocardioides sp. | reverse complement strand
GGTGCACCTGATCGCCGGCGTCACGGGGGAGCTGCCGACGGTGGTCCAGCACGACGAGGTGTCGGCCGTTGACGTGTTGGCCCATGAGTTCGTGGTGCTGTCCCCCGGGCCCGGAAACCCTGCTGTGGAGCGGGATTTCGCGGTCGGACGCGAGGTGCTGCTAGCCGGAACCCGCCCCGTGCTCGGGGTCTGTCTCGGCATGCAGGGCATCGTGACGTCGTACGGCGGCGTGGTGGACCGGGTTGCTCCGGGGCACGGCGTGTTGGCGAATGTCCGGCACGACGGCACCGGGCTCTTCGCCGGTGTACCGGACGGGTTCGCGGCGGTCCGCTACCACTCGCTCGCGGCACTGCAGCTCCCTGACGTCCTGCGTGCAACCGCGGTCGACGAGCTCACCGGCCTGACCATGGCGATCGAGCACGTGGCGCTTCCGGTCACCGGAGTGCAGTTCCACCCGGAGTCCGTGCTGACCGAGCACGGGGCGCGGATCGTGGAGAACTTCCTAGCCGGGTAGCACCCGCCGCAGGCTCGCCTCCGCGAATTCCCTCACTCGGGCTGGCGGGAAGTCCTCCGGCTCGGTGAGCACCACTCGTGCGGCCTCGACGACGACGGCGAGCAGCACGCGCGCCAACAGGGGCACGTCGCCACCGACGTCCGCGCCCGCCAGGAGGTCCTCGATACCGGTGATCGCCTCGCGGCGGCCCCGGTCGAGGCGGGCCCGGAAGGCTGGCGTGCTGCTGTCGGCGACCATGAGGATCGCGCGCCAGCGGTCCGGCTTCTCCAGCACGGCATGCAGGAACCGGTCGAGCATCCCGACCACGACGTCAGGGATGGACCCGGACTCGGTCTCGGCGGGGCCCGGCAGCAGGGCGCGGACCTGCGCAAGCGCGCCCTCGTTCTCACGGTCCAGCGAGGCTCGCAGCAGCGCGTTGCTGTCGGCGAAGTGGCCGTAGACGACGGGCCGGGTGACCCCCGCCTCGCGGGCGACGACATCGATGGAGACCTTGTGGACGCCCTGTTCGGCGATCACCCGGAGCACCGTGTCGAGGAGCTGCTCACGGCGCTCGGCCGCAGGCAGCCTGGCGGCGTAGGGCCGTTTCGTCGGTTGCTGCGTGGTGCTCGTCACGACGCTGATTCTCCGCTCTCCGTTGACAGGACGCCCGATCGGCAGCAATGCTACAGGAACTGTAACTTACAGTGACTGAAGGAAAGGCACGCCATGGATGTCGAGAACCGCAGCGACAGGGTGTGCCTGGTGGGTGCCGGCTACACAGGCAACGGTCTGGCCCGCGCGCTGAAGCAGGCGGGCATCGCCCACGACCAGCTCGAGGCCACCGATCGGATCGGCGGCAACTGGTCGCACGGCGTCTACGAATCGACGCACCTGATCAGCTCGAAGGCGTCCACGCAGTACGTCGAGCACCCCATGCCCGAGGACTACCCCACGTTTCCCAGCGGCGCGCAGATGCTCGCCTACCTGGAGTCCTACGTCGACCGGTTCGAGCTCAGGCAGCACCTCGAGCTGGGGGCCGAGGTCACGCGGGTTCGGCCGGTCGACACCAACGGCACGGCCGGCTGGTACGTCGAGCTGGCTGACGGGACGGTGCGCCGCTACCGCGCGGTGGTGCTGGCCAACGGGCACTACTGGGAGCGCAACGTGCCGGCGTACCCGGGGGACTTCACAGGCCGACAGCTGCACTCCAAGGACTACAAGCGACCTGCCGATCTCGGTCCAGGTCCGCGGGTGCTCGTCGTCGGTGGGGGCAACTCCGCCAGCGATCTCGCGGTCGAGGCGGCGGCGACCTTCGGGAGCGCCGACATCTCGATGCGCCGTGGCTACTGGTTCCTGCCGAAGACGATCTTCGGCATCCCCGCCTCCGAGCTGGACCGGGTCTGGGCTCCGCTCGCGATGCAGCGCCTGGTCATGCGCCAGCTGCTCCGGCTGTCCTACGGGGACTACCGCTGGTACGGCCTCCAGAAGCCGGACCACCCGCTGTTCAGCAAGGACGTCACCGTGAACTCCTCGCTGATGTACGCCCTGCGCCACGGCCGGGTCCGGCCGCGCGCGGAGATCGAACGGCTCGAGGGCGATGTGGTCCACTTCCGCGACGGCAGTTCCTCGGCGTACGACTGCATCGTGTGGGCGACCGGCTTCCACACCCGGTTCCCGATGCTCGACAACGACGTGCTCGCCTGGGAGGACGGCCAGCCGTTGCTGGTCGAGCACGTCCTGGTGCCGCGGTACGCCAACCTCTATGTCTGGGGCACCGTTGCTCCGCGCTCCGGTGCCGGCCGCATCATCTCCCACGGCGCGGACTTCCTCACTGAGGCGATCGCGGCGCAGGACGGATTCGACGAACCGCTGTCCGACGTGTTCGCGCGGTGGATCCCCGCCCGCTCCTCAATGCTCGCCGGCTCCGCCGACCTGCTCGGCCGCATCCGGCTCGCTCGCGCCTTGCTCCGCCTGCTTCGCGCCACCCACTCCCCGAGAGGACCTCGCATGGCCCTGCCCATCCCGACCACGTCCGGTCGCGCCGTCGTCACCGGCGCATCCAGCGGCATCGGTGCCGCGCTCGCCCAGAGCCTGGCCGCCCGCGGGCACAGTCTCGTGCTGGTGGCCCGCCGGGCCGACCGGCTGGAGGCGCTCGCCGAGCGGCTGCGCAAGGAGTACGACGTCGCGGTCGACGTCGTACCGACCGATCTCGCCGATGCAGCGGACCGAAGTCGGCTGCTGGCCGCGCTGGACGCCACCGAGGTCGACGTGCTCTGCCTCAATGCCGGCTTCGCGACCTATGGCGCCCTCACCGACCTCGAACCCGACCGGGAACGAGAGCAGGTCAGCGTCAACGTGGTGGCGGTCCACGACCTCCTCGTGAGCCTGCTGCCCGCGATGGTCGCGCGGCGTCGGGGCGCGGTGCTCGTCACCGGCTCCACTGCGGGCAACCAGCCGAGCCCGCACAACGCGACGTACGCCGCCACCAAGGCGTTCGCCAACACTCTTTCCGAGTCGCTGCACACCGAGCTCCGCCGCACCGGCGTCACCTGCACGTTGCTCGCACCGGGTCCGGTGCGTACGGAGTTCGCCGACGTCTCCGACCTGGGTGCGCTTGCACAGCGGTTGCCCTCGTTCGCCTGGGTGAGCGCCGAGGACGCGGCAGAGGCCGCCGTCGTCGGGATGGAGCGGGGCCGGCGGCGCGTGGTGCCCGGCCCCACTGCGAAGCTGCAGGACATCGGCGGGAAGCACACGCCGCGCAGCATCCTCAACCCGGTCCTCGCTCGGGTCTACGGAGGCATGCGATGAGCGCGACTGATGGCGAGCACGAACTTCGCGAGTACGGCCTGCGCGGGTCGGCTCGTCAGCTGCTCCGGCTCGCCCCGCCACGTGGCCTGCTCTACCGCGACGCGCACTACCTGGCGGCCACCGTCGAGGTGGATGCCGCGGTCATGAAGCGGTGGCTGCCGTTCGGCGTGCGGCTGGCCGAACCGGCGCGGGCCGACCTCTTCGCTGCCTGGTTCCCCCACTGCACCTACGGCTCGGTCTACCACGAGGCCGGTCTCTTCGTGCACGTGAAGACGCTGTGGGGGACCGGGATCCACTGTCCCTGGATGATCCTCGACGACGACGTCGCGTTGATCCTGGGCCGGGAACTTCTCGGCTACCCGAAGAAGCTCGGGGAGATCGACTGGCAGCTCGACGGAGACCGGATCGAGGCGACCGCCGCCCGCCGGGGCACCCGCCTGATCACGATGCGTGGCGCCCTCGGCGACGTGCTCGACGACGCGCCGCCGATCCTTGGCCGCCCGCACCGCAACGTCGCCGGCACCCTGGGGCTCGCCCTGCCCCGCCTGCTCGCGTTCACGCCCGGCGAGCATCCCATCGAGACCCGTCGTGTCGAGCTCGACCTGGAAGTCGGCGGGTCCGAACGCGACCCACTGCACCTGATGGGCCTGGGTCGGGTCGTCGATGCCCGGCTGCACCGGGTCGACCTGTCTGCCGGCCGACCGCCGGTTCCCCTGCGGCCGTTGTCGCCGCTCTTCTCCGCCACCCACCTCCGACCGAGAGTGCTTTGAGATGACCACGAACCTGTCCACGCCGCTTGAGCTTCCCTGCGGCGTCGTCCTGCGCAACCGCATCGTGAAGGCCGCGATGAGTGAGCAGCTCGCCCACCGCGACGGTACGCCGAGCGAGCGGCTCCGCCGCCTGTACTCGGTCTGGGGCCGCTCCGGCGCGGCTGTGCTGGTGACCGGCAACATGATGATCGACCGGTCGGCCCTGACGGAGCCGGGCAACGTGATCCTTGATGATGACCGGGCGATGGCCGACCTGCGGAACTGGTCGGGTGCGGCAAAGGAGGCCGGCGCCCAGACCTGGGCGCAGATCAACCACCCGGGCAAGGTCGCCGTGACGCCCTTCGACCGCCGGCCGGTCGCGCCGTCGGCCCGTCGCAGCTCGGTGCCCGGCTACAACATCCGCAAGCCGCGCGAGCTGAGTGCCTCCGACATCGCCGGTGTGATCCGGCGCTTCGCACGCACTGCGGAACTGGCTGTGGCGGGCGGCTTCGACGGGGTCCAGGTGCACGCCGCGCACGGGTACCTCCTCTCGCAGTTCCTCTCGCCGCTGCACAACCAGCGCAACGACGACTGGGGCGGCGACGGTGAGCGCCGTCGGCGAATGCTGCTCGACGTCGTCGCTGCGGTACGCGCGTCGGTCGGCGCCGCCGTACCGGTCTCGGTCAAGCTCAACTCCAAGGACTTCGTGCACGGGGGCTTCGACGAGGGCGAGGCGTTGGACGTGGCGCTGGCCCTGGCGGACGCCGGCGTGGACCTGCTGGAGATCAGCGGCGGTGGTTACGAGCAGCCAGCGATGACGGGCGTCGCGAAAGGCCAGGGCGGCAGCGCGGAGGGCTACTTCGTGGACTTCGCAGCCCAGGTCTCGGCGCGGACCACGATGCCGGTGCTCCTCACGGGAGGCCTGCGCAACGCGGAGCGGATGGACGCGCTCCTGGCGACGGGCACCGTCGACGCGATCGGCCTGGGCCGACCCATGACCTACGTACCGGACTACCCCAGGTGGCTGTTGGACGGCGAGCAGCCGGCGTTGCCGCCCGATCCTCGCCGGCTCGGCGTCCGCGCCCTCGACGGCTTCGTCGGGCTTGCCATGGCCAATGGGCAGATCCACCGAATCGCCGCCGGTCGGACCCCCGAGCGCAGGCCCGGCGCACTGACGGTCGCCCGGTCGGGTGCGCGCATCGCGCGGGGAGCGGTGAAGCAGGCAACCGTCCCGGCCTGAGCCGTGGGAGGCTGGGCACCGTGGTGACGGCATGGTGACCCAGGGCGACCCCGCCGAGGCGTTCGCCCGCATCCAGGCCCGCCATGCGCGGTGCGTGTGGCTCGACGGCGGCGGCGCCCGGGACTGGTCGCGCCGCAAGTCGCTGATCGGCTGGCTCGAGGACGACGACGTGTCCCTGAGCTACTCGGCTGCTCGGCGCGAGGTCACCCGGCACGTCGGTGGACGGTCCGAGGTCGTGGGGGAT
>JAKFEI010000036.1:0-5538 GCA_036675765.1 Nocardioides sp. | reverse complement strand
CGTGCCGACAGGACACCCGGCATCCCGTTGAGTGCGTCGACGCAGAGACCGGAGTCGTCCGCGATCGTCGGCAGGCCGGTGGCCGCAACACCGGCCCGTGCCTTGAGCAGCGCGTTGCCCTCGAAGGTGGGCTCGTCCTCGACGGGCTCGTCGAAGGTGGCGACGTCATCGAGGCCGACGACGTCGACCCCACCCTCGAGGTGCTCGGCCAGGATCCGCCGCATCTCCTCGACCTTCTTGAGGTTGCGGGAGGCGACCAGGACAGTCGGCACGGCTACTCCGCGAGCGACGCGAGCTGGAGGCGGGTCAGGTCGACGCAGCCCTTCTCGCCCAGGCTGAGCAGCGCGTCCAGCTCGGCGCGGTCGAAGGCTGCGCCCTCGGCGGTGCCCTGGACCTCGACGAACTTGCCCGCGCCGGTCATCACGATGTTCATGTCGGTCTCGGCGCGAACGTCCTCGACGTACGGCAGGTCCAGGCGCGGCACGCCGTCGATGATGCCGACGCTGATCGCGGCCACGGAATCGGTCAGCGCGCCGGACACACCGAGCTTCGCGCAGGCGTCTGCCAGCGCGATGTAGGCGCCGGTGATGGCGGCGGTACGGGTGCCACCGTCGGCCTGGAGCACGTCGCAGTCGATCTGGATGGTGTTCTCGCCCAGCGCCTTGTCATCGATGACGGCGCGCAGCGAACGGCCGATCAGGCGGCTGATCTCGTGGGTACGTCCACCGATCCGGCCCTTGACCGACTCACGGTCCGAGCGGGTGTTGGTGGCGGCAGGGAGCATCGCGTACTCGGCCGTGACCCAGCCCAGGCCGGAGCCCTTGCGCCAGCGGGGCACACCCGGCGAGGCGGACGCCGCGCACAGCACGCGGGTCTTGCCGAACTCGATCAGGACCGACCCGGCGGGGTGGTCGAGCCAGTTGCGGGTGATCTTGACGGGGCGGAGCTCGTCGTCGGCGCGGCCATCCTCACGGGTACTCATGGCGCCAACTTATCGCCCGGTCATGGACCGCTATCGGCCCGCCCCGATCGCCCGACGCACCGCCCACGGCCCGAGGTCACGCGCGCGCCGTCCGACCCACGGCGCACCCTCGGTCACCATCCACGCGACGTCGCGTCGCCAGCTCGGAGGGCATCCGCCCGACGGCTCCAGATCGGGCAGCGGCAGCTCGAAGCCGGCCGCCTGGAGCCGCTCGGCCCACGCCCGGGCCAGCGCCCGGTGGCCGACTTCGGAGGGGTGGAAGCGGTCGATGGACCAGCACTCCCGTTGCAGCACCTCCGGCAGCAACGCCAGGTCCAGGCGAATGCCGCCGTGGGTCGCGTGGACCTCGTCGTACACCTCGTTGAGGACCTCGATGCGTTCCTTGATCGGCCGCACCACCACCCGCGGCAGGCCGAGTACGGCGCCGTGGTCGTGCCAGCGGGCCGTCATCAGCGTCGCGCCGCCGTCGACGAGGGCGCCGGCGACCTCCAGCAGGTCCGACCGCAGCCGGTCCGCGTTCCACGACGAGCGCAGGGTGTCGTTGACGCCGACCAGGAGGGACGCGAGATCGGGTCGGTGAGCGAGGGCCTGGTCGAGCTGTTGTTCCCGCACGATCGCGGCGGTGGCCCCGGAGATGGCGAGGTTGCAGAAGGAGACGTCGTACGACGCCTTGAGCGACTCGGTCAGCAGCCGGGCCCAGCCCCGCCACTCCCCGCCCGGAACGGGGTCACCGAGTCCGACGGTCGTGCTGTCGCCGAGAGCGGCGAAACGCAGGTATCCATTGCCCACGCGACCAAGGTCGCGGTGCGGGGAAAGCAAACGGTCACCGGGCGGTGTCGTGTCCGACAACGCCCGGTGACCGTTTCAGTTCGATCTCGTGCCGACCCGGGAACGGCAGGAGACCACGTCTACTTCACTTCAGCCCGCAGAATGCGCCACAGGCCGAGGGTCACAGGGATCCCTACCCACAAGATCAGGGTCCATGCACCCTGGACGTAATTGATCAGCTCGACGTCCACCGGCTCTCCGGCGAAGTTGGCCCCGGTCGTCAGGGGAGAGAGCGCCGTGTTGATGTCAATCCAGGGCAGGACGTCCTTGGCCCAGTCGAAGATGAAGTAGAGCGGACCCCACACGACGAGCGGCAGGACCAGGGCGACGACATAGAACAAGGCGATCGCCCCGGGGGTGTTCAACAGCAGGCAGGCCAGGGCGTAGCCCATCGCGAAGAAGGCCATCTGTGTGACGACGGTCCAGGCGAGTTGCGAGGCGTCCAGATCCCACACCAGCGGATTGCCCGTCACGGCGCCGCACAGCAGGTTCGTCAGTGCGCCGAGCACGAACGCAAGTGCGATGGTGCCGACCGCCAGTGCACTGACCGCCACCAACTTGGCGCCCATCACCCGCAGGCGGTGGGGCTCGAGGGTGAAGGTGGTGAGGTTGTTGCGCTGGCTCCACTCACTGGTGACGACCAGGATGCCGAACACGGGGATGAGGATCGACACGGGGAAGGTGAAGATCTGGACGAGGTCACGGGCGCTGACCTGACCGTTGTTCAGTCCGACGATCAGGACGACCAACGCCATCACCAGCGCCAACAGGCCGCCGGTGATCGCCATCAGCCAGATGCCGCTCTTGGTGTCGACCATCTTGCGCCATTCGACCGTGACGATCCGGCCGAAGGGAACCGGACCGCTCTTGGACAGGTCGAGCGTCAGGGGTGCGGTGCTCATGCCGGGATACCTCCGGGGATCGGGGCGGGCGGCGCCATGCCGGGCACGGCCTCACGGGCCGTTGCCGAGGTCAGTTCGAGGAACAGGTCCTCCAGGCCGGCGCCGCCGGCCCGGAGGTCGGTCAGGACCACACCGCTGGCCAGCGCGATGCGACCGACCTGCTCGGGGGTGGCGAGCACCTTCAGGCCCGTTCCTGCCGGCTCGACGCCGTGGCCGGCCGCCGTGAGGGCATTGCCGAGCGTGAGGTTGTCCAGCGAGGTCACCATCGCGACCGCCGTGGAGTTGGCGCCGGCGAGCAGCGTGGCCTTGTCGCCGCGCGCGACGATCTTGCCGTGACCGATGAGGATCATCTCGTCGGCGATCTGCTCGACCTCGTGCAGCAGGTGGCTGGACAGCAGCACGGTGCCGCCGCGGTCGGCGTACCCCTTGAGCAGGCCACGCATCCAGCGGATGCCGGCCGGGTCCAGGCCGTTGGCCGGCTCGTCGAGAATCAGCACCGACGGATCGCCGAGCAACGCGTGTGCCAGGCCGAGACGCTGGCGCATGCCGAGGGAGTAGTTGCGAAGGCGCCGCGCGGACTCCGAGTCGGTCAGGCCGACCAGCTCGATCATCTCGTCGACCCGCTTCTTCGGCAGGCCCATGGTCTGGGCGCCGATGGTGAGGATCTCGCGTCCCGTGCGCCCGGCGTGCTGCGCCGAGGCGTCGAGCAGGGAGCCGATGTGCACACCGGGGTTGGGGATGTCGTGATAGCGGAGGCCACCGATGGTGACCTGCCCGCTGG
Organism: Nocardioides sp.; assembly: GCA_036675765.1. Lineage (GTDB taxonomy): Bacteria > Actinomycetota > Actinomycetes > Propionibacteriales > Nocardioidaceae > Nocardioides. The sequence continues at coordinate 2,045 of JAKFEI010000036.1, read as the reverse complement.
TGGCCGGAGTGAGTCCGACCATCACGCGCATCGTGGTGGACTTCCCCGCACCATTGGGCCCGAGGAAACCGGTGACCCGGCCGGGCTGGGCGGTGAAGCTGATGTCATCGACGGCAGTGAACTTGCCGTAGGAAACGGTGAGTCGATCAACAGTGATCATGGGCCCCAGCCTGCCCCATCCGCCCCGGCGCACGCATCGGACCCGCGGCCCGGATCACTCTGACCAAAGTAGGGGGCGCCGCCGCCCGCAGGCGCTGCCGGCCAGGGCCCCCGACGCCCTAACCTCGAACCATGGACGGGGGACGCGACTACCAGCCGCCTTTGCGCTGGTACAGCCATCTGTGGCGCTATCTCCTGGCGCTCTCCGTCAGCGGCCTGGCCTGGGTGCCGGTCCTGGAGGCGCAGGCTGACAGCGACCGCGAGTGGCTGTTCGTCCTCGACATCGCCTTCGGAGTCGTCGCGTTCGTCCTCGTGTGGTGGCGGCGTCGCTGGCCGATGACGATTGCCGTCATCACGGCGCTGATGACGCCGGTCACCGCGTCCGGCGCGGGCGCGATCCTGCTCGCCACCGTCTCGCTGGCCACCCGGCGAAACTGGTGGCAGGTCATCGCCATCGGTGCCCTCAACCTGGCGATGACCTGGGTCTACTACCAGGTGCAGCCGACCTCCGACGAGGATCCGGCCTGGCTGATCACCACGTTCAGCATCGCCTTCATCGCGGCGGCACTGGCGTGGGGAATGTTCATCGGCTCCCGGCGCGAGCTCCTGTGGACCCTGCGCCAACGCGCCGAGACTGCCGAGGCCGAACGCGACCTGCGCGCCCACCAGGCCCGGTCGAACGAGCGATCCCGGATCGCCCGGGAGATGCACGACGTCCTCGCCCACCGGATCTCCCAGATCTCCCTGCACGCGGGTGCGCTGACCTTCCGCGAGGACCTCTCCGCCGAGGAGATGCGCAGCAGCGTCGCAGTGATCCAGGCCAAGGCACACGAAGCGCTGACCGACCTGCGCGAAGTACTCGGTGTGCTCCGCGACGAGGAGAGCGGCGCGCCGTTGACCGGCCCGCAGCCGACGTACACCGACCTCGCCGCGCTCCTGCAGGACGCTCGCGACGCCGGCGCCACGATCGAGTACGACGACCAGCTGGCGCCGTACCCGCCCTTGCCCGATGCCACGGGCCGCACCGTGTACCGAATCGTGCAGGAGGGGATCACCAACGCGTCCAAGCACGCACCGGCCGCCACGCTGCGGATCAGCATCGCCGGCTCCCCGGACGCCGGCCTGGACCTCGTGCTCCGCAATGCCGTCGGGTTCGGCCCGACCCGCACGCCCGGTGCCGGCCTGGGCCTGGTCGGCCTCACCGAACGCGCGACCCTGCGCGGCGGCTGGCTGGCTCATGGCATCGAAGCACCCGTCGCCGGGTCCCCGGACCCGCAGACGTTCGTGCTGCGCACGTGGCTACCGTGGGACCCCGCCGACTCCACGACGGGCGGCCGGGACGAGGGCGGGAGCAGCAACGGATGACCGACCAGATCCGCGTGATCATCGTCGACGACGACCCGTTGGTCCGCTCGGCCCTGTCGCTCATGCTGGGCGGGCAGGCCGATCTCGCGGTCGTCGGCGAGGCCGCTGACGGGCGCACGGGCGTCGCGCTGGCCCGGGAGCTCTCCCCCGACGTGGTGCTGATGGACATCCGGATGCCCGTGCTCGACGGACTGGCGGCCACGCGTGTCCTCCATGGCGATCCGTCGCCGCCGCGCGTGATCGTGTTGACGACCTTCGACGCGGACGACTACGTCGTCAGTGCGCTCGCGGCCGGCGCCGACGGGTTCCTGCTCAAGGACACGCCACCCGCCGAGATCGTGGCCGCCCTGCGCAAGGTGGCCGACGGCGATCCGATGCTGTCGCCTTCGGTGACCCGTACCCTCATCGAACGGGTCCGCACCGCGTCACCCGACGGCCGCGCCACTGACGCACAGCGCCGCCTCGACCGGCTCACCGAGCGCGAGCTCGACGTGGCCCGCGCCGTCGGCCGCGGACTCTCG
>JAKFEI010000321.1:0-5543 GCA_036675765.1 Nocardioides sp. | reverse complement strand
CCCACGACGTCCTCGACCTGGGTGAACGAGTCCGCGACGTACAGGACGTTCTGGTAGTCGGTGATGTCGTACGACGTGCTGCCCATGTCGGCGATGTCGAGCGGGCGGATGTCCATGCCGCGGAACGCCTCGATCTCGCCGGGGGAGGAGAGGATGCCGGCGCCGTACGTCTTGAGGTCGCTGCCCTCCCAGAGGATGCCGAACTCGAGGGTGAACCAGAAGACCTTGCTGACGAACTCGAGCGCCTCGGTGGTGCGCACGCGGCGGGAGGCCTGGCCGGCGAGCTCGTAGAGCGCGGTGAAGCGCGGGTTGGCGAGGGTGTTGCCGTGGCCGACGACCTCGTGCAGGACGTCGGGCTCGGGCGTGTAGAGCGGCACCGAGTGGTGGCGGACGTACTGGGTGGACCAGAAGGACTTGTCGGCGAGCGAGCCGTAGAACTCGCGCAGCGGGACCAGGCCGGCGGCGGGGGCGTAGCGCCAGCCGGTCAGCGGGGCGAGCCAGTCGCTGACCTCGGCCAGTTGGGGGATGCGGTCGATCGGCAGGCCGAGCGACTCCTTGCCGTCGAGGAACTCGCGGCAGGCGTAGGCGCGGTGCTTGGTGACGAGCGCTTCGCTCACGACGCGCCACACCTTGTGCTCGGCGTCGGTGTACTCGGCGGTGGGGCACGGGGTGCCCGGACGCCAGGCGTTGGCCAGCGTCGCGAGGGCGTCGCGGCGGGCGCGGTAGTCCGCGTCGGCGAACCCGGGGTGGTCGGCGCCCAGGTGGACCTTGAGGGATCCGTCCTCGTCGGTCGTCACCGGGGCAAAGGTCTGCGCTTCCTCAAACATGGCTCCATTGTGTGACGCAGTCCACGAAATGACGAGGAGGGTCAGACGTTTGGCTCTCCACGCAAGCGCGTGGAGTGGCAGACTGTCCAGCATGGACGCCGTCGACCGGGAAATTCTGGACATCTTGCGCGTGGACTCGCGGACGTCTATCCGCGACGTCGCGTCACGGATCGGGCTCAGTAGGGCGACCGCCTACGCGCGGGTGAAGCGGCTGATCGACACCAAGGTGATCCGCGGCTTCACCATCGACGTGGACCATGCCGCGCTGGGCCTCGGGCTGCCCGCGTACGTGCACGTCCGGATCAAGCAGAACTCGTGGAAGTCGTTCCGCAAGAAGGCGTGGGCACTCGACGAGGCCGCCCACGTCGCGCTGGTCGCCGGTGACTTCGACTGCGTGATCCTGGTCCGCGCCCGCGACGCCGAGCACCTGCGCGAGCTGGTCCTCGAGCGGATCCAGGCGCTGCCCGAAGTGGTCGCCACCCAGACGGTGCTGGTGTTCGAGGAACACGTCGGCCCCTCGTAGCCTGCACCCATGCACCAGCGCGCGTTCGTCTTCGGTGGCTCCGAGGGCATCGGCCTCGCGGTCGCCACCCAGCTCGTCGCCGAGGGCACCCAGGTCGTCGTCCTGTCCCGGTCCCAGGCCAAGCTCGACGCGGCCCTCGCCCAGCTCGGCCCCGGCGCGGTTGCCCTGTCCGTCGACGTCACCGACGCGAGTACGACGACCGCAGTCGTGGACGCACTGGTCGCCGAGTTCGGCGTACCGGACCTGGTGGTCACCACCGCCGGGTACGCCCGCCCCGGCTATCTGGAAGACCTGCCGGACGAGGACGTCGCGGGCATGGTGGCCACGAACCTGGTCGGCACGATCAATGTCTGCCGGGCGGTGCTGCCCCACCTGCGGAAGGCCGGCACGGGCACGATCGTGACGACGTCGTCGATGGCCGGCCTGGCCGGTGTCTTCGGTTACACCGTCTACAGCGCGACGAAGTTCGGCGTGATCGGCTTCTCCGAGGCGCTGCGCCGCGAGGTGCGTCCGTACGGCATCGACGTCCGGGTGCTCTGCCCGCCGAACACCCTGACCCCGGGCTTCGACGAGGAGAACAGGTACAAGCCGGCGGAGGTGCTGGCCGCCGAGGAGAGCGTCGCGACCCTCACTCCCGAGCAGGTCGCGTCGGCGCTGATCCGCGCGCTGCGCCGTCGCCGCGGCTTCCTCGTCGTCCCGCGTGGGAGCCGGTTGGCCGCCGCAGCGATCCGCTACGCGCCGCCCGTCGTGGACCGCGCCCTCCGCCGCCCGAAGCCGACCGGGCCGGACAGCTGACGTCCTACCGGCCGAGCTGGGGCGCGGACTCGCGCAGCCGTCCCTTGTCCCAGAGTGCATGGATGGCGAGTGCCGCAACGACGGCGCCCAACGTGCCCAGCGCCAGGTCGCCGAGCGTGTCCTCGTAGGCGAAGGCACGCTCGGTACCCCCGCTGATGAAGGCGTAGTACTCGGCGAGTTCCCACAGGATCGCAGCGGTGGCACCCACGGCCAAGGCACGCTCCACGACGCGGATCCGCGTGGCGGTGTGGTGCAGCGACAGGAGGATCACGGTGGCTGCGATCAGGCCGGTGTTGACGAAGTGCATGAGGTCGTCGAACCAGAAGATCGTGTCGTAGAGGTCCATCCGGTTTCCGAGGATGTCGGTGAAGCAGGTCAGCGTCACCAGCAGGTCGGGCACCCAGGGAAAGGATGCGCGTTCCTTCCATGCCAGCAGCCAGATCACGGGGACGGTGAAGGAGGCCAGCGGATAGCCGATGGCACGCGCCTCAGCGGCCTTGTCACGGAGGTTGCTGCCATCGGGGTCGATCGCTGCGAGCAGGAGGAGCAGCACCAGCATTCCCTTGGCCGCGACATCAGCGGTGCGGACGACGGTTGGCGTCGGGTAACGGACCGCAACTGCCTCGCTCATCATGTCGCCTCCTCGTCGGGGGGCGTCGGCGAGACCTCGATCTGGGTGAGCCTCCGGCCTTCCACCGCGGCGACGACGAGAACGGCGCTGTCGGTCTCGACCCGGTCGCCGACGTTCGCGACGTGCCCGAGCCTGGCGAGGACGTAGCCGGCCGCGGTCTCGTAGTCACCGTCCGGCAGGAACACTCCGGTCTCCTCGGCGAAGTCCTCGATCGTCAGGCCGGCGGAGACGAGGGTTGTCCCGACGAGGTGTCCCCGGCCGCGTTCGGTGGTCGCGGTGGCGTCGTCGTACTCGTCGCGGATGTCACCGACGATCTCCTCGACGAGGTCCTCGAGCGTGACGATGCCGTCGGTGCCGCCGAACTCGTCGACCACCACGGCGAGGTGCGCACCGGCGCGCCGCAGCTGGACGATGGTGGGGAGCAGCAGGTTGGTGCCCGGCAGGTGGAGGATCTCACGCTGGACCTCGGCGACCGTGCGTCCCTCGGGGTGCTCGCCCAGGAGGTCACGCACATGGACGAACCCGGTGACGTCATCGAAGTTCTCGCCGATGACGGGATAACGGGAGTACGGCTGGTCGGCGATCCAGTCCGCGGCGTCGGTGAGCGTCATCGTGCCGCGGATGAAGGTGACGTCGCCACGCGGACGCATGACCTCCTTGAGGTTGCTGCGGGTGGCGGCGAACACGTCCACGAGGATCTGGCGCTCCTCGTCGCCCAGGCCTTCGTGGGTGGTGACGATCTCTCGGAGTTCCTCCTTCGACACCTCTTCGGACGTGGCGTTGGGATCGCCGCCGAGGAGCCGGACCAGTGCGTTGGTCGAGATGGAGAGCAGCCAGATCACCGGTCGCATGAGGGTCGCGAACCGGTCAAGGGCTGGTCCGGTGGTCATGGCGACGCCCACGGCGCGTTGCAGCGCCAGTCGTTTGGGGACGAGTTCGCCGAGGACGAGGGAGAGGTAGGCGATCAGCAGCGTCATCGCGATCAGGGCCGTCGTGTCCGCGGCATCGTCGCTGAGGCCGAGGTCGGCCAGGTACGGCGCGATGTCGGGCGCCAGGGTCGAGCCGCCGTACGCCGCGGAGAAGAAGCCCGCGAGGGTGACGCCGATCTGTACGGCGGAGAGGAAGCGGTTGGGGTTGCGTGCGATGCCTGCGACCCGTTCACCCCGCCCGCCGCGCTGCTCGAGCTGGCTGACCTGTGTCTCCCGGAGGGAGACCAGGGCGAGCTCGGTGGCGGCGAACACCCCGCCCGCCACGACGAAGAGCACCACCAGGGCGAGGTTGAGGAAGGTCTGCGTGTCGATCATGCCCGTCCACCTTCCAGCACGCGCGAGGGTGGACGGAATCGACTTCGAGGCTCAGCCATGCCCGGAATCCTAGGGGGGCCGCGGTGGAGCCGAACCACCTGTCACCGACGTCGACCAGGCCCGCCACGTCACACCATGCACGCCACCGGGTTGGCCGCACCGGCTGTGGGGCGCACTTGGTTCAGCGCTTCCGGTCGTGCTTCCCGATGAACTCGTTGATGTACGCCCACGTCGTCTCGGGCGCCTTCGTCCCGGTGAGTACGCCGAGGTGGCCACCGGGCGCCGACGGCATCCGGACGTCCGGCGAGTTCGGGACGAGCGAGCCGACGTGGTGCGCCACCGGGGGAGGCACGAGTACGTCGGTGGTGCCGGCGACGTTCATCACGGGGACCTTGATGTCGGCCAGGTCGACCATCTTGTTCGGCCCCTGGATGCGCCCGGTGGCGAGCTCGTTGCGCAGCGCCATCTTCTGGTAGACCTGAATGGTCGCCCGGCCGGGATAGGTCAGCATGTTGTTCATCAGGCTGTCGATGGCCTGGATCTGGCCGAGGAACTCCCGGTCCTGCCGCTTGTTCCACAGGGTGCGCGGCTTCTTGAGGTACACCGGGATCGCGGTCGCCTTGAACCCGATGCTCACCAGCGGCGCCGGCACGGACCCGGCGGCCTTGAGCGCCGTACCGACGATCCTCCCGCCGGTCACCTTGCCGATGGCCTGGACCGGCCGGAGCATCGGCTGCTTCGACATGTCGAACGGGCTGGCGACCATCGAGAGGGTCCGGATGGGGAGGTCGGGGTGAACGGCCGTGGTGCCGATGGAGATCAGCCCACCCATGCACCAGCCGACGAGGTGCACGTCGCGCCCGCCGGCGTCCTCGGACACCGTGCGGATGGCCTCGGGCAGGACGTCGTTGATGAAGTGCTCGATGCCGACCTTGCTGTCGGCACCCTTCAGGGGCCCGTAGTCGACCAGGTACGTCGGCCGCCCGCGGTTGACGAAGTCCTCGGCCAGGGACAGGCCGCGGCGGAGGTCGAAGCACGACGCCTGGGCGCCGAGCGGAGGCACGAGCAGCACGGGCAGTCCCTTGGCGCGGACGCCCTTGACCTTGTCGTAGCGGTGCAGTTCCAGGGTCCGCCCGGTCGCGATGATCTCGGACGGAGTCCGGCTCAGGTCGGCGATCCCGCCCTTGACGAGGAAGTCCCACAGGTTGACGACGGAGTCCTTGGCTGCCACGGCGTCAGTGTGGCGCACCGTAAGGGTTTTCGGTGGCCATGTCCTGCGAATCGGCGAAGTTTCCTGAGGCTTCTACCACTGTGGTCTAGACCGAAGGTAAAGAATCTGCTATTGCCATGACGCCGCGTCGCACACGGACGTTTCATGACTACATCAGCGCTCGGGCCTGGTCCTTCCGTTCAACTCCCTTTACACCAAAGGACTCTCGCATGCTCCGCACCATTGACCGGCT
>JAKFEI010000331.1:0-5591 GCA_036675765.1 Nocardioides sp. | reverse complement strand
GGCATGCGGTTCGGCCAGGCGCTCCGATTGGTGCTCGCGGCCGACACGATCTCGATCATCGTCATGGAGGTCGTCGACAACGCGGTGATGGCGGCGATCCCCGGGGCGATGGACTCCGGTCTGGTCGACCCCGTCTTCTGGCTGGCCATGATCCTGGCCCTGTCGGCGGCGTTCGTCGCGGCCTTCCCGGTCAACCGCTACCTCATCGATCGCGGCAAGGGCCACGCCCTGCACCACGCCCACCACGACCACTCAGAGCACGACAAGCATGACGAGCACTCCGGAACGGAGCACCACTGATGAACGTCAACACCCTTGCCGCCGGCGTGATCGGCTTCCTGCTCGGAGGCCTGGTCGTCTCGACCGCCGCCTCGCTCGAGGACGACGGCGAGAAGTCACCGAGCCACGGCTCGGGTCACACAGTGGTCAGTACCCGCTGAGGTTCACTCCGTCTTGAGGGCGATGGCCGTGGCCACGGCCGTGTGCACCTCGGGGTGGAAGACCGACGGCATGATGAAGCTCGCGTTGAGCTCGTCGTCGTGGACGACGTGCGCGATCGCATCAGCCGCGCGCAGCATCATGTCCGTGGTGACCTCGGTGGCGCGGGCGTCGAGGAGGCCCCGGAAGACGCCGGGGAAGGCCAGCACGTTGTTGATCTGGTTCGGGAAGTCGGAGCGTCCCGAGGCCACCACGGCGGCGTACTTCGCAGCCACGGCCGGGTCCACCTCCGGGTCCGGGTTCGCCAGCGCGAAGACGACGGGGTCGGTCGCCATGGTCGGGATCCATTCCGCGTGGAGCACGCCCGGGGCGCTCACGCCGATGAAGACGTCGGCGCCGACGAGCACGTCCTGCAGGCCGCCGCGGCGTTCGTCGCGGTTGGTCAGGCTTGCCAGTTCCACGTGGGCGGGGGAGAGGCCCTCGTCGCCGGCGACCAGGGCGCCGGCACGGTCCACCACGACGACGTCCTGCACGCCGGCCGCGATCAGCAGCTTCACGATCGCGGTGCCGGCGGCCCCGGCGCCGGAGACGACGACGCGTGCGACGCCGATCTCCTTGCCGACCACGCGCAGCGCGTTCGTCAACGCGGCGACCACGACGATCGCCGTACCGTGCTGGTCGTCGTGGAAGACCGGGATGTCGAGCCGTTCGCGCAACCGGGCCTCGATCTCGAAGCAGCGCGGTGCGGCGATGTCCTCGAGGTTGATGCCGCCGAAGCCGGGTGCGATCAGTTCGACGGCGCGCACGATCTCGTCGGTGTCCTGGGTGTCCAGGCAGATCGGCCACGCGTCGATGCCACCGAACCGCTTGAACAGGGCGGCCTTGCCCTCCATGACGGGAAGGGCGGCGCCCGGGCCGATGTTGCCCAGGCCGAGCACGGCACTTCCGTCGGTGACCACGGCGACGGTGTTGCCCTTGATGGTGAGTCGGCGCAGGTCGGCGGGATTCTCGGCGATCGCCATGCAGACCCGGCCCACGCCGGGGGTGTAGGCGAGGGAGAGGTCGTCGCGGGTCTTCAGCGGGACCTTGGAGCCGACCTCGATCTTGCCGCCGAGGTGGATCAGGAACGTGCGGTCGGAGACCTTGTGCACCTCGACGCCCGGAACACCCTTGACCGCCTCGGTGAGTTCACCGGCGTGCTCGGCGTCGGCCGCCGAGCACGTGACGTCGACGGTGAGGCGCTGGTTGCTCGACTCGGCGACGTCGATCGCGGTGACGACACCGCCCGCTTCGGCGATCGCCGTCGCCACCCCGCCGACCACACCGTGGTCGACGGTGGTGTGCAGGCGCATGGTGATGGAGTACGAGGACGCGGTGGCAGTTCGCTTGGGCACGGGTCGAGTCTGGTCCTGCGTAGTGGTTACTTGGAAGTCAGTGCGGAAAGTGTTCATACTGGTCACGCCGCTGGACAAGTGTCCAGTTGGCCGCCAAACTGCGCGGATGATGCCTGAGATCGGCTGCTACGGTCTGGCCGGCCACACCGAGTCCCCGCGTGACCTGCTCACCGAGGTGCGCCTCGCCGAAGACCTCGGCATCGGGTCGGTGTTCCTCTCCGAGCGGTTCAACGTCAAGGACGCGGGCGTGCTCGCGGGTGCCGTCGCGGCGGCGACCGAACGGATCGGCATCGCCACCGCGGCCACGAACCACAACACCCGACACCCCTTGGTCACCGCCACCCTCGCGACGTCGGTCCACCGGATGAGCGGCGGCCGCTACGCCTTCGGCCTGGGCCGCGGCTTCGACCTGCTCTTCGACGTCATGGGACTCCCGCGCGTCACGAGTGCACAGATGGCCGACGCGATCTCGATCTACCGCCGGCTGTGGCACGGGGAGGCATTCGGGCACGCGGGACCCGTTGGCGACTACCCGTACCTGTCGCAGGACCCCTCCTTCGACGAGGACATCCCCGTGCTGATGATGGCGATCGGCGACAAGTCGCTCCGGTTGGCTGGCGGCGTCGCCGACGGCGTCGTGCTGCACACGTTCTTCACCGACGAAACCCTCGCCCGTGCGGTGGCCACGGTCCGCGGCGCGGCGGCAGAGGCCGGTCGCGATCCGGCATCGGTCCGGATCTGGTCGGTGCTCGCCACGGTGGAGGAGTCGATCTCCGAGCAGGACCGGCTCCGCAAGCTCGTCGGTCGGTTGGCCACCTACCTGCAGGGGTACGGCGAGGTGCTGGTCCGGGCCAACGGCTGGTCGCTCGACGACCTCCAGCGGTTCCGGGACCACCCCCTGGTGCAGGGCCATCCCGGTGCGTTCGACGCGATCGGGACGGTCGACGAGCTCGGCCGGCTGCAGGACGAGGTTCTTCCTGCCGAGTGGTTGGCGGCCGCTGCGAGCGGCTCCGCCGAGAACTGTGCGCGACGGATCCAGGACCAGCTCGACGCCGGTGCCGATTCCGTCGTGCTGCACGGGGCAACGCCCGAGGAGCTCGCGCCGGTGGTGAAGGCATGGGCGGCGGTGCGCGACCCCGCTCTCGATGCAATGCCCCTCAATCCGGGCTGGTCGCTGGCGAGTGCAGGAGCCCGATGAGCGCCGAGGTGCCGCTGGTGGCCGACGTCGACGCCTTGACGCCGGCGTGGCTGACCCTCGCTCTCGGCGCCCAGGTCGACGCCGTCGACGTGAGACCGGTCGGAACCGGCCAGATCGGCACCTGCTACCGCCTGACGTTGCGAGGTGGCCCGGCGCTGCCGGCGACCGTGCTGGCGAAGCTGCCCGCCGTCGACCCGGCGGCGCGAACGATGCTCGCCAATCCCTATCGCACCGAGGTGCGGTTCTACGACGAGATTGCCTCCACGGTCGCGGTTCGGGTGCCAGCGACCCACCACGCCGCGATGGCGCCCGAGGGCGGCGACTTCGTACTGCTGCTGGAGGACCTCGCCCCGGCTGTGCAGGGTGACCAGATCGCTGGGTGCACCGTGGCGCAGGTCGAGGACGCGGTCGTGAACCTCGCCGGGCTCCACGGACCGCGCTGGTGCGACCCCGCGCTGCTCGAGATCGACGGCCTGGCCATCAACGGCCCCGCGGACGCCGCGCTGATGGCCGACCTGTTCGGTCCGGCCGTCGAGCTGTTCGTGGAGAATCTCGCCGACCAGCTCTCTGCGGACGACGTCACGACCGTGCGGGCGATCGTGCCCGTGATCGAGGAGTGGGCCCTCGCCCGACCGGAGCGGTTCGGGCTGGTGCACGGCGACTACCGGCTCGACAACCTGCTGTTCCCGCCCGACGGCGGCCCCGGCGTGGTGGCGGTCGACTGGCAGACCCTGAGCCTGGCCCTGCCGGCCCGCGACCTCGCGTACGTCGTCGCAACCAGCCTCGATCCCGAACCGCGTCGCGCTGCGGAAGAGGCGCTTGTCGCCGAATACCACCGGGCTCTCGTCGGGCACGGCGTGACGTCGTACTCACTGGAGCAGTGCTGGGACGACTATCGGTTCGCCATGCTGCAGGGGCCGCTCGTCTGCGTGTTCGGCCAGGCCTACGGGACCCGTACCGAGCGCGGGGACCGGATGTTCGCCGTCATGACAGCACGATGCTGTGCGGCGATCCGTGAGCTGGAGACCATTGCGTTGGTCTGAAGGTCTGTCGCCCCCACTGGCGCGCGGAGGCGGCAGGGCTCCCACGCGTCCTGCCGCCTGATTTCGGTACTCGCTGGCCGGCCCCGAGGCCATGGATTGGTGTTGGTCAGCCGGTGATGTGGACCGGCGGCAGGCCGTCACCGTTGAGCGTCAGGTCGAAGTCGGTCGCCAGGATCACGACGTGCTGCTTGCCGGTGCACTGGAGCGTCGAGATCGGCGCGATCGTGAGCGAACCGGTGGTCTGACCGTTCCGGACGGGGAACGTGCCCGTCGCGTTGACGTCGACTGTCTCCGACTTCGGGACGCCGTTGACCGGATTGCCGCTCTTGGTGAAGCACTGGGAGGTTGTGCTGACGGTGCCGGTGAGGCTGAACTCGACACTGGTCGCTGTGTTGCCCAGGCCGACTGCCTTCCACGACACGACCAGGCTGTTGCCGTCGACGGTTGCCGTGGGGCCCTTGACGTAGTGCGGGCTGTCGGCGAATGCCGGAGAGGGCACCACGCCTCCTGCCACGACGAAGCAGGCCAACAGCGTGGCCAGTAGTGCGATGAGCTTCCTGTACATGAGCTTCTCCAAAGGAGTGCGTTCTCTGTGGTGCGTTCGCGAGCCGCGTGTCGGACTGCAGTTCGGTGACAAACGGGCTCGCTGGCGCGACCGAACGAATCGGTCCCGGGGACAAGCGAAGAATGCGGACCCCCGACTCGGGTCGCGATGGCCGCGAAATGACTGGCTAGGTCTCGTCGTCACATGTCGGGGCCGGGGGCCCGCGCTCGGACGAGGGAGCGCAGGCGACTGGGTCCGAGAAGAGGCAAATCGTTGCCCTCTGCACGCGGACTTCCCTGGAGGCTCCTGGATCCTTCTCGCACGGAATGCACCTCGGTCACCGGTGCGTTTCCGTCCAATTGTTCAGGCTGCTCCTCCGCCAGGGGCCTGTCAAGACCGCCCCGGGCGGCGACGGATCAGGCGATCAGCCGCGGAGTGACCCCATCCACTCCTCGATCGCGTCGGGGGTTCGGGGCAACGCCGAGGACAGGTTGCGCACACCGTCGGTCGTCACGACGACGTCGTCCTCGATGCGGATACCGATGCCGCGCAGCTCTTCGGGAACGAGCAGGTCGTCGGCCTGGAAGTAGAGGCCGGGTTCGACCGTGAGCACCATGCCCTCGGCCAGGTCGGCGTCGCGGTAGGCCTCGGGAGCAGCGTGGCCGCAGTCGTGGACGTCCATGCCGAGCATGTGGCTGGTGCCGTGGAGCGTCCAGCGCGAGTACACCTTCGAGTCGGGGGAGAGGGCCTCGTCCACGGACACGGGCAGCAGGCCGAGGTCGCCGAGGCCGTGCGCCAGGACGTTCATCGCGGCGTCGTGGCCGGCGAGGAACTTCTCGCCGGGCTTCAGTGCTGCGATCGCGGCGTCCTGCGCCTGGAGCACCAGCGTGTAGAGGTCGCGCTGCAGCGGCGTGAAGGTGCCGGACACAGGAATCGTCCGGGTCACGTCGGCGGTGTAGAGGTTCGCGCCCTCG
>JAKFEI010000040.1:0-5649 GCA_036675765.1 Nocardioides sp. | reverse complement strand
GATGCTCACCCTTTCCTTCTGTCGTCGTCATGGTCTGTCTTGCAGGGCACGAGGGACTTGAACCCCCAACCTTCGGTTTTGGAGACCGATGCTCTGCCAGTTGAGCTAGTGCCCTCCGCGGCTTCTCCGGTCGATCCGGCCCGCGCACAGCTGCCCGAAAGGGAACTGCGTCAGGGCGCGACCAACCATGTGGAAGAACCACCAGTGGGTGAGTCTACGCACGCCACCCACGCCGCTCCAAAGTACGACGACCCCTGAAACGACAGACGGGCGACTCCCGGGCGACGGAGACCGTCGTGGTTCGCCGGCCCCTCGGCGCGACAGGCGCCCTCCCACCTACGATGGCGACGTGCGGGACCTCCATGTGCTTCCCAAGGCCCACCTCCACCTGCACTTCACCGGCTCGATGCGCCACGGCACCCTCCTGGAGCTCGCCGAGCGCGACGGCATCCACCTGCCCGACGCGCTCGTCTCCGAGTGGCCCCCGCAGCTCACCGCCGCCGACGAGAAGGGCTGGTTCCGCTTCCAGCGCCTGTACGACGTCGCGCGCTCCGTGCTGCGCACCGAGGACGACGTACGACGGCTCGTGCTCGAGGCTGCGGAGGACGATGTCGCCGATGGTGGTCGGTGGCTGGAGATCCAGGTCGACCCGAGTGGCTACGGCGCACGGTTCGGCGGCATCACCGCGTTCACCGACCTGGTCCTGGACGCGGTACGGGACGCCACGCAGCGCACCGGCCTCGGCATGGCGGTGGTGATCGCGGCCAACCGGACCCGCCACCCGCTGGATGCCCGCACCTTGGCGCGCCTGGCCGCGCAGTACGTCGATCGCGGCGTGGTCGGCTTCGGACTGTCGAACGACGAGCGACGCGGCCGGACCTCCGACTTCGCGGGCGCCTTCGCGATCGCCGAGCGGGCCGGCCTGATGCTGGCGCCCCACGGCGGCGAGCTCCGCGGTCCGGAGCACATCAGCGCGTGCCTCGACTCGCTGCACGCCGGGCGGCTCGGCCACGGCGTGCGCGCCGCGGAGGATCCCGACCTGCTGCGGCGCATCGTCGACACCGGGGTCGCACTCGAGGTCTGTCCGGTGTCGAACGTCGCCCTGGGTGTCTACTCCGACCTCACCTCGGTCCCGCTCCCGACACTGCTCGCCGCCGGCGCGACGGTGGCGCTCGGCGCCGACGACCCCCTGCTCTTCGGGTCGAGGCTGGCGGGGCAGTACGCCACGATGCGCGCGGCCCACGGCCTCAGCGACGCCGAGATGGCCGAACTGGGCAGGATGTCCCTGCGGGCCAGCCGGGCGCCGTCCGACATCAGGGACACCGCGCTGGCGGACATCGATGCGTGGCTGGCCGCCCCCGAGCAGGGCGCCTGAACAACCGCCGCTCCCGGACGGTTTGACGCAGGCTCGCTACTGGAAGAATGACGCCATGAGCGACCAGCCACCCCTGACTCCCCCGTCGCAGCCTTCGCCGGGATTCGAGCCCTACCAGGCTCCGGCCTACGGCGACGTCGCTCCCGATGCACCCACCCAGCAGGCACCTGCGGGTTCCGCTCCGGTCCCGCCCGCGCCGCCGTACCCGGTCGCCCCGGGGCCGTACCCGGTCACGCCCGCGCCCTACGCCGCCGCGCCGTACCAGGGCTCGCCATCGCCGTACCAGGTCGCACCTCAGTACATCCGGCACGTCGCGCCGACGCACCCGATGGCGACGACGTCGCTGGTGCTCGGCATCAGCGGCCTGGTCGGGCTGCTGCTCACGCCGGTCTTCTTCGTGACCTTCCTGGCCGTGCTGTGCTCGCCCTTCGCCATCTGGACCGGCCTCCGGGCGCGCCGCGAGATCCGGGCCAACCCCCAGGCCTTCACCGGCGAGGGGCTCGCCACGGGCGGCTTCGTCACCGGGATCATCGGCCTGGTCCTCGCGGTGCTCGGGTTGCTGGCCATCGTGGCCATCGCGGGCCTGTTCATCGCGGCGCTGAGCTCCGCGAACGGCTGACCTTGCTCCCGGGCTGCCTCAGAGCACGCAGCCGACGAGCACGGGCTCGTTGACCAGCGCGACGCCGAAGCGCGCCTCGACGCCGTCGCGGACCTCACGGGCCAGGTCGAGCAGCTCCACGGTCGACGCACCGCCACGGTTCGTGAGCGCGAGCGTGTGCTTCGTCGACAAGGAGACGCGCGCGTCCGGCCGGTCGAGCCCGAAGCCCTTGCCGAAGCCGGCCTGCTCGATCAGCCAGGCCGCGCTGGTCTTCACCCGCCCGTCGTCCTGTGGGTACGACGGCGCGCCCTCCGGAACCCGATCGGGCTCGACGAACGGGTTCGTGAAGAACGACCCGGCACTCCACGTGTCGTGGTCCGCAGCGTCGAGCACCATGCCCTTGCCGCGCCGCAGGCCGAGGACGGCGTCCCGGACTTCGGCCAACGTGGCCCGGTCACCGACCTGGACGCCCAGCGTGCGGGCCAGCTCTGCGTAGCCGACCGGCGCGGACTGCTCGCCGGGATGGAACTCGAACGTGACGTCGAGGACGATGTGGCGGCCGGGGTCGGCCTTGAAGCGCGAGTGGCGGTAGCCGAACTGGCAGTCGGCCGCCGCGAAGCTGCGCTGGCCGCGCAGCACCCGGTCCCAGACCCGGACCCGGGCGATGGTCTGGGCGACCTCCTGGCCGTAGGCGCCGACGTTCTGGATCGGGGTGGCCCCGACGGTCCCCGGGATCCCGGAGAGGGCCTCGACGCCGGTCCAGCCCTCGCTGACGGCCCGGGCCACGAAGGCGTCCCAGGGTTCGCCGGCCGCGACCGTCACCGACGCGATCCCGCACGCGTCGCCGTCGACGTGGACGCCGCCACCGGTCAGGTGCACGACCGTCCCGGCGAAGCCCTCGTCGGCGACCACCAGGTTGCTGCCGCCGCCCACCAGGAGCACCGGCTCGCCGGCCGCGTCGGCGGCCGACACGGCGGCGACCAGTTCCTCCGCGTCGCCGACCGCGACGTAGCGGGTGGCCGGGCCACCCAGGCGCAGCGTCGTGAGGTCCGCGAGGGCGGGCTCGGCCACGACCGGGTCAACCACGAATGGTCGCCTTGGGTGCGCCGAGCACCTTGGTCCCGTCGGAGGTGACCACGAGCGCCAGCGCGAGCAGGTCGTCGGTCCGGGCGCCCACGGTGCCCGAGACGGTCACCCGTGCCGCACCCGTGGCGGGTACGACGACCGGTGCGACGAACTTCGCGCCCAGCTCGACGACCTCGGCACCGGGTGCCCACGCGCCGACGGCGCGGCCGACGAGCGCGAGGGTGTACATGCCGTGCGCGATCACACCGGGCAGGCCGACCGCGAGCGCAATCTCCTCGTCCTGGTGGATCGGGTTCTGGTCGCCGCTGGCCGCCGCGTAGGCGACCAGGTCGGCGCGGGTGATCTCGTAGGTGACCTCGGGGAGCGCGTCGCCCGTGGTGAGGTCGCTGATGGCGCTCATCGGGGTCCCCGATCGATTGTGTGGCGGAGGAGCGAAGCGGGGGAGACGCAGAATCGAGTGGGGTGATTCATGCGGTGGCTCCCCGGTGGACGATGGTCGCGGTCGCCGTACACACGACGGAGCCGGAGGCGTCGACGATCTCGCTGGAGGTGCTCACGATGTCGTTGCCGCCGATGGACCGCACACCGGTGACGGTGAGGGCAGCGGTCAGCACGTCACCGATGACGACGGGGCGCTCGTAGCGGAAGCGCTGGTCGCCGTGGACGATCCGGGACAGCTCGACCTGCTCGACATCCAGGAAGTCCTGGAGGGCGGCGAAGGTGACCACGATCGGGAAGGTCGGCGGGAGGCCCGCTGCAACGTCGTAGCTGCCCCCGACCGAGGTGGCGAAGGCCACGACGGCATCCGTCGTGACCGGGTAGGGCTGCGTCGGGGGGTAACCACGCCCGACGAGGGAGGCGTCGATTGGCATGGCCCGAGCCTACCGACCCCAAAACGACAGAAGCCCGCCCCCACCAGAGTGGGACGGGCTCCGCGGTCGGCAGCGCGGCGAGAGGCGTCCACGGGCAGCTTGCTGCCCCGGATCTGCGCCGAAGACGCGCTCGACCAGATGTATCAGCGGGTCTCGCGGTGCGCGGTGTGGGTGCGGCAACGGGGGCAGAACTTCGACAGCTCGATGCGGTCGGGGTCGTTGCGGCGGTTCTTCTTCGTGATGTAGTTCCGCTCCTTGCAGTCCACGCACGCGAGCGTGATCTTGGGGCGAACGTCTGAGCTCTTGCTGGCCACGGGAAGTCCTTCTACTGCTGTCTATGGGGTACTGCCGGGGTGATTCTTCGTCATCTGGCGTAGCGGGGGCGGGACTCGAACCCGCGACACCACGATTATGAGCCGTGTGCTCTAACCACCTGAGCTACCCCGCCAGGGGGTCAGGGCGTCTGCCTCACCTTGCGGCTTTCACCGTCTGGATTGGCAGACCCTTGTCCCAGAGCCCCTTTACGGAATCGAACCGTAGACCTTCTCCTTACCATGGAGACGCTCTGCCGTCTGAGCTAAAGGGGCAACGCCGCAGAACGATACACGCGCTTTCGACGGAGAAGAAATCGGGCCGCTCGCAGTCGAATTCAGGCGTGGATCCGGGCGAACGGTCGTGCCTGTTCGAGCTCGTAGGCGAGCTCGATCAGGAGGGTTTCCTGACCGGGTGCTGCACCGAACATCATGCCCTGCGGGAGGCCCTTTGCGGTGGTCGCGAGGGGCAGCGAAATGGCCGGCGCACCGGTGACGTTCTGCCACGGCGTGAAGGCCACCCAGTCCATCAGCTTGTCGATGATCACGTCGTAGCTCTGGGTCGGATCGAGGTGGCCGACCGGGGGCGTGGCCGCGCCGAGCGTCGGGGTCAGCGCGACGTCGTACTTCTCGTAGTAGAGCTCGGCCTGCGCGTTGGCGCGCTTGAGGCGCGTGATGGTTCCGGGGAGGCGGTGCAGGTTGCGCCGCGCGTGCCGGGCCAGCCCGAGGGTGAGGTTGTCGTGCTTCGGCTTGCTCCACGAGCGCCCGTGGACCGGCCGGCCGGTGGCCAGCATCGCCTGGGCGAGCAGCGCCCAGTAGAGGAGGAAGTCGTCGGCGAAACCGGGGCCGATCGGGGCGTCGGTCTCCGTCACCGTGTGCCCGAGCTCCTCGAGCAGGGCCGCGGTCTGCTCGGTCAGCGCACGCGTCTCGGCGTCCGCACCACGGCCCACGCCGCTGGTGTTCAGTGCGATTCGCAGGCGGCGCTTGATCGGGCGGGTGAGGTCACCGATCGGCGGCAGCGCGAGGTTTCGCTGGACCCGCTCGGCCTCCCGGTAGAACGCCGCCGTGTCACGCACCGACCGCGTCAGCACCCCGTCGGAGACGATCTTGATCGGCATCTCCCGCATCAGCTTGTCCTGCGGCAACCGGCCCCGGGTGGGCTTGAGCCCGACCAGCCCGTTGACCGACGCCGGGATCCGGATGGAACCGCCGCCGTCGTTCGCGTGGGCAATCGGTACGGCGCCCGCAGCGACGAGTGCGCCCGAGCCGGCGCTCGAGGCGCCCGCCGAGTGGTCGGTGTTCCACGGGGTGCGGACCGCACCGAGTCGCGGGTGCTCGGCGGACGCACTGAAGCCGTACTCCGAGAGCTGGCTCTTGCCCAGCGCGATCATCCCGGTGGCGAGGTAC
>JAKFEI010000373.1:0-5677 GCA_036675765.1 Nocardioides sp. | reverse complement strand
CCGACGCCTCGGTGATGGTCACCGTCGGGGCCGGGTGCTCGAGCTCCTCGGCGTCCTGGCCGTCAGCCGTGGTCTCGGTCCAGCCGGTCTCGCCCTTGGCGCAGCTCTGCACCACGGGGAAGGCCAGGGTCTCCCCCGCCGCGTCCGGCAGCTGCACGGACAGCTCGACGGTGTCGCGGTAGCCGTCGACCAGCGGCGTCTTCGCCGTGTAGACGACCTGGGCGATCCGCTCGGTGATCTCGTTGCCGTGCGCGTCCTTGATCGGTTCGTCCAGCTTCTGGGCGACCTTCTCGATCGTCCAGTTCGGGTTGACCGTCGGGGTCACCGAGGGGATCTCCTCGGGCATCGCGATGGCCAGCTTCGTGGTCGGCGAGCCTTCGCAGCCGTGGCCCACACTGAAGGTCAGCACGGCGTACGAACCGGCCGAGGTGACGTTCGGCGTGACCGTGACGTGCGCGCTGGCGGCGCCGGCCGACAGGGCCACGATCGCGAGGGCGGCGGTGCCGCTGAGGACGGGCAGGGTGAAGCGTCGGACGTTCATGAGTTCTCTCTCTGTCTTCGGTGAGGTGGGTCGGGGCAGCAGCGACTGCCCAGACGCCTCCCGGACGGGAGAGGTCAGGCGATCGCGGCGGCGCGGGCCGGTGGGCCACGCGTCGGTGCGATCGCCAGGAAGCGGCGGGAGACCAGGGCGGCGACGGTCTGCCTGCCCGGCACAGCAGGGCGAACCGGTGCGGGCAGGCGCCCGAGGTCCGACCACGCCAGGAGTACGACGACCGCGCGACGCCGCACGGCCCACATGACCCCCGTGACCGCGGCTGCGAGGGCGTGCGCCGCGAGCATGCCGGGCGTGAGGCCCAGGAACCCGCCGGCGTCGTGGCTGTGGGTCGCGTGCGCGCCCGGGCTCAGGGCGACCAGCCACGCATGGCCCAGCACCTGCGCGCCGACGAGCACCGGAAGGACCACGCGGATCCCGGCCTTGCGGCGCAGCACGACCACGCTGGCGGCGTACACGAGACCGCCGAAGGCGGTCAGCCAGAGCGCCCCCGGCACCTCTCCCCCGGCCGCAATGTGCGCCAGAGCCAGCGCCGCGACGCTCTCGAGGCTGCCGATCGTCGCCGGTACGGCCACGCGGGTGCGCGGGGTACGGCGGACGGTCAGCACGGCCCCTATCTTGCCGGACGGCCCGCAAGGCCTCGCGGTCGCGTGCTGGCCATGGCGTCCAGCAGGGCGCCAATCGCGCGGGTCAGCGCCGAGTCGCCGGACTCGACGAGAAGCCGGCCGGCCACCAACGCCTTGTCGACGGCCGGCTGGTCGTCGGGCAGGAAGTGCACCCCGAGGCTGGACCCGAAGCCGTTCAGCATGGCCACGACGTCCGGCTCGCGCCAGCCCAGCGTCGATCGCATCCGGTTGACGACGATCCGCACCGGAGGGTTCACGACGAGTTCGTTGAGCTCGGTCATCGCCCGCGCCAGCCGGGCCAGGCCGACCGGGTCGGCCGATCCGACCAGCAGGATCTCGTCGGCGATCTCGAGCGCCTCGCGGGTGAGGTCGTTGCGCCCCGGCCGGCCCAGGTCGCTGGCCGTGTCGTGCTCGATGCTGAAGCCGGTGTCGACCACCACCTGGCCCCCGCGACGCGCTGCCTCCACGATCTCCGTCAGCGATCCCGGCCGGACCTCCACCCAGCGGTCGGCACGCGGCAGGCCGGTGATGACGCGCAGCTGGTCCGACAGCCGGCGCTGCACGGAGACGAAGCGTTGCTCCAGCGTTCCGGACGCGACGAGCCGCGCGGCCGCGAGCAGCCCGGACACCTCGTCGAGGATCCCGAGTTGTTGCGCCACGGCGCCGCCGTAGGGATCGGCGTCGACGAGCAGCGTCGAGAGCCCACGCCGGGCCAGTTCGGCGGCGACACCCGAGGCCAGCGTGGTCCGGCCCGGTGCGCCACCGGGCCCCCAGACGGTGACCACGCGGCCGGCGAGGGCGCCGTCGAGCGAGGGCGCGGGGTCCTCGCCCGGCAACGGCACCGGGGCGGCCGGCAGCGTCGCGTCGGCAGGCAGCGCCGTCACCAGCGCACCGAGCTCGTCGATCCGGGACGCATCGAGCAGCGTCGTGATCCCGATCCGGGCGGCCCGGGGCTGGGTGACATCCGGGCCCGTCGCGATCCCGACCACACGGACGCCGTACCGGGTCAGGTCGTCGACGACGCCCTGGTCCAGGCCGGGCAGGTCGACGCCCAGGACGGCAACCTCGGCCTGGCCGGTGCTCGCCGCAGCGAGCAGGTCGTCCACGTCCACGCAGCGCTTGAGGACGACGGTCCCCGGATGGTCCTGGAGCGCGGCGAGGCCACGTGACTCCCACGCGGCGCCGCTCGACACCAGCAGTACGACGATCATCGCGGCATCAGGACCGTTGCAGGATCCGGATGACCGGGTCCTGGAGGGAGCTGAGCAGGCGTTCGAACTCCGCGGCCCGCGGATCGTCCACCGCCACGACCAGCTGGCGCGCACCCGTGACCGCGAACGTGTCGTCGTACTCCGGCGCCGCCACGACGGTCACCTCGCTGAGGGCGGGCCCGTCGACCTCGAGGTCCTCGCGGGTTGCTCCCTTGGCCAGCCCGGCACCGTCGCTCACCCACACGTCGACGACGGATCCGGTGTCCACGTCGGGCGGCACCCGGTTCGGGTCGACCTCGAGCGGCACCCGCAGCACCTCCTCGGCGTCGGACTCCCCGACCGCCGATCGGGCGAGCAGCTCCCCGGCGCCCACGGCACGGGTCAGGACCAGGTCAGCGGGCACGGGTTCGTCAGCCGGGAAGTAGCGCCCCAGCGCGGAGTCGTCCGTGAACCGGATCCGCTCCACCTGCAGGTCCTCACTCACGACCGGCGACCCACTGCCGCGGTCCTGGGCCAGCGCCCAGACCTGGACCGTGTCGTCGGCAGCGGCCAGCAGGCGCGCTCCGAGGACGATCGAACCGGTGACCAGCGCAATGCCGATCCACAACCTGGGGTCACGCCAGCCCGGCCGTGCCACGCGGGTGGCCTGCGGCGGTACGGGCGCGCCCGGAGAAATCCCGAGATCTCTGGACACGCGAACATCATGCAGGGTGGGACGCCGATCGTCACCCCGTCATCCACAGCCCGCCGCGCCGCCGGTGCAGTCGACGGAGCGGAGTGCAACGATGGAGCCATGAGCGGTACGCCACGATTCCTCACGCTCGCCGACGTCGCTGAGGTGCTCAACACCTCCAGCGCGCAGGTCTACGCCCTCGTGCGTCGCGGCGACCTGCCCGCGATCAAGATCGGCGGCCGCGGCCAGTGGCGCGTCGAGGGATCGCGCCTCGAGGAGTACATCGCGGAGCAGTACAAGTCAGCCGAGAAGTACGTCGCCGAGCACCCGTTCGTGGACTCCGACGCCGACTGATCCGTTCGATGGGCCGGGCGTCGCTCAGCCGTCCTCGCCGTTCAGGGTGACCTTGACGGTGCGGTCGTTGTTCCCGCGCTTGACGGTGAACTCGATCGTCTGTCCGGGCTGGTAGCTGCGGATCGCGACGATGAGCGCGATGCCGTCGCTGACCCGGGAACCGTTGATGTGGGTGATCAGGTCACCCTTGCGCAGGCCGGCGTCCTTGGCCGGGCTCTTGGCCAGGATCTCGTCGAGTACGGCGCCGTCCCCGGTGGGGATGCCGCCCGTCTTCACCTTGGCGCCGATCACGGGGTACTGCGCCTTGCCGGTCTTGAGGATCTGGTCGGCGGTGACGCGCACCTGCTCGACCGGGATCGCGAAGCCGACACCGATGTTGCCGGCCTCGGAGTCGATCGAGCCGCCACCGGCGGTGGCGATCGCCGAGTTCACGCCGATCACCTCGCCCTGCATGTTGACGAGCGGGCCGCCGGAGTTGCCCGGGTTGATCGCCGCGTCCGTCTGCACTGCATTGATGTACGACGACTCGTCGGTCGACGAACCGGTCGTCACCGGACGCTGCAGGTAGCTCACGATGCCGGAGGTGACGGTGTCGGGAAGGCTGAGCGGCGATCCGATGGCCACCACCGGCTCACCGACCCGCAACTTCTTCGAGTAGCCGAGCTTCGCGGGGACCAGGTCCTTGAAGTCCTTCACCGACAGGACCGCCAGGTCGTAGACCGGGCTGAGTCCGACAACCGTGGCTTCGTAGCGGTTGCGGTCGTGGTCGACGACCACGATCGGGCCCTTGCTCTTCGCGGCAGAAGCCACGACGTGGTTGTTGGTGATGATGTGACCGTTGCCGTCCATCACCCAGCCGGACCCGGTCGCACCGGCCGCCTGGCCGTCGTACTCCGCGAGGATCTGGACGGTGCTGGGGAGCACGGCCTGCGCCACGGCAGCGATCGACCCGGGCGCCTCGAGGGGCGGCAACTCCTCGAGGTCGACATCGGACAGGCCACCGTCGGCGAATCCGGTGCCCGTGTCGTCATCGGCGACCTTGTCGTAGGCGAGGGCGCCGAGGAAGCCACCGCCGAGACCGACCACGAGCGACAACAGGGCCACAGCCGGCCAGATGCGGCGCGAGGAACCGGAGCCGCGCTCGACGTGCGGGGTCGGCAGGACCGGGCGCCGGACCGACAGGTCAGCGGGCGTCGGCGGTGCAGCAGGTGCGGGAGGCATCAGCGACGGAGCGAGGGTCGGCATCGGGAGCGTCGGCTCCGGGGCCGACTCCGGGGCCGACTCCGGGCGGGCGGCCGGAACGGGCTGAGCACCCGGTGCCGGCGGCGCCCACTGCGGAGCGGTCTCGACCGGGGCGTCCTCGCCCACGGGGCCAGGGGGAACCAGATCGGTCCCCTCGATGGGCTCGGTGGGTTCCCGGTCGGCGTCGTACTCGTCGTTCACGTTGTCATCATGACTGATCCACCCAGCCGGGACCGGATGCGGGTTACGGCAGCATCCCGCGCACGGGCATGCGCAGCACGGTCGTCAAGGTGGTGGAGACCGTCGCCGCACCGTTGCCGGCGAGGGAGGTCGTGGCGGGCGTCGTGCTGGGCGTCGTCGGGACGACCGAGTCGATCTGGGTCGTCGGGGGACGGCGATCTGTCGGCGGCACGCCGCCGGGGTTGAGGCCGAAGGCCAGGACGCCCAGCATGGCTGCGCCCAGTGCGCCGCCACCGATCATCGCGACGCCCGCACCGCGGCGCTGACCGTGGCCACCGCCGGAGAGCAGGGCGTCACCCGGCGGCATGCTGAGCAGCGAACCCTTGAGGTTCGACGGTGCCATCCGCTCGCCACCGCACAGGCCGGCCAGACGGGTCTTCACCCAGCCCTCCCGCTCCACGAGGTCGCGGCACGCGTGACAGGAGTAGACGTGCGCCCACGCCTCCTCGGTGTCCTTCGCGGAGAGCTGTCCGTCGAGAAGGGCACTGACCCGGTTGCCGAGGTGTCCGATCATCCTGTCGCTCCACCGGCGAGGGACACGGTGGCGGGGCCGAGGTAGCGGGTGCGGTCGCCCTGCGGGGCCCGGTGTGCGAGGGCGCTGCGGAGCAGGGCGCGACCGCGGTGGATGCGCGAACGCACGGTGCCGAGCTTGGCGCCGAGGATGTCGGCGATCTCCTCGTAGCTGAGGCCCTCGATGTCGCAGAGCACGACCGCGGCACGGAAGTCCGGCGGCAGGGACGCCAGGGCAGCCTCGACGTCGTCCTCGAAGTTCAGGTCG
>JAKFEI010000086.1:0-5681 GCA_036675765.1 Nocardioides sp. | reverse complement strand
TGCTGCTGGCCGCCGGACATCTCCGCCGGCCGGTGCTTGAGGCGATCACGCAGTCCGACCGTGTCGACGACGGTGTCGAACCAGGCCTGGTCAGGCTTCCGGCCGGCCAGGCTGAGCGGCAGCAGGATGTTCTCCTGGGCGGTGAGGGTCGGAATGAGGTTGAAGGCCTGGAAGACGAAGCCGACCTCCTCACGCCGCAGCGTGGTGAGCGCCTTGTCCTTGAGGCGGGACAGCTGGGTTTCCCCGACCATCACTTCGCCTGCCGTGGGTGCGTCCAGCGCCGCGAGGCAGTGCATCAGGGTGGACTTCCCGGAACCGGACGGACCCATGATCGCGGTGAACTGGCCCTGGGCGAGGGAGATCGTCACGCCGTCGAGGGCGCGGACCTCGGAGTCACCGGACCCGTACGTCTTGTGGAGGTCGATCGCGCGGGCCGCGGCGGGAAGGCTGGGGGAGACCTGGTGGGGGGCGGTCGTCATGGGAACACCCTGCCCGATGAGTGTTCGTTCGGTCATCGGGAATTGCCCTGACCTCTCCCTGACCCCGGCAGCAGGAGGCACGAGTCCCCGAACTCGTGCCACAGGTAGCCCGATGCCGAGGCTGCGGTGTAGGCCCGTTGCGTCAGCCCGGCTCCTGCCACTGCCTCGACCAGCATCAGGTGCGATGCCTCGGGGTCGTGCCAGCCGGTCACGAGGCCGTCCGTCACCAGCGGTCGCTCGGCCGGGCTGATGATCCTGGTGGTCCATCCCGCCCGCGGGACGACGGTGGCTCCGCGTCGGTCGACGTCAACGGCCGACTCGAGGGCTCGCGTGACCGTGGTGCCGACGGCGACCACCCGGCCTCCCGCAGCGCGAACGGCGTTGACTGCAGCAGCGGTGGAACGCGGCACGTCGAAGCGCTCTGCCTGCGGGAACTCACCCGCCTCCTGGGAGGAGACGCCCGTGTGCAGGGTGATCGGAGCGATCAGCACCCCCTTCGCGACCAGCCTGGTCACGAGGTCGGGACTGAACGGACGTCCTGCTGACGGCATCTCCGCGCTGCCGGGGCGGCTACCGAAGATGGTCTGGTAGTCCGTGAGCGGGTAGCGGGCATCGAGGTAGCCGTAGGCGATCGGGCGCCCGAGTCGCAGGGCCGCCGCCGGGAGGTCGCCGGTCGCCTCCGCTCGCCACAACCGGTTGCCGGTGCCGGTGGGGGACGATCCGGGAGCCGGGTACGGCTCGATCAGCCGCAGGTGGGCTGCTTCGCCCACGAGGTCGATCCGGTCACCGGCCCGGGCATCGAGTACGGCGCGAGCGGCATCCGGCGGACGTCGTACCTCGACCACCCAGGTGGCGTCGTCGAGCGGCGTCGCCAGGTGCAGCACGACGGGACCGTGCCGGTCGGACACGGCATCGACGGCTGCCGCGACGGTGGCGGAGTTGTTCACGACGACGATGTCTCCGGGCTCCAGGTGCTCGTCGAGCCGGTGGAAACGGCTGTGGGTGATCCCGCGGTCGGTCGCGACGAGAAGTTGCACCTGGTCCCGGGCGAGCCCGCGCCGCTCGGCCGGTGCCGGCGCGAACTCCTGTGCCTCAAGCTGTGACATCGCTGGCCCGGTAGCGACCCGACGGCGCCGTGCCGTCCAGCAGTGCCAACAGGTGGGGTACGACGACCTCGGGCAGCGGACGGTCGGAGATGTCCTCGCCGGGGAACCAGTCCTGGTGCATCTGGGTGCGCATGTCACCCGGGTCCACGGCGTACGCGGTGATGGTGGGGTTCTCGGCGGCGACGGTGAGGGTGAGGTGGTCCAGCGCGGCCTTGGACGCGCTGTACATCCCCCAGCCGGCATAGTGCTCCAGCGCGGCATCGGAGGAGATCGACAGCACGGTGCCACCTGTCCTTGCGAGGTGGGGGATCGCGAGGCTGGTCAGCACGAGCGGCGCGCCGACGTTCTGCCGCCAGACGAAGCCGACGTCCTCGATGGTGAGGTCCGCAAGGAACCGGTGGGGGTTGTCGCCGGAGGTCGGGCCGAGGACTCCGGCGTTGTTGACGAGGAGGTCAAGGCGGCCCAGCTCCTCCACCGCAGCCATGAGGTCGGCCCGGTGGTTCTCGTCGGACGTGTCACCGACGATGGCGGTCACGGAGCCCGCCGGGGCAGCCGCCGCCGTGGTGGCCAGCCGTTCGGAGTTCCGGCCGTTGGTGATGACGTGCCAGTCCTGGTGGGCAAGGGCGAGCGTCAGTGCGCGGCCGAGGCCCGCGCTTCCGCCCGTGACGAGTGCGATCCTGTTCATGGCCCCATCGTTGAACCTCAAGTTCGGTTGAGGTCAAGCACTGGGTCCGATCGCGCGTGTTCCGAGCACCGGCGACGTGCGACGTGTCAGAGTTGGTGCATGGCGAGGTACGTGGGGGCGATCGACCAAGGCACCACCAGCACACGCTTCATGGTGTTCGACCACGCCGGGCGCGAAGTGGCCCGGCACCAGCTCGAGCACCAGCAGATCCTGCCGCGCGCCGGGTGGGTCGAGCACAACCCCGTCGAGATCTGGGAGCGGACGTCGTCCGTCGTGCAGACCGCCCTCGGCAAGGCCCGTCTCGACGCCAGCGACCTCGCCGCGGTCGGCATCACCAACCAGCGCGAGACCACGATCGTGTGGAACCGCCGGACCGGCCGTCCGCTGCACAACGCGATCGTGTGGCAGGACACCCGCACCGACGCGATCGCCGCCGCGCTGGACCGCGACGGTCGCGGAGACGTGATCCGTCATCGCGCCGGGCTTCCCCCGGCGACGTACTTCTCCGGCGGCAAGCTGAAGTGGATCCTCGACGAGGTCCCCGGTGTGCGGGAACTCGCCGAGAAGGGCGACGCCCTGTTCGGGACGCCGGACACCTGGGTGCTCTGGAACCTCACCGGTGGGCCTGACGGCGGCGTCCACGTCACCGACGTGACCAACGCGAGCCGGACCATGCTGATGGACCTGGAGACCCTGGACTGGGACGACGAACTGCTCGGGTTCTTCGGCGTTCCCCGCGCGATGCTGCCGGAGATCCGCGAGTCGTCGGCCACGACGCCGTACGGAACGACCCGGCTGCACGGGCCCTTCAACGGGGAGGTGCCGATCACCGGCATCCTCGGCGACCAGCAGGCCGCGACCGTCGGGCAGGTCTGCTTCGCGCCGGGCGAGGCCAAGAACACCTACGGCACCGGCAACTTCATGCTCCTGAACACCGGCACCGAGATCGTCCGGTCCAAGGCGGGCCTGCTCACGACGCCGGCCTACAAGCTCGGCGACGAACCCTGCGTCTATGCCCTCGAGGGCTCGATCGCGGTGACCGGCTCGGCGGTGCAGTGGCTGCGGGACCAGCTCGGCATCATCAGCGGCGCCTCCGAGTCGGAGTCGCTGGCCGCCCAGGTCGAGGACAACGGCGGCGTCTACTTCGTGCCCGCGTTCTCGGGTCTGTTCGCGCCGTACTGGCGTTCCGACGCCCGCGGCGCCATCGTCGGCCTGTCGCGCTTCAACACCAACGCCCACGTCGCCCGGGCCACGCTCGAGGCGATCTGCTACCAGTCGCGCGACGTGATCGAGGCGATGTCCTCGGACTCCGGCGTGACGCTCGAAGTGCTCAAGGTCGACGGCGGCGTGACCGCCAACAGCCTCTGCATGCAGATCCAGGCCGACGTGCTCGGCGTACCGGTCAGTCGACCCGTTGTCCCGGAGACCACCGCGCTCGGCGCGGCCTACGCCGCCGGGCTCTCGGTCGGCTACTGGGCCAACACCGACGAGCTCCGGGAGAACTGGCAGGAAGACACCCGCTGGGAACCGCACTGGAGCGAGGACCAGCGTGCCGCGGGATACGCCCAGTGGCAGAAGGCCGTACAACGAACCCTTGACTGGGTGGAGGTCCCATGAATCCCGCGCCTCTCTCACCCCGCGGCCGCGCTGCGGCGCTGAAGCGGATGGCCAACCAGCACCTCGACGTCCTGGTGATCGGCGGGGGAGTCGTCGGTTCCGGCGCCGCCCTCGATGCCGCCACCCGCGGGCTCGCCGTCGGACTGGTCGAGGCCCGGGACTTCGCCTCGGGCACGTCCAGCCGCAGTTCCAAGCTGATCCACGGCGGCCTGCGCTACCTCGAGATGATGGACTTCCGGCTCGTCGCCGAGGCGTTGAAGGAGCGCGGCCTGCTCATGCAGCGGCTCGCTCCGCACCTCGTCCGACCGGTGCCGTTCCTCTACCCGCTCACCGGCCGCGGCTGGGAGCGCTGGTACGCCGGTTCGGGGGTCGCGCTGTACGACGCCATGTCCAAGGCCAGCGGGTACGGCGACGGCATTCCGATGCACAAGCACCTCACCCGCCGCGGGGCGCGCAAAGCGTTCCCCTCGCTGCGCAAGGACGCCCTCGTGGGGGCGATCCGCTACTACGACGCGCAGGTCGATGACGCCCGCCACACGATGTTCCTCGCCCGCACCGCGGCGACCTACGGTGCCGCTGTGGCGTCCCGGACCCGTGTGCTGGGCCTGATCAAGGAGAGCGAGCGCGTGGTCGGCGCCGAGGTGATCGACCTCGAGAGCGGCCACCGCTTCGAGATCCGCGCGTCGCAAGTCATCAACGCCACGGGCGTCTGGACCGACGAGACCCAGGGCATGGCCCGCGAACGTGGCCAGTTCAAGGTGCGCGCCAGCAAGGGCATCCACCTCGTCGTTCCCCGCGACCGGATCCGCGGTGAAGCCGGGCTGATCCTGCGCACCGAGACCTCCGTGCTGTTCGTGATCCCGTGGAAGCGGCACTGGATCATCGGCACCACCGACACGGACTGGGAGCTGTCCAAGGACCACCCGGCGGCCAGCTCCAGCGACATCGACTACCTGCTGACCAACGTCAACAAGGTGCTCGAGGTGCCGTTGACCCGCGACGACGTCGAAGGCGTGTTCGCAGGGTTGCGGCCGTTGCTGGCCGGGGAGTCGGCAGCCACGTCGAAGCTGTCCCGCGAGCACGCCGTTGCGCACAGCGTCCCCGGGCTCGTGGTCGTGGCCGGCGGGAAGTACACCACCTACCGGGTCATGGCCGCCGACGCCGTCGATGAAGCCGTGCACGGACTGGAGAGCGTGCTGGGCCGCAAGGTCGGGGAGTGCGTGACCGAGCGGATCCCGCTCGTCGGGGCGGACGGCTACCAGGCCCTGTGGAACCAGCGCCGCACGCTTGCCACGCAGTCGGGCCTCGCGGTCAACCGGATCGAGCACCTGCTGGAGCGCTACGGGTCGCTCGTGCTCGAGGTGCTGGACCTGGTCGCGGCCGAGCCGGACCTGGCCGAGCCGATGCCCGGGGCCGAGGACTACCTCCAGGTCGAGGCCGTCTACGCCGTGACGCACGAAGGAGCGCGGCACCTCGACGACGTGCTGACCCGCCGGATGCGGATCTCCTTCGAGACGTTCGACCGGGGAGTCGCCGCGGCCCCGCACGTGGCCGACCTGGTCGGCGGATACCTCGGCTGGGACGCCAACCAGCGCGAGCGGGAGGTCCAGCACTACCTCAAGCGGGTCGAGGCCGAACGTGAGAGCCAGCGCCAGCCCGACGACCACACGGCGGACGCGGCGCGCAAGGGCGCACCGGACGTCGTACCCGTGTCCCGGATTGCGGAGTCCCTCGAGTCGTTCGAGACCGTCGAAGCGTTGGAGACGCCCTGATGGACCTGTCCCTGCAGGACCG